>CALXHN010000170.1 GCA_944388105.1 uncultured Gemmiger sp. | reverse complement strand
GAGATGCGGCCCACGCTCATGGCGGCGCCGTTCTGGGTCTTGATGGCGGCCAGATAGCCGAAGTACAGCCACTGGACAGCTTCCTTGGCGTCCTTGGCGGGGGCGGAGATGTCGTAGCCGTAGATGGCGGCCATCTCCTTCATCCCCTTCAGGGCGTTGATCTGCAGGGCGATCTCCTCCCGCAGACGGATGACGTCGTCGGTCATGGTGCCGTCGCCGCAGTTGGCAAAGTCCTCCTGCTTGGCGGCGATCAGATGGTCGATGCCGTACAGGGCCACACGGCGGTAGTCGCCCACGATGCGGCCGCGGCCGTAGGTGTCGGGCAGGCCGGTGATGATGTGGCTGTGACGGGCCTTCTTCATCTCGGGGGTGTAGGCGTCAAACACCGCCTGGTTGTGGGTGCGGGCATATTTGGTAAAGATCTCGTGCAGCTTCTCACTGGGCTGGTAGCCGTAGGTGGTGCAGGCCTGCTCCGCCATCTTGATGCCGCCGTAGGGCATGAAGGCACGCTTCAGGGGCTTGTCGGTCTGCAGACCCACGATCTGCTCCAGATCTTTCAGGTCCTCTTTGATGTAGCCGGGGCCGTAGGCGGTCAGGCCGGAGACGACCTCGGTCTCCATGTCCAGCACGCCGTTCTTGGCGCGCTCTTCCTTCTGCAGTTCCTGCAAAGCGCCCCACAGCTTGTTGGTGGCTTCGGTGGGACCGGCCAGGAAGGAAGAATCCCCGTCATAGGGGCGGTAGTTCTTCTGGATAAAATCCCGGACGTTGACTTCCTCTTTCCAGATGCGGCCTTCAAAGCCTTCCCACTGGGGATAATTGTACATCGACGGTACCTCCTTATAAAAAGGGAAAAAAGGGTGGTTCCAAACACGCGGGGTGCGCGGTCTGATGGGGTCGCGGTCCCGGGTGCTGTCCTCAGTATACCCCCGGCGGGGGGCCGGGAATGTTGCTGAGGCAACGCAGGCAGGACCTTCCAGCCGGGTGGTTAGTTAATGCTAACCACCCGGACCCCTATTTTACCACATTTCCGGGAATTTGCAAGGGGGAAAATCACCCCGGCGCATCCCAAAAATCGTCTGTATACGGTCAAATAGGGGGACAACAAGATGAATTATACAAAATATCTATCTATTCCACAAGGGTCTAGTGCAAAATACGGTAACATTCCACAAGAGAATCGTCAAATTGCCAATATTTTAACAAAAAAATCGTACAACATTCTATGCAATACTACTTTACGAAACGGGAACAAATTTGGTAAAATGAGAGCAAGCAAAAGCGTTCCTGTACCGCAGGGCTGCCCGACAAACGGGCTGCGGCGCGGGGAAACTTTCTCCTGCAAACTGAGTGTACGGGGCCATGGTCTGTCCGTGGGCCCCGTATGCCCGTGTGCGGGTGCTGAATCCAAATTGGTGGGTCTCTAGGCTTTGGCGGCCTTCGGCACACCGAAGTAAACGGAGGAAGAAACATGCCAAGAGCAAAACAGTCCATGGATGGCAACACCGCTGCGGCCCACGTAGCGTATGCGTTCACCGACGTAGCTGCCATCTACCCCATCACCCCCTCCAGCCCGATGGCCGACACCGTTGACCAGTGGAGCGCCGCGGGGCTGAAGAACATCTTCGGCAACCAGGTCAAGGTCGTTGAGATGGAATCCGAGGCCGGTGCGGCCGGCGCCGTGCACGGCTCTCTGGGCACCGGTGCCATCACCACCACCTTCACCGCGTCCCAGGGCCTGCTGCTGATGATCCCCAACATGTACAAGATCGCGGCCGAGGGCCTGCCCTGCGTCTTTGACGTTTCCGCCCGTACCGTCGCGACCCATGCGCTGAACATCTTCGGCGATCACAGCGACGTTTACGCCACCCGCCAGACCGGTTTCGCCATGCTGGCGGAATCCAACCCCCAGGAAGTCATGGACCTGTCCCCCGTGGCGCATCTGTCCGCCATTGAGGGCCGCGTTCCCTTCGTGAACTTCTTCGACGGCTTCCGTACTTCTCATGAGATCCAGAAGATCGAGAAGTGGGACTACGAGGATCTGAAGGAAATGTGCAACATGAAGGCTGTGGAGGAATTCCGCGCCGCTGCACTGAACCCCGAGCATCCCAAGACCCGCGGCAGCCATGAAAACGGCGATATCTTCTTCCAGCATCGTGAGGCCTGCAACAGCGCTTACAATGCCCTGCCCGCCGTTGTCAAGAAGTACATGGACAAGATCAACGCCAAGATCGGCACCAACTACGATCTGTTCAACTACTACGGCGCCGAGGACGCTGACCGCGTCATCATCGCCATGGGCTCCATCTGCGACGTGGCCGAGGAAGTCATCGACTACCTGACCGCCAAGGGTGAGAAGGTCGGCCTGGTTCTGGTCCGCCTGTATCGTCCCTGGGTCTCCGAAGCCCTGCTGAAGGTCCTGCCCAAGACCGTCAAGAAGATCGCCGTTCTGGACCGCACCAAGGAGCCCGGCTCCCTGGGCGAGCCCCTGTACCTGGATGTGGCCGCCACTCTGCGTGAGGCCGGCCTGAACGACATCGTCCTGACCGGCGGCCGTTACGGCCTGGGCTCCAAGGACACCCCGCCGTCCAGCGTCTTTGCCGTGTACAAGGAACTGGAGAAGGATGCCCCCAAGGCCCGCTTCACCATCGGCATCGTGGACGACGTCACCAACCTGAGCCTGCCCGAAGTCAAGCCCGCTCCCATCACCTCCGCTCCCGGCACCAAGGAGTGCAAGTTCTGGGGCCTGGGCGGCGACGGCACTGTCGGCGCCAACAAGAACTCCACCAAGATCATCGGCGACCATACCGACAAGTACATTCAGGCGTACTTCCAGTATGACTCCAAGAAGACCGGCGGCGTGACCATCAGCCACCTGCGTTTCGGCGACAAGCCCATCCGCAG
>CALXHN010000169.1 GCA_944388105.1 uncultured Gemmiger sp. | reverse complement strand
GCCGCCAGATCATGCGCTACAGCCCCCGCCAGCTGCTGATCTTCGATATCTACGAAAACTGCGCCTATGAGCTGGAGATGGAGCTGCGCAACAAGTACGGCGCCGACGCCCACATCATCACCCTCATCGGCTCCATCCGGGACAAAGCCCGCCTGGACGAGGTATTTGAAACCTATCATCCTTCGGTGGTTTTCCATGCGGCGGCCCACAAACATGTGCCCCTGATGGAGACCAGCCCTGCCGAAGCGGTAAAGAACAATGTTTTCGGCACCAAGAATCTGCTGACCTCCGCCGCCGAGCATGATGTGGAGCGGTTCGTGCAGCTGTCCACCGACAAGGCGGTGAACCCCACCAACGTCATGGGCTGCACCAAGCGCATCTGTGAAATGCTCATCCAGACCTTTGCCAGCAACACCACCATGAAGTGCATGGCGGTGCGCTTCGGCAACGTGCTGGGCAGCCACGGCAGCGTCATTCCGCTGTTTGAAGAACAGATCAAGCGGGGCGGCCCCGTGACCATCACCCACCCGGACATCGTCCGCTATTTCATGACCATCACCGAGGCCGCCCAGCTGGTGCTGCAGGCCGGCGGTCTGGCCAAGAGCGGCAGCATCTATGTGCTGGATATGGGCGAGCCGGTGCGCATCATGGATCTGGCCAACCGGCTCATCCGCTTCTACGGGTATGAGCCCGGGGTGGATATCCCCATCGAGATCACCGGCCTGCGCCCCGGCGAAAAGCTGTACGAGGAGCTCATGCTGGATTCCGAGCAGGACAAGATGCTCAGCACCGCCCACAACAAGATCTTCATCGCGCCGCCCATGGAAATCGACCTGGCCCATTTCTATGAAGAATTGCAGAACCTGCAGGTCTGTGCTGAGCACAACGACGAAGCGGTGGTCATGGGCCTGCAGCGGATTGTGGGGCGGTACCATCCCAACCGCAAACTGAACGAGGACCATACCGTCAGTGCGGCCCACGGCAATACGTCCATCATTGACAAGAGTGAGATCGAACACGCGGTGGCCCAGCAACAGGCCGTCATGGAGAGCAAAAAGGAGGGCAAGGATGTATCGTAATTATATCAAGCGCCTGCTGGATCTGCTTCTCTCGGCGGTGGCGGCGGTGGTGCTGGCCATTCCCATGGCGATTCTGGCCATCTGGATCAAGATCGACTCCCCGGGCCCGGTGTTTTTCAAGCAGCGGCGGGTGGGGGCCCACAAGACCCATTTCAACATTCTGAAATTCCGCACCATGCGGGGGGACACGCCCCACGACGTGCCCACCCATCTACTTAAAAACGCCAATTCCTACATCACCAGAAGCGGGGCTTTCCTGCGCCGCACCAGCCTGGACGAACTGCCCCAGATCTACAACATCCTGGCAGGGCAGATGAGCATCATCGGCCCCCGTCCGGCTCTGTACAACCAGTATGATCTCATTGAGGCCCGGGACGCGGTGCACGCCAACGATATCCGCCCGGGACTGACCGGCCTTGCCCAGGTCAACGGCCGGGACGAGCTGCCCATTGACGTGAAGGCCCGCTATGATGGCGAATATGCTGCCGACATCACCTTCCGCAAGGATCTGGCCATCTTCTTCCGTTCCATCACCTACGTGTTTGAACGCCGCGGCGTGGTGGAAGGCGGTACCGGTGCCATGGAAGAGCAGAAGAAGGAACAAAAATAACGCTGCAAGCGGTTTTTGTTACGCAATGTCCGGCTTTTTGGCCGGACATTGGCATTTTGACGGAAAAAACAGCCTCCTGTTTTTCCTGAAAAAACAGGCAAAAAAGGCGCCAAAACAAAACTACACAAGAAAATATTGAAATTCTCGTTGAAATATGTTGCAAAAGTCAAGTTGATTGTGTAAAATATACATCAGGGACCCGTCGCTTTGGGTCAAAATAACGGCAGAGTGGCCGGCAGGAATTCATGCGGCGGTTTGGTCATTCAGCACAATGGTAAGGAGAGGCAGCTTATGGCAAACAGGGTATTCCAAAATGTGGTCTACCAGATGAAGGACGCAATCGACCGCGTTGTGGGTGTGGTGGATGAAACGGGGGCTGTGATCTCCTGCTCCGAGCTGGGGCAGATCGGCGAAGTGCGGGAAGGCTTTGCGGCCAGCCGGCTGACGGCGGGGGACGCCTTTGTCAAGGACGGCTACGCCTATCACCAGTTCTCCAACGCCAAGCACAACGATTACGCCGTCTTTGTGGAGGGCAGCGATACCACCGCCAGCCAGTTCGCGGCGCTGCTGTCCATCAGCCTGCAGAGCATCAAGCAGTACCACGACGAGAAGTTCGACAAGACCAACTTCATCAAGAACGTGGTGCTGGACAATATCCTGCCCGGCGATATCTACGCCAAGGCCCGGGAGCTGCATTTTGTGTCTGATGTGCAGCGGGTTGTCCTGCTCATCCGTGTCACCAGCGGCAATGATATTTCCGCCTATGATGTGGTCAGCGGCCTGTTCCCGGACAAACAGAAGGACTTCGTCTTCAATATCAGCGAGAGCGATACCGTCCTGGTCAAGGAAATCCGCCCCGACACCAGCACCCGGGATATGGAAAAGCTGGCGGCCTCCATCGTGGACAACCTGCAGGGCGAGCATTACATTAAAGCCGTGGTGGGCATCGGTACCCCCATCGGCAACATCAAGGATCTGGCGGCCAGCTTCAAGGAAGCCCAGATCGCCATGGAAGTGGGCAAGGTTTTCGACACCGAAAAGCAGGTCATCTCCTACGATCACCTGGGCATTGCCCGCCTGATCTACCAGCTGCCCACCACCCTGTGCGAAGCCTTCCTGCATGAAGTCTTCAAGCAGGACAGCATCGACAGCCTGGACTCCGAAACGCTGTTCACCATCCAGCGCTTCTTTGAGAACAACCTCAACGTGTCCGAAACCAGCCGCGGCCTGTTCGTGCACCGCAACACCTTGGTTTACCGTCTGGAGAAGATCAAGAAGCTCACCGGCCTTGATCTGCGCAAGTTCGATGATGCCATCGTATTCAAGGTGGCCCTGATGGTCAAGAAGTATCTGTCCGCAAATCCGGCCAAATACTGAGAATCATACCTTTCCGGCGCTCCGCTCCTTTGGATCGGAGCGCTTTTTCTTGTGCTCCGTTTTTGCTGTGACGCGGGCCCGAAAAATCCGTTCAGGATAAAAGAAGGCTCCTTTCCCAAATTTTACAAACTTATCACAACTGCCGGTCTGTACCGCGAAAATCACGTTTGTACAAGAGAAGTCCGCCTGCGGCAATCTTGACGCAGGCAGGGATTCATGGTACATTAGTATCTGTATCGTTCTGCCCGTTTTGGGGCAGGGAAGTGTCGAGAAGCGCAGGAGAATGCCATGATTCAATTTGAACACGTATCCAAAGTGTATGAAACGCAGAGCGACGAGAACGTCGCCCTCGAAGATATCAATATCCAGATCGAAGAAGGGGAATTCGTCTTTATCCTGGGCCACTCCGGCGCGGGCAAATCCACCTTCCTCAAGCTCATGCTCATGGAAGAAAAGCCCACCGAGGGCAAGGTCTTCATCAACGGCCAGGACCTGACCAAGCTGCGCCGCCGCAAGGTGCCCTACATGCGCCGCCAGATGGGTGTGGTGTTCCAGGACTTCCGCCTGATCCCCACCATGACCGTGTATGAAAACGTGGCTTTTGCCATGCGCGTGACCAATATTTCCACCAAGGTCATCAAGAACCGGGTCCCCTTTGCCCTGAGCCTGGTGGGTCTGGAAGACAAGATGGATCGTCTGCCCGACGAGCTTTCCGGCGGTGAGCAGCAGCGTGTGGCGGTGGCCCGTGCTCTGGCCCACGGCCCCAAACTCATCATTGCCGACGAGCCCACCGGCAACATCGACCCCGAAATGAGCATGGACATCATGCAGCTGTTCGAGGCCATCAACAAGGTACATATCACCGTGGTGGTGGTCACCCATGAACACGAACTGGTGCAGAAACTGGCCAAAAAGTACAACAACCGTGTCATCACCCTGGCCCACGGGCAGGTTGCCTCGGATACTTCCCACCCGGAAGTGGCCGAAGAGTATAAAGCCCGCATGCGGGAAATGGGCATGGAACCGACTTATCTGTAAGGGGGCTAGATGATGCGTTTTTCCAGTTTTACTTATCTGGTGGGGCAGGGCCTGCACAATATGCGGGCCAACCGCCTGATGACCTTTGCCTCCATGGGCGTGCAGATCGTCTGCATGATCCTGGTGGGCGCGGCGCTGCTGTTCGGCATGAACATCGACGCCATGGTGGACTATATCGGCGAACAGAATGAAAGCTATGTCTACTTGGTGGACGGTCTGTCCGATGAGCAGATCACCGCGGCCGGCGACGCCATCAAGGCGGTACCGGGGGTGGTTTCGGTCACCTATATATCGCCCACCGACGTGCTGACAGAGTTTGACGGCATGCTCCAGAACTACACCAACCTGATGGACACCTTCTCGGAGGACAACCCCTTCCACTCCATGTACAAGGTGGTGGTGGATGATGTTTCCAACATCGACGCCATCATTGAACAGCTCCGGGTCATTGAGAATGTGGAAAGCGTCAGCGCCACCCGGGAACTGTCCAAGCTCTTTGTCTCTATCCAGCGGGTGGTCAACTACGTCAGCTATGGCCTGGTGGCGGTGCTGGCCCTGGTCAGCATCGTGGTGATCAACAACACCATCCGCCTGACCGTCTTTGCCCGCCGCAAGGAGATCGGCATCATGAAGCTGGTGGGTGCCACCAACGGCTTTATCCGGTTTCCCTTCTTTGTGGAGGGCGTTACCTCCGGTCTGATCTCCGCGGCTGTTTCTTCCGGCGTGGTCTGCAGCGCCTATTATGCCCTCTACCGCTGGTACCTGGAAAACCCGTCCAACCTGTCCAACCTGCTGGGCGGCACCCTGGTCCCGCTGGAAAGTGTGTGGTATTACATCGTCATCGGCTTTGTGGCCTTTGGCTTCGTCATGTGCGGTATCGGTACCGCCACCAGCATCCGCAAACACCTGAACGTCTGACCCCTACGGTGGAGGAATTCCAAAACATGATCTCTCTTGCAGTGAAAAAACACATCCGTCAGGCTGCCACCGTGGCCCTCACCCTGGTGATGGCCACGGCCCTGGTTTTCCAGGCGGCCACGCCGGCTTACGCCGACGACAAACAGAAGGAGCTGGAAGACAAGAAAAATCAGCTCCAGCAGGAATTGGAAGACATTAAAAACCAGCAGTCGGCCAACCAGGAAAACCTGGAAAATGCCCAGGACCAGAAAGAACAGCTGGAAGCCAAGAACACCGAACTGAAGCAGGAAGTGAAACAGATCTCCAACAAGCTGGATGATATCAAGACCAAGATTGGTGAGACCGAGGACGCCATCACTGCCAAGCAGGAGGAAGTGGACCAGAAGCAGGCGGAGTTTGACGCCCGCTGGGATGGCTTCAAGGAGCGCATGAGCAGCATGCAGATGCTCCATTACAGCGGCGGCATCGACATTCTGTCCAATGCCACCAACCTGTT
>CALXHN010000168.1 GCA_944388105.1 uncultured Gemmiger sp. | reverse complement strand
TCGCCCTCGATCAGGCGGCTCATGATGGTGTAGCCGTTGGTGGTGAACACCACATACCGGCGGTTGGCGTCGATCTTCACCGGATCGTCCGGTCCGCCCATGATCTTCAGCAGTTCCTGCAGGGTTTTTGCGGGAATGATGATCCGGATATCCCGGGTGCACTCCACATCCCGCTGCAGGATGGCCAGCCGGTAGCCGTCCAGGGCCACGATGGTCAGGCTGCCCGGTTCGATGACGAAGAGTTCGCCGGTGTGGGCGGGCTTTTTGTCATCCTGGGCGACCGCATAAATGGTCTTTTCGATCATCTCCCGCATCATGGAGCAGGGGATGGTCATGGTGTTTTCGGCGGCGGTGTTGGGCAGGGACGGATAATCGCTGGCGTTCATGGCCGGGATCTGGAATTCCGCCACGCCGCCGCTGATGGTGGCCATGCCTTCGTCGTCCAGCTCGATCATCACGTTTCCTGCGGGCATCCGGCTGACCATGGAGCCCAGCAGCTTGGCGTCCAGCACGATCTCGCCGGGAACCAGGACGTTGCACTCAATAGTAGTAGTGATTCCGATTTCCATGTCGTAGCCGGTCAGGGTCAGCTGGAAGCCGGAGGCCTTCATCTGGATGCCTTCCAGCACCGGAATGGCGGAGCGGTTGGTGATGGCGCGGGAGACGCCGTCGATGGCGGCGGCCAGCAGCGACTTTTCGCATTCGATCTTCAAGTATTGTCACCTCGTATTTTGGGGATAGGGTTTTTGGCGGGGATTTTCCGGGCAGCAGGACCTTGCCCGGAGCCGGAATTTTCAATTGGCGGTCTTGTTTGCTTTGGCAGGGGTTTTGTGCGGGGGGGGAAAAAAGTTGGGGGAAAATGTTGTTTCCCGGTGCGAATACTGGATACTTTGAAAGTAGTAGTAGTAGGGGCCGTGGAATCGGTGGAAAACTCGGGGAACCCGCATAACCAGCGGATTTGCGGGCGGTGAATTTTCCGGAAAAGGCTGTGGAAGAAAAATTTGCCCTTGTGGAGAACTCGGGTTTTTAACTTGCAATGTGGAAAACGAATGTTAATTGTTGAAAAAACGGTGGAAAATGGGGAAAACTGCCGCGGTTTTTCAACAACGGTCCATGAAAACCCGATTTTCACCCCTCTCAGGTGCGGATATTCTTCATAATATCGTCAACTGTCTCTTTCAGGTGGCGGTCCTTGGCGATGTTTTTCTCCATGGTGTTGATGGAGTAAACCACTGTGGAATGATCGCGCTGAAATTCCGAGCCGATGGCTTCCATGCTCATGCCGGTGATCTCCCGGATGATGTACATGGTCATCTGACGGGCGGCGCTCACGTTGGCGTTGCGCTTTTTGCCCCGGATGTCGGCGGGCATGACGTTGTAGGTGCGGGCCACCTCGTTGATGATCTTTTCAATGGTCACCGGGATGGGCTGCTGGTCGTTGAGGGTATCCTTGATGGCGGTGGTGGTCACGCCGATGCAGGGGGCGATGCCTTCCAGCATATAGTAGGCGTTGAGTTTTTTCACCGCGCCTTCCAGCTGACGGATGTTCTGTTTCAGATGGTTGGCGATGTATTCGGCCACGTCGTCGGGCAGATCCAGGTTGAGCAGTTCGGCCTTGCGCTTGACGATGGCCACCCGGGTCTCAAAATCCGGGGGCTGGATGTCGGCGGTCAGGCCCCATTCAAACCGGGTGCGCAGACGTTCCTCCAGGCTCTTGATCTCCTTGGCGGGACGGTCGCAGGCCAGCACGATCTGCTTGCCGGCGTTGTGCAGGGTGTTGAAGGTGTGGAAAAATTCTTCCTGGGTGGCTTCCTTGCCGGCGATGAACTGGATATCGTCGATGAGCAGCACGTCCGCTTCCCGGTAGGTCTGCCGGAAGAGCTCGGTGGTGTTGTTGCGCACGGCGGTGATGATCTCGTTGGTGAACTTTTCACAGTCCACGTAAACGATGTTGAAATCCGGGTGGTTCTTCTTGATCTCGATCTGGATGGCGTTGAGCAGGTGGGTCTTGCCCAGACCGGAAGGCCCGTAGATGAACAGGGGGTTGTACGCCCCGGAAGGATTGGCCGCCACCGCCTGGGCCGCCGCGAAGGCGAACTGGTTGGACGGACCGCGGATGAAGTTCTCAAAGGTGAAGTCGTACCGACCGGAAGGAAGGTTGTCCTCGGTGATATGTTCGGGGGCTTTTTCCCCTTCTTCCTGCTGCGACGGCGGAATGACCAGCTGCAGTTCGATGTCGAAACCCAGCACGGCTTTGAAGGCGTCCTTGAGCAGCGCGGTATACCGGTCCGAAACGATCTTGCGGATGAAGTCGTTGCGCACCATGAGCGTCACGCAGTTGGAATTTTCAAAGCTGACCGGTTCCAGCCCGCTGATGTAGCACTGGTAGGTCGCGTCGGCGGTATGTTCGCGGCAGTAGGCTTTGGCCGCGTCCAGAACGTCGTTAAAAGAATCCATGTTTTTCCCCACTTCGTGTTCGGTCTTACGCCGGGGCCTGCCGGGCCGCCAAGGCGCAGAAATATACGGTATTATTATACCACAAATAAAAGGGCAATACAATTCGTATATCTGGTATATATAAATAAAGTAGACAACTATCTGTTGAAAACCCGGGGCAGGGGACAGGTTTCCACATTTTTCGAGGGAATTGTGGAAAGAAGAGGAGTGGGGTGGGGGTGGGGGTTGGAAGGCCGCGGGTTGCGGGAGAGTTGTTCCTTTTTGGCAAGCGGGTGCTTGCCGGGAAGTTGTCGCTTTTTGCCGCCAAAAAGCGACGGAAAAACCGCCACCGTTTCGAGGCGGTGGACGCCGACCAGGGCTGCGGCCCTGGACCCGGGGAATGCGGCCACCTTACGACGGCCTACTCAGGTCCTGG
>CALXHN010000167.1 GCA_944388105.1 uncultured Gemmiger sp. | reverse complement strand
TCACTCTTCCTGATTTAAAGCAGCTCGTGCCGCTGTATCCAAAAGCCGACGGAAGTTTTGACGGTCTTCTTCCGACATGGTTTGCGTCATTCGACAGAAACAGGCTTCCACTTGCTCTCGTATATGCGGGTAAACCTGCCAAGCCTTTTCTGTTGGATGTATATCATAGGTCCTTTTATCTTTTGGATTGGTGGTACGCTGAAGGAAGCCTCTCTCCTCCAGTTTTGTCACGGTCTTGGCAATAACACTTTTATCCAGGGAAAGCCGTTTGGTGATTTCATCCTGGGTCAACGTGCTGAAGTCGCATACAATCATGATCACAATCGCCTGCGCTGCCGTAAGGTCACAGGGAATACAGCCCTCGTTGAGCCATATATGCGATTTTCGATATAAGATAGAAATTGATTTGAACGGACTGTCCGCTGCAAAGGACATTTCCGATCACCCCCATTGTTTCGTATTATACTTTATTTTAGTGGCAATTGCAACCATATATTGACGCGCCACGGGTTCCGTGTTACACTAAAAAGGTGGCAATTGCCACCTTATTTTTTGTTACTGACTTTTATAAAAGAAAAGGAGTATGTATGCATGGAGAAAAATGAAAAAATCTGGAACAGAAGATTTATCCTTCTGTTTATCACCAATCTGCTTGTTTTAGCCGCTTTCTACGCATCGATCCCCGTCATTCCCATCTACTGTCAGGAGATCGGTATCACCGGGTCCAAAATCGTGATTGTTCTCACCGCTATGTCTGTAGCCACCATTTTGTTCCGCCCTGTAGCCGGGTATCTGCTGGACAACTTCAACCGTTATCGGGTTTATCTGCTGTTCCTTGCTTTGTTTTGCCTTTCTTTCCCGGCTTTCATCGCCTTTCCGATCTTCGGGGTTCTGATCATCATTCGGCTGTATATGGGCGCTGTATACTCGGTCTGTGGTTCGGCTACCATGACATTGGCTGGAGATGTTCTGCCCGTTCAGAAAATCACCGAAGGTATCAGCCGCTTTGCCTTCACTGTATCCATCGGCATGGCTGTTGGCCCCTATGTGGGATTGCAGATACAGAGCCACATGAGCAGCAAGGCCTCTTTTCTGACCATCTTCGGCATCTCGGTGGCCGCACTCATCTGTGTTTCCTGCTGCCGTATTCGGTATCCGAAAGTCGCCCGCAAAAAGTTTTCTATCCGCGATTCCATTTACACGCCCGCACTGCCTTTCATGTTCAACATGATGTTTCTGATGATTCCTTACGGAGCTGTCATTGCCTATTCTTCCATCTTTGCTCAGGAAAAGGGACTTTCCGCCTATCTTCCCTATTTTTACATCTTTCTGGTGCTGGGTATGTTGGTTTCCAAATTGTCCACTCAGAAAATGATCGATGCCGGCCGCCACAAGATTCTGGTTTGCCTGAGTCTGATTGTTTTGATCCTGACCATGCTGAGCTACCTGTTTATGAGCACCGGCATTCATCTGCTGGTTTCCGGCTTTCTGTTTGGCCTTGGATATGGAATCCTGCAGCCGCTGTTTCAATCGTTTGTGACCGGCACCACCGACGCCCCCAAACGTGGTGTGGCCAATGCTACATACATGCTTTCCTATGACATCGGAATCGGTATTGGCTCTCTGTTGATGGGCTTTCTGCAGGAGACCTTGGGTTTGCCTGTCGGTTTTGCCTTGACAGCCATTGCTTATATTGTCGGAGCTGCCGTGTATCTGTTCTATGTGGATGGCTATTATCGTCGCCTGAAAAAATCTGATATTCGTGTGTGATATTTTTTGCACCACTAAAACAGCCGGGAAATCTGTGACCAGTTTCGCAGATTTCCCGGCTTATTTGTATCTATATTACCACGTGTTCTTCGTTGTTTTCTAAAGCTCCCTTTTCTGACTTCTGTCCGGTGCAGTTTATTGAGCTCTGCTGCAAGATTGCTCATCACCGGAAGTTTGAATTACTAAAAACTCATAAAAAAGTATCTCCGCACTTTGATTTGCGCGCAGTCTTAAAAAGTACCTTATCTTTTTTGGTAATGGCCCGCGTCTCAATAGAAGATGATTGCGTGCATAGTTGTAGTGTAATTCTGCCAGATTCAATTACCGGATGCCTTAAGATACGTGATTTTTTCTTTCCGCTCTGCGCCCTCGAAAAAACCAGGTAAGAGTATTTTTCATCTTCAAAAGGTGCTTCGCCGCCTTTGAGAAGTTTATGTAATTTGGTGCGCGATACGCGACTCGTAAAATGGCACCAGTCTCCAGCGGGCAATGGGCATTCCGCGTTATGGGGACAAGGGGCCACCACACTGGCTCCTTGCCTTATCAAGCATTCCCGAATAATTTTCATATGCTCAAATGCGGTAGGTGTCCCCGGCTCAACTATCAGCAGATACTGATTGGTACACGACCATAATTTCTCAATTAGTTTCATACGGTCGGCTTCCGCCAGCTCATTTAAAGAATACGAGGCAATCACCAAATCATACTGACCGCTGAAATCAAACGTGCTCATATCCCCTTGCAGCCAAGTGACCTTGTCCTTAAGTGGCATGCTTTGCATTAAAGTTTTGGCAATTTCAATCATCTCCGGCTCTCTCTCAAGGCAAGTAACCGTCTCAATACCTGGGATGCATTCATACGCGGCCCATACTGCCGTTCCCGTACCGGATCCAACATCGAGCACGGTCTTGATGTTCGCAGAGTCCACCATTTCTAACAGGTAGTTTATTGCGGAAGAGACCGCACCATAAGTGGCTGGCATTCGTACAATTGCGTACACGATAGTTTCGGCCTTCTCTTTTACAAGCCGCTTTCCTTGTCCGCTTTCATTCTTGTATTTGCTCGAGATATCCGCAGATGTCTCAAGCAATTTTCCGTGTGGAACGCCAACGGCCAACTGTTCAATCGAATATTTCAAATCATTAGGTAAATCCATTTTATCCAAACCCCAATTTTCGTTATTATATTCTGAACAGATATAGACTAGAAACACACCAGAGCGGCGAAGAATATCCGGCAGCGCAAATAGCGTTATAACCTCTGTTCATTGTAAGGCTTCCTTGATAATTCCCGATATCAAATAGGATCATTCCAATTTAGGCAATGGGCACAGCATTCTCTGCACATTTATTGCTCTTCTTGAAATATGCCAAATTTAGTTTATCATCTTTTTTCTAAAATGCAATTTCATTTTGGCAAGTAGCAGGCATCGCTTCACCCAAGATGTATCCCCTTCAGATTCTGCTCATAGATTTGAGCCACCGATATTCTTTATCCCAATCAGTTTGGAGCTTTGCTCTCCAAGTCACCACGGTCCGGCTCCTTTCCAGGTCCGGTCGGTCCCGTTGAGGTGTTTTTGATCTATTCCCAGGCTTTGATGCTCCGCTTCTGGGTTTGTATGTGACCACTGTTCCATTTGTTATAACGGCAGCCCACCTGACAGGTCTTCATGTGCTCGCATTTGTGTCTCCTCAAGCCCCATCTTGCTGCAATAACACTTCTTTAAGGTCCCTATAAATCTTTAGTTTTAGTGTCTTTCCCATTTTGCTCACTTGCAGGTCACTACAAGACCCGGTTGTTACCTAAAACCACAAAATTCAAAAAGCAGTCAGGCCCCCCGGCTAAGCCGGGGGCTTGTGTAAGCCCTAGAAGGGCATAATACGGACAACGCCCCTCAAGGGGCCACGAATG
>CALXHN010000166.1 GCA_944388105.1 uncultured Gemmiger sp. | reverse complement strand
GTGGGGCTGTGCGGCATGGACGGCAACACCATCAGCTGCCGCCGCTACACCAAGGCCGACCTGGGCTTTGTGGGCGAGATCACCGGCATCAGCACCACTCTGATCAACCACCTGCTGGACGACCAGTTCATCCCGGTGGTGGCCACCGTGGGCATGGACCCGGAAAACGGGGTGCTGTACAACGTCAACGCCGACACCGCCGCCGCGGCCATCGCCGTGGCCCTGGGGGCGGAAAAGCTGGTCTCCATGACCGACATCACCGGCCTGCTGCGGGACAAAAACGACGATTCCACCCTCATCCCGGAGGTGGAGATTTCCGAGATCGAGGGCTACAAGGCCGAGGGCATCATTGCCGGGGGCATGCTGCCCAAGATCGACGGCATGGCCGACGCCATCCGCCGGGGGGTCAACGAGGCGGTCATCATCGACGGCCGGGTGCCCCACTCCATCCTGCTGGAAATGTTCTCCGACCGCGGGTCCGGTACCTTGTTCTATCGCGGCCACAACCGCTGAACTCCCAAGGAGGTTTCGTTCATGAATACCCAGAAGGTCATCGACCGGGACAACAAATACATCATGCACACCTACGGCCGCAGCCCCCTCGTCATTGAGCGGGGGGAGGGCATGACCGCCATCGACGCCGACGGCAAGCGCTACCTGGACTTCACCTCCGGCATCGGGGTCAACGCCCTGGGCTACGCCCATCCCGCCTGGCTCCAGGCCGTCACCGAGCAGGCCGCCAAGGTGCAGCACACCTCCAACCTGTACTACACCGCCCCCTGCGGCCGTCTGGCACGGCGCATCTGCCACCGCACCGGCCTGGACCGGGTGTTCTTCGGCAACTCCGGCGCCGAGGCCAACGAGGGCGCCATCAAGTGCGCCCGCAAGTACAGCGTGGATACCTACGGCGAGGGCCGCAGCAAGGTCATCACCCTGGTGAACTCCTTCCATGGCCGTACCCTGGCCACCCTCACCGCCACCGGCCAGGATGTGTTCCACCATGACTTCGGGCCCTTCCCCGGGGAGTTCGCCTACGTCCCCGCCGGGGACTTTGCCGCCCTGGAAGCCGCTGCCGATGAACACACATGCGCTGTTATGATGGAGCTGGTGCAGGGCGAGGGCGGCGTGGTGGCCCTGGACCCGGACTACGTCTATGCGGTGGCCGACCTGTGCGCCGCCAAGGACATCCTGCTCATTGTGGACGAGGTGCAGACCGGCGTGGGCCGCACCGGCAAGTTCCTGGCCTGCGAGAACTACCACCTCCACCCGGACATCGTCACCCTGGCCAAGGGCCTGGGGGGCGGGCTGCCCATCGGCGCGGTGGTCACCACCGAGAAGGTGGCTGCCCACATGGGCCCCGGCAGCCACGGCTCCACCTTCGGGGGCAATCCGGTGGTGTGTGCCGGCGCCTGTGCCGTGCTGGACACCATGGACGAGGAATTCATGCAGAACGTCAACGACTGCGCCGCCGCCCTGTGGACCGGGCTGCGCACCCTGCCCCATGTGGAGGGGGTCAGCGGTCTGGGCCTGATGATCGGCATCCAGCTGTCCGACGGCCTCAAAGCCGCCGACATCCGCGCCGCCTGCGAGAAGCAGGGCCTGCTGGTGCTCACCGCCAAGGACCGCATCCGGCTGCTGCCGCCGCTGATCCTCACCGAACAGGACGTGAAACAGGCCCTGGCCATCCTGCGCAAGGTGCTGGAGACCGCCTGAATTTCCGCAAAAACTGAACAGTCCTTCCGGGGGCATGCCGCAATTTTCTTGTGGCATGCCCCGTTTTGTTGTGGTATACTTATCCTGGGGACAGAGGCCGCAAGGACCGACCCCCGCCGTTTTGGGAATGTGCAATCAGGAGGAATGTCTGCAATGGGGATCATCCGCAAGATCCAGGCAAAAACAGGGGAAGCGCGGGCCAAGGAGAAGATCCGGCCGCTGGTGGAAAGCCGCATGATGCGGGATATTCTTTTGGAGATCGGCCAGCGGGGCAGCGAGGCCCTGGACCCCCAGTCGGTGCCCATGGACCAGCGGGCCCGGGCGTCCCGGCTGGCCAGCGAGTGCGGCATGGCCGGCATGCGCCAGAGCGTGGTGGACGAAGTGCGCCTGGACGCCGAGGGCATCACCCTGGTCTGCGGGGAGGAAAAGACCGCCTTCCTGTACAGCGATTACAACTACGAGAACATCGAGGACACCGACTGCCTGCCCGCCGTGGCCCAATACCTGGTGGCCCATATGCGGGGGTATTACAACATCAGCTGCACCTTTGCGGCGGCCCCCAAACCCCACGGCCGGGGCGTGGGCCGCAAGACCCGGGAAGTGTTCATCCGCCGCCACCATGAGGAGACCCCCTTCGCCCCCGGTCCCATGCAGAAACAGCACCTGTTTTGAAGCCCCGACGCCCCGAAAAAGAGCGCCCCAGCGCCGGGCGGCCCTTGACGCCGGGAAACCGGTTTGGTATAATAATTTGTACGCTGCGGCCCACCCGCAGCGTTATACGGAGCATTACTCAAGAGGTCGAAGAGGTCGCACTCGAAAG
>CALXHN010000165.1 GCA_944388105.1 uncultured Gemmiger sp. | reverse complement strand
ATGCCCTTGACACAGCCAATGGCGTCGGCCATAATGGACATAAAGTGAATCAATGTCAAAAAGGAGGTTCGTCTCGCTATGGAGGCACTTTTCGGCAATGTATTGAACCTGCAGTGGCAGCAGGTGGTCATGTGGATCATCGGTGCGCTGCTGATCTGGCTGGCAATCAAAAAACAGATGGAACCCTCGCTGCTGCTGCCCATGGGCTTCGGCGCCATCCTGGTCAACCTGCCCCAGTCCGGCGCGGTCACCCAGATCATCGACGGCGTCACCGAGCTGGGCCCCATCGACGTGCTGTTCGACTCCGGCATCGCCAACGAGCTGTTCCCGCTTTTGCTCTTTGTGGGCATCGGCGCCATGATCGACTTTACCCCGCTGCTCTCCAACCCCAAGCTGATGATCTTCGGTGCGGCGGCGCAGTTCGGCATCTTCTTCACCCTGTGTGTGGCCACCCTGCTGGGCTTTGACATCAAGGACGCCGCCTCCATCGCCATCATCGGCGCTGCCGACGGCCCCACCTCCATCTTTGTGGCCAACTTCTTCCAGTCCAACTATCTGGGCGCCATCGTGGTGGTGGCCTACTCCTACATGGCCCTGGTGCCCATCATCCAGCCCACCGTCATCCGTGCCGTCACCACCAAGGCGGAGCGGCGCATCCGTATGGGGTATGCCGACCGCCCGGTGAGCAAGACCACCAAGATCCTGTTCCCCATCATCATCACCATCATTGCCGGTCTGGTGGCGCCCCGCAGCGTGGCCCTCATCGGCTTTCTGATGTTCGGCAACCTGGTGCGGGAATGCGGCGTTCTGGAAGGCCTGTCCGAGACCGCCCAGAAGGACCTGGCCAACCTCATCACCCTGCTGTTGGGCCTGACCGTCTCCACCAAGATGCAGGCGGCCAGCTTCCTTACCGTGCAGACCCTCATGATCCTGGGCCTGGGCCTGGTGGCCTTCGTCTTTGACACAGTGGGCGGCGTTGTGGTGGCCAAGATCTACAACCTCTTTGCCAAGACCAAGATCAACCCCATGATCGGCGCGGCGGGCATCTCCGCCTTCCCCATGTCGGCCCGTGTCATCAACAAGATGGGCCTGCAGGAGGACAACCAGAACTTCCTGCTCATGCATGCGGTGGGCGTCAATGTTTCCGGCCAGATCGCCTCGGTCATTGCCGGCGGCATGATCCTGACCCTGTTCGCCTGATTCTTTATATAATAAGGAGTGTACGCCATGCTGAATATTCAAAATCTGCTGGAAGTCCTGCCCAAGGCCGGCATGGGCTGGGGCGGCGTTTTTGTGGTGACGGTGGTCATCATCCTGGCTGTGGAGCTGCTGAACTACTTCACCGGGCGGAATAACTGAGCCGAAAAAGCCCTTGCCTGCGGCATTATCCGGCAGAAAATGATTGACAAACGCGGGCACAGCCGCTACAATGGGAACTACCGTAACCGCACCGTCCCAAAGGAGCCGTCTATGCAGCCGATCAGTGAGGAAATGTTGCAGCGCGCCGCCAACGGGGACGAAGCCGCTCTGGCGGCGCTGATCGCCCGCATGATGCCTGTCATCCGCAAAGGCGCCTGGTCCGCCCAGGCTCCCGGCCTGGAATTTGACGATGCCGTGCAGGAAGGGCTCATCGGTCTGTTCGGTGCGGTACGAGGGTATGATCCTTCACGCGGGGTGCCGTTTGCGTCCTATGCGGCCAACTGCATTGTCAATGCCCAGCGCGACGCCCACCGCGCCGCCACCCGCAAAAAGCACGCGCCGCTGAACGACAGCGTGCCGCTGCCGGAGGACGAAGCTGCGCCCGGTCCGGAGGAACTGGCCATTGCCAGTGAGAACCGCACCGATGTGCTGGCGCAGATCGACACCCTGCTTTCCCCGCTGGAGCGCGCCGCGCTGCTGGCCAGTCTGGACGGGCTTTCTCCCGCCGAGACCGCCAAAGTGCTGGACCGCCCGCCCCGTGCGGTGGAAAACGCTCTGGCCCGTGCCCGCCGCAAACTGCGCGCCGCGCGCTGACCACCTTTTGGACTTGGACGGTTCCCGCCGCCTTGGTCATATAGTAACCTGCCCCAAGTAGCTTAGCAATCAGTTCTTCCTTTGGTCCTTACCAAGCAGGCGTTGGTTGAAATCTTCCGCGGGCAAATATTTTTAAGAGGAGATACCCATTATGTTCGAAGACAAGACTTTGGTATGCAAGGATTGCGGCAAAGAGTTCGTCTGGACCGCCGGCGAGCAGGAATTCTACGCCAGCCGCGGTTTCGAGAACCAGCCCCAGCGCTGCAAGCCCTGCCGCGACGCCCGCAAGAACGCTGTCCGCGGTGAGCGCCAGATGTTTGACGCTGTCTGCGCCAGCTGCGGCAAGGCCTGCAAGGTTCCCTTCCAGCCCCGCGAAGACCGTCCGGTCTACTGCAGCGAGTGCTTCGCCAAGATGAAGGAAAACTGATTCATCTGACCTGAATGCCAAATAAACCCCGCCGTCCGAAACAAAGGATGGCGGGGTTTTTGCATGTCAGACCGTAAGCTGCGTTACAGGGGGCGGCACA
>CALXHN010000164.1 GCA_944388105.1 uncultured Gemmiger sp. | reverse complement strand
AATGCTATCATAAGGCAAAGAGTGGAAAAGAGCGGACAAGTGTGCCCCTAGGCCGTGTCCGCACAGGATAACCGGTATACGGAAACATAGTATGGAGGGTTTTACGATGGCAAGAGATGCAAAAGAAATTCTGAAGGAATGCGGCGCTTTTCTGGAAGGTCACTTCCTTCTTTCCAGCGGCCGCCACTCCGGGGCCTACTGCCAGATGGCCTATCTGCAGCAGTACCCGGACAAGTGCGCCGAGGTCATGGCGCCGGTGGCCGAGAAGCTGAAGGAGATGGACGTGGACCTGTTTGTGGGTCCCGCCATGGGCGGCATCGTCTATGCCTATGAGCTGGGCCGCCAGTGCGGCAAGCCCGCCATCTTCACCGAGCGGGTGGACAACGTCATGACCCTCAAGCGCTTCCAGATCAAGCCCGGTACCCGCTGCATCATCGCCGAGGACGTGGTCACCACCGGTGTGTCCAGCCTGGAAACCAAGCGCGTGATCGAGGAAGCCGGCGGCATCTGCCTGGGCATTGTCTGCGTGGTGGACCGCACCACCGCCTCCGCCCCCTCTCCCATTCCCATCCTGGCCAGCGCCCTGAAGCTGGAGCTGCCCAACTACGCCCCCGACGAATGCCCCATCTGCAAGGAAGGCAAGCTGCCCCTGGTCCATCTGGGCAGCCGCAAGATGCAGGAAAAGGCGAAGCAGAAGCTGTAATTTTTTGAAGCGAGGCAAACTATGCAGGCATATCTGATTTTGGCAAACGGGACGGTGCTCACCGGCAGCAGCATCGGTGCCGAAGGCACCACCGTGGGCGAGGTCGTGTTCGCCACCGGCATGGTCGGCTTTCAGGAGACCCTGACCGACCCCAGCTACTACGGCCAGATCATCACCCAGACCTACCCGCTGATCGGCAACTACGGCATGAACAGCGAAGATATGGAAAGTTCCCGCATCTGGGCGCGGGGGTACATCGTGCGCGAAGCCTGCACGACCCCCAGCAACTTCCGCTGCGAGATGACCCTGGACACTTTCCTGAAAAAGCATAACATCATCGGCATCGAGGGCATCGACACCCGCAGCCTGACCCGCACCCTGCGGGAGAGCGGCGTCATGAACGGCGCCATCACCACCGAGTTCGACCCCATCGCCGAGCCGGACAAGATGGCGGAACTCATGCCCGCCATCCAGGGCTATGCGGTGACCGAGGCGGTGAAATCCACCACCTGTGCCGCGCCCAAGACCTTTGAGCCCACCGCCGAACCCAAGGACGGCGGTCCGGTGCTGCATGTGGCCCTGCTGGACCTGGGCTGCAAGAACAACATCGTGCGCTGCCTGCAGAAGCGTGGCTGCCGCGTCACCGTTCTGCCCGGTACCACCACCCCCGAGGAGCTGGCGGCCCTCAAGCCGGACGGCCTCATGCTGTCCAACGGCCCCGGCGACCCGGCGGAAAACACCCAGATCATCTCGAACATCCGCAAGATGCTGGACACCGGCATCCCGGCTTTCGGCATCTGCCTGGGCCATCAGCTCACCGCTCTGGCCGCCGGTGCCAAGACCAGCAAGATGAAGTACGGTCACCGCGGCGCCAACCAGCCGGTCACCGACTTTGCCACCGGCCGCACCTTCATCACCAGCCAGAACCACGGCTATGCCGTGCTGGGCGGCACCCTGCCCGCCGGTGTGGGCCGGGTGAGCCATGTGAACGCCAACGACAAGACCTGCGAGGGCGTGGAGTATATGCAGTGGAACTGCTTTACCGTGCAGTTCCACCCCGAGGCCAGCGGCGGCCCCCGGGACACCGAGTTCCTGTTTGACCGGTTCATCCAGAACATCCGCCGCATCAATCGTGTTAAAGGAGGGCTGTAAGAATGCCGAAAGACCCGAAAATCAAGAAGGTAATGGTCATCGGCTCCGGCCCCATCATCATCGGTCAGGCCGCCGAGTTCGACTATTCCGGCACCCAGGCCTGCCGCGCTCTGAAGAGCGAGGGCATCGAGACGGTACTGGTCAACTCCAACCCGGCCACCATCATGACCGATCCCGACATTGCCGACCATGTGTATATCGAGCCCCTCACCGCCGAGGTGGTGGAGCGCATCATTGAAAAGGAAAAGCCGGACGCCATCCTGCCCAACCTGGGCGGCCAGATGGGCCTGAACCTGTCCATGGAACTGGCCCGCAACGGCTTCCTGGACCGTTCCGGCGTGCGGCTGCTGGCCTGCCGTCCGGACACCATCGACCGCGCCGAGGACCGTCAGCTCTTCAAGGATACCATGGAGAAGCTGCACCAGCCCATCGTGCCCTCCAAGGTGGTGGAAGAGCTGGAGGATGCGGTGGAATACGCCGCCACCATCGGCTACCCGGTCATCGTTCGTCCCGCCTTCACCATGGGCGGCACCGGCGGCGGCATCTGCGAGGACGAGGAAAAGCTGCGGGAGATCGCCACCAACGGCCTGCGCCTGTCTCCCATCACCCAGATCCTGGTGGAAAAGTGCATCGCCGGCTGGAAGGAAATCGAATACGAGGTCATGCGTGACTCCAAGGGCAACGTGATCACCGTCTGCAACATGGAGAACCTGGACCCCGTGGGCGTGCACACCGGCGACTCCATCGTCGTGGCCCCCAGCCAGACCCTGTCCGACAAGGAATACCAGATGCTGCGCACCGCCGC
>CALXHN010000163.1 GCA_944388105.1 uncultured Gemmiger sp. | reverse complement strand
GGGTGGTGGCGCGGGCCACTTCCTCGGGGGTCAGGCCTTTCAGTTCCGCCACGCGGCGGGCCACGGCCGGCAGGATCAGCCCGGTGTTGCGCGCCTTGCGCAGCCGTTTGCGGGGCAGGTCCGGGCAGCTGGGCTTGACGTAGGGGGCGTCGGTCTCCAGCAGGATGGATTCCAGCGGGGTGCGGGCCACCGCCTCCTCCAGGGCGGGCAGACGGCCCGACTGTTCCAGCAGCGCCCCGCCGATGCCCAGTTTCAGCCCCAGGCCGGTGTAGGCCGCCGCCAGTTCCGGCCCCCCGCCGAAACAGTGGCACACCCCGCCGTGCAGCCAGCGGCGGTGCCGCCGCAGAATGGCCAGCACATCCTTGTCCGCCTTGCGCACATGCAGGATCACCGGCAGGTTTTTCTGGTGGGCCAGGTGCAGCTGCCACACAAACCAGGCTTTCTGCCGCAGGCGGTGCTGCTCTTTCCGGGCCAGATGATAGTCCAGGCCGGTCTCCCCGATGGCCACCACCGCCGGGTCCTCCGCCAGGGCTTCCAGCTCCCGGCGCTGGGCCCAGTGCAGCCGCTCCACCACCTTCCGGCCCCGGTCATCCACCGTGTGGGCCAGGTAGGTCCGGGTGGGATGCACCCCCACCGCCGGATACACAAACCCGGGATATTCCGCCGCCAGGGCCAGCAGCCTACGGTTGGAGGAAAACCCGATGGCCGGTTCCACACAGGCCCCCACGCCCGCCGCCCGCAGCTCCTGGATCACCTGGGCCCGGGTCCCGGTGCGCAGCACAAAGGCGTCGCCCTCCCGGGCCAGATAGGGAAACTGGGCGTCGAACTGGTGATGGGACAGATGGGCGTGGGTGTCGATCAGCACGGGGAACCACTCCTTTCCGCAGACAGAAGAATATCTATTATCATAGCACATCCGCCGCAGGAACGCAAAAAAACACCCGCGAAAGCCGAAGCCTTCGCGGGTGACAGAAGAGCAGATCAGGCCCGGACCGGTTCCAGACCGGCGGCCCGGAGCAGGGGGCGTTTGCACAGGGCGTTGAAGGCCGCGATGGACCGGCCCACCCCAATCATGGAAAGCACCGTGCCCAGGGCCAGCAGCATGCCCAGCAGATACAGCCCGAACCGGGCCGCCCGTTTCTGATTGTTGTTTTGCATAAATGATCGGATTCTTTTCTGTATATTTGCACAAGGGACAGGAGGCTTACGCGGCCTCATCGGAAGGCATCTCCCGCAGCACCAGGAAGAACCGCACCACAAAGGGCAGGGAGATGAAGAAGGCCAGGGCATCCGCCACCGGCTGACCCATGGCCACGCCGGTCATGCCGAAGAGGGTGCTCAGGATCAGCAGGGAGGGAATGAACAAAAGACCGCTGCGCAGGCTGGCCAGCAGGGAAGCGGTGCGGTTCTGGCCGATGCTCTGGAACAGCATGTTGGAACAGACGGTCAGGGGCTGGAAGAAGAGGCCGCCCAGCTGCATGGCCAGGGCGGTGGAGCCGATGGCCACCACGTCGGGAGCGGGCTGGAACAGGGCGATGAGTTCGGGGCAGAAGAAGAATCCAACCGCCGCGATGGAACCCATGAGCAGTTCCGACACCGCAAAGGTGAACAGGAAGGCCTGCTTGACCCGGTTGTACCGCTTGGCGCCGTAGTTGAAGGCGCTCACCGGCTGGAAGCCCTGGCCGATGCCCAGCCCGAAGGAGAAGATGAACTGGGCGATGCGGTTGACGATGCTCATGGCGGCCACGGCGGCGTCGCCGTACAGGCGGGCCTGCCCGTTGAGCATCATGGTGGACACGCTGCCCAGGCCCTGGCGCAGCAGGCTGGGCAGGCCGGTGCGGCAGATGAGCAGCACTTCCCGCACATCCCGGGTCATGTTGCGGGGGGCGATCTTGCTCTGGGTGTGTCCGGCCAGGAACATGTAGAAGAGCAGTCCGAAACTGATGAGCTGGCTCACTCCGGTGGAGATGCCCGCGCCCAGCACCCCCAGATGGAACCCTTCCATGAGGATCCAGTCCCCGAAGATGTTCAGGATGCCGCCGGAGGTCAGTCCCACCATGGCGAAGGCCGCCTGACCCTCATACCGCAGGATGTTGTTGAGCACGCAGCTGGAGGCCATGAAGGGGGCTGCCAGCAGGATGAAGAGGGCGTACTGGCGGGCGTAGGGCAGGATGGTGTCGGTGGAGCCCAGCAGCCGCAGCAGGGGATCCATGAAGAGCAGCCCGCCCGCCGTGATGCACAGCCCCGCCGCGAAGGAGCAGAAAAAGCTGGTGGTGGCGAACCGGGAGGCGCTGGCCACATCCTTGGCGCCCAGGCGGCGGCTGATGATGGACCCGGCCCCGTGGCCGAACATGAACCCGAAAGCCTGGATGATGGCCATGAGCCCGAAGACGATGCCCACCGCGCCGGAGGCACTGATGCCCACCCGGCCCACGAACCAGGTATCGGCCATATTATAGATGTTGGTGACCAGCATGCTGATGGTGGTGGGGATACCCAGCTGAATGACCAGTTTCGGTATAGGCGTTTTGGTCATCTTGTCAAACTGGGCGCTCTGGGAAAGTTGTGTGGTCTGCATGGTAGGGTCCCTTTCTGCCGCAGGGCACAAAAAAAGAGCGTGCCGGCCGCGGGGCTACCGCAGTCCGGCACAGAGTGTGTCT
>CALXHN010000162.1 GCA_944388105.1 uncultured Gemmiger sp. | reverse complement strand
CAAATGACCTGTCTGACTACGAATCAGAAGGTCGGGGGTTCGAGTCCCTTCCGGCGCACCAAGGTTTCCCAGAAATGGGAAACCTTTTTTTGTTGTTATCCTGCGGAAGGCAGCCGGTTTGTCCCGGAAGGGACTCGAACAGCTCGTCCGGCCGTTCTGCGTCCCGGCCGGTTCCCACAGTCCTGCGGACTGTGGGAAAGGGCGCGGGCAGAGGGGGCCCTTCCGGCGCACCAAGGTTTCCCAGAAATGGGAAACCTTTTTTGTTGTTATCCTCCGGAAGGCAGCCAAACCTCGCTTTTTGTTTTTCCCGGCACATGGCATTGCGAAGTGCCTTTGCCTGTGCTACACTGAGGGCGGAAGACCCCTTCGCCCCCAGCGGGGCAGGGGAGACAGGCGCAGTGTGACGCCCAGGGAGGTCAATGCCATGAAACTGTTTACCTATGCGGACCGGTATCTCAAACAGAGCAGCTGGAAGGATATGGCCCTGCTCAAGTTCTGCCTGTGTGCCATGGGGGTGCTGATCGGGCTGGCGGTACCCCGCAGCCGGCGCCGGCAGTTTGCCTTCGGGGCGCTGGTGGTGTTCCTGACCACCTATGTGCCGCTGATGAGCAAATTTGCCCATGTGGTCGTGCAGGCCCGGCGGGAGGAAGTGCTGGCAGAGGCGGACGAGCCCACGGCAGAAACCGGAGTGTAACCAAAAGAGATTCTTATTATAATAAGAAAGGCGGCACCCTGCGGCGCACAGCGCGGTGGGGCGGCCGCCTTGTCTTTTTGTTGGCCCTGGGCTGGCGTCACATCGGTTTTGAACATAATGCAAAATAATTATGAACATGTTAAAATTTTATTGAACTTTTCCACAAAATCCCCTATACTGGAAACAGTGTGACGGCGGCCATGGCTGTGCCGCCTTTCTGATCCAGGCACCGGGAACCAAGAACGCCGGTGCCTTAACGGAGGATTTTGTTGTATGCGAAGATTGTCTATCGAGACCCCGGACCGGGCCCAGCAGGTCGTACAGGACCTCTGCCGGGATATGGGGCACCGCGTGGCCGCCAACCCGCCGGGGCTCTGCCCGGTGGACCTGGCCCTGAACTTCCTGCGTCTGTGCCATGCCCAGACCTGCGGCAAATGTGTGCCCTGCCGCATCGGCCTGTCCCAGCTGGAAACCCTCATCGAGAGTGTGCTGGACCAGACCGCCCCCGAAGGCACCATCGACCTGATCGAATCCACGGCGGCCGCCATTGCAGATTCCGCCGACTGCGCCATCGGCTATGAAGCCGCCGCCATGGTGCTGGAAGGGGTACGGGGCTTCCGGGAGGACTACGAGCTCCACGCCAGGGAAGGGCGCTGTATCTGTTCCCTCAAGCAGCCGGTGCCCTGCGTGACCGTCTGTCCGGCTCATGTGGACATCCCCGGGTATATCGCCCTGGTGCGGGAAGGACGCTTCCAGGACGCGGTGGACCTTATCCGCAAGGACAATCCCTTCCCCTATGCCTGCGCCTATGTGTGTGAGCACCCCTGTGAAAAGCAGTGCCGCCGCCGGCTGGTGGATGACGCCATCAACATCTGCGGCATCAAGCGGTATGCGGTGGACCACTGTGGGGACGAGACCCCGCCCGCACCTGCCGAAGCCACCGGCAAGCGCATTGCGGTGGTGGGCGGCGGCCCCAGCGGGCTGACGGCCGCGTACTATCTCCAGCTCATGGGGCACAGCGTCACCGTCTTTGAACAGCGGGACCGCCTGGGCGGCATGCTGCGCTACGGCATCCCCGACTATCGTCTGCCTCCGGAGGTGCTGCAAAAAGATATTGATTACATTCTCAAGACCGGGGCGGAGGTCAAAACCGGCGTCTGCATCGGCACCGATATCCAGGTGGAACAGCTGCGCCGGGATTACGACGCGCTGTACGTGGCCATCGGCGCCCACGCCGACAAGAAGCTGGGCCTTCCCGGAGAGGACAGCGAAAATGTCCTTTCCGCCGTGGAGTTCCTGCGGGACTGCGGCGAAGGCCATCCCCTGGACTTCACCGGCAAGCGTGTTGTGGTCATCGGCGGCGGCAACGTGAGCATGGATGCCACCCGCACCGCCATCCGCCTGGGGGCCGAAAGCGTGATCTGCGTTTACCGCCGCCGTCTGGATGATATGACCGCCCTGCCGGAGGAGATTGCCGACGCCCAGGCCGAGGGCTGCCAGATCCTGCCCCTGCAGGCGCCCCACCGCATCGAAGCCGATGAGAAGGGCAGGGTGGCTGCTCTGTGGACCAAGCCCCAGATCATCGGCGGCTACGGTCGGGACGGCCGTCCCGGTCCCCGGGACGCCGCCGAGCGGGAGTTCCGCATCCCCTGCGATTACCTCATCATCGCCATCGGCCAGCGCATTGAGTCCGACAACTTTGAAAAGGGCGGCATCGGCACCAGCCGGGGCGCTCTCAAGGCCGACCTGTCCGGCTATGTGCCCGGGACCCCCAACGTTTTTGCCGGTGGTGACGCGGTCACCGGTCCGGCCACCGTCATCCGGGCGGTGGCGGCGGGCAAGGTGGGCGCCGCCAACATTGACAGCTTCCTGGGGTATTCCCACACCATCCGCTGCGATGTGCAGATTCCCCCGGCCCGACTGTCCAACACACCGCCCTGCGGCCGCATCCAGCTCAAGGCCCGCAATCCGCTGGAATCCAGGACCGACTT
>CALXHN010000161.1 GCA_944388105.1 uncultured Gemmiger sp. | reverse complement strand
CTCCCAGCCAAGTGTCTGCGCCTGTTCCACCATCCGCCGGCAGCCGTTTGCGGGGCTGAGTTCTCGGAAGGAACTGGCCCCTGCCACCAGCAGCACAACGCTGCGGGCATCCAGGACCTGCATGGTCTCCCCCAAAGCCTCCACCCGGCCGTCGGTTTCCGTCACCCGGACCATGGCACAGAACTTCAGGTCCTGTCCGCCGGAAAGCCAAAGGGTATTATTGCCTTCCCTGCCGCCGCGCTCATACCGCCAGCGGTCCCGGGTCAGCCGGATCTCCAGGGCGAGGCGCTTCTCCCCCTGTGCCGTCAGACGGACAGCCATGATCTGGTCCGGATAAGATACAAAGGTCTCCCGGGTATACCGGGTGCCGCCTACGGAAAAGGCCACACGCAGACGTCCTGTTTCCAGATCCAGTTCCCGGCGGTACTCCGACCAGGGCTGCCGTGCCCCCAGCCAGCTGATCCGCAGATCTGCCAGTGGCTGATAGCGGCGCTGCCCCTGCGGAACGGAAGTCAGGGCACGCCGGGCCAGGTCTTCTGCCTGAGCCACCTTTCCTTCCCGCAGAAGCTGCCGCACCCGTGGCAATGCTTCCGGGGCATCGGGATTCATCCGGTCCCGCTGTTCGCCGTTGGCCGTCTGGCGGCCCCCGTCCCAGACAGAGTCCTCATTGAGCTGCCAGCATTCCTCGTAGACGCCGCCAAACTGCATGCAGCCCAGCCGTCCGTTTCCGGCAGGAAGTGCCTGGTCCCACCGCCGGGCCGGGCGGTCGTACCACAGGATCTTGTTTGTATCGGACATACTGCTCTCCTTTCCCGCCCCGGCAGAGTTATTGCTGCAGGACTTTCAGCTGATAGAACCGCCCCTTGCGGGCCATCAGTTCTTCGTAGCTGCCCTGTTCGGCCACCCGGCCATCCTCCACCACCACAATGTGGTCGGCGCTGCGGATGGTGGACAGACGGTGGGCCACCATGAAGGTGGTGCAGCGTCCCATGAGCCGCTGCGTAGCCTGTGCCACCAGCTGCTCCGAGGCGGAATCCAGCGCACTGGTGGCTTCATCCAGAATCACGATCCGGGGATGGCGGATCAGGGCGCGGGCAATGGCGATGCGCTGGCGCTGCCCGCCCGAAAAGTTTCCGCCATGTTCAGACAAGCTGGCATCCAATCCGCCGGGAAGCCCTTCCACCAGGTCCCGCAGGCCGATCTGGTCGATGACGCGCCAGATTTCCTCGTCCGAAACACCCGGTGCGGCATAGGCAATGTTGTCCCGCAAGGTACCGGAGAACAGGATGGTGTTCTGAGGGACCACAGCCAGCTGACTGCGGTAGCTTTTCAGTTCCATCTCCGTCAAATCAATGCCGTCCACCGTGATCCGACCGGCATTCGGCTGGATGAACCCCATGAGCAGGCTGAGCAGGGTACTTTTTCCTGCACCGCTGGGCCCCACGATGGCCACGCTGCGCCCCGCCGGCACCCGCAGGGTAAAGTCCCTCAGGACCGGACCGGGAGCGTCGGGATAACGGTAGGCCACGCCCTCAAAGCAGACTTCCCCCCGCAGAGGTACGGGAGCAGGAATTTGTCCGTTGGGTTCCACCTCATCTGCTTGCATGATCTCATTGATGCTGGAGAGGGATTCCAGACCCCGGGCCAGTGTGGGGAAAAGATTGACCACCCCCGACACCGCCGTGACGATCTGACCGAAATAGTTCTGGTAGAGCACCACTTCACCGGCGCTGATGATCCCCCGGTAAGCCAGCGAACCCGTAAAGCCCAGGCAGATCATCTGGAAGAGCTGAAAAACCACCCAGCTGGTGGCTCCAAAAACCGAGTTGGTGGTATCCAGGCGGAATCCCGAATCCTTGACCCCGGCCAGCAGATGGTTCATCCGTTCTGCTTCCCGGTCAGCCAGGCCATAGGCCCGGGTAACGGGAACCATTTCCAGCATTTCCCCCACCGCGGCCTGGGTCTTTTCCATCTCCCGCCGGAAACTGCGGTTGGAGCGGCGGATGGGACGGCGGAAAGCCCCCACCGTACACCCCGCCACCGGCACCGCCAGCAGATACAGCCAGAGAATTCGCGGGTCATTGAAGGCAGTGACCACCACCGCCGCCGTAACGCTGGTGACCAGCGGCACCAGTGTGCCGAAGCAGGAACGGAGCATCTGCTCCACATTTTCCACGTCCCGCATGACCTTGGAGAGAAGCCGTCCCGACTGGGTACGGGTGTGGAACTGGACCGACAGATGCTGGAGCTTGTCCACCATGGCCCCCCGCAGTTCCATCTCGATACCGCGGGTCAGGCCGGAGTACGCCCGGGTATGCAGCCAGGCTGTAAGAACGTTCTGCGCCACAAAAAGGCAGCCCACCGTCAGGTTGATCCAGAATTCTCCCATGGTATGGTGTGCGGGATCGGTCACGATGTTGATGATATTGGCGGTGACCACCGGCGTCACGTAGGCGGGCGCATGCTTGATGACGAACCAGAGCACCGCCCAGAAAAGCTGTCCCCAATGGCCGTGGTAGAGCGCCGCGATCTGACGCAGCGAGCTCATGGACACAGGGCGTCTTCGATGTTCCCCGTCTTTCATCATAAATCACCCATTTCCAGCTGGTCAAGCCGGGCCGCACCGCCCACGGCATAGACGCCCAGCATCGTACCGGTGAAGCGCTTTCCGAAACCCACGCCTTCATCGGCCAGACATTCCGCCCGTTCCACCAGGGCAAGAAGA
>CALXHN010000160.1 GCA_944388105.1 uncultured Gemmiger sp. | reverse complement strand
ATGCTGCGCAGGTGGCTGAAGGCCTCGAACCCGGCCTTGCCGTGGTAGCCGCCCATGCCGCTCTCCCCTACGCCGCCGAAGGGCATTTCACTGGTGGCCAGGTGGATGATCACATCGTTCAGGCAACCGCCGCCGAAGTGGCAGCGGTCCAGCACCTTGCGCTGCACGGCCTTGTCCTCACTGAAGAGATAGAGGGCCAGCGGATGGGGCTGAGATTCGATGTCCGCCAGGGCGGCGTCCAGGTCGGTATAGGTCAGTACCGGCAGGATGGGTCCGAAGATCTCCTCGCCCATGACGGCGTCTTCCCGGGTCACATCTTTCATGACGGTGGGGGCAATGCGCTGGGTCTTTTCGTCCCCGGTGCCGCCGCAGACCACCTTGACCGGGTCGATCAGGCCCATCAGGCGGCGGTAGTGCTTTTCGTTGATGATCTTGCCGTAGTCCTCATTGGCCATGGGGTCGGCACCGAACTGAGCGGTGATCTCCTTCTGAATGGCGTCGATGAGTTCGTCCCGGATGGAGGCATCGCAGAGGATGTAGTCCGGGGCCACGCAGGTCTGCCCGCAGTTCAGGTACTTGCCGAAGACGATGCGCTTGGCGGCCAGACCGATCTTGGCGGACTTTTCCACAATGCAGGGGCTCTTGCCGCCCAGTTCCAGCACGGCGGGGGTCAGGTACTCGGCGGCGCAGCGCAGCACCTCCTTGCCCACAGCCTTGCTGCCGGTAAAGAAGATCATGTCAAACTTCTGGTGCAGCAGAGCCTGGTTTTCGGCACGGCCGCCGGTGACGACGCAGACATGTTCCGGCGGGAAGCACTCCTCCACGATCTGCTGCAGCACCGCACCGGTGGCCGGAGCGTAGGCGCTGGGCTTGACGATGGCGGTGTTGCCCGCGGCGATGGCGTCGATCAGCGGATCCAGGGTCAGCAGAACCGGGTAATTCCACGGGCTCATGATGAGCACATTGCCGTAGGGAGAGGGAGAGCGGAAGCTGCTGGCCGCAAACTGGGACAGCGGCGTGGACACCCATCGGTTCCGCATCAGGCGGCTGACATGGCGGATCATCCAGGTAGCTTCGGACAGGGTCAGTCCGGTCTCGCACATATAGCTTTCGGTAGCGGACTTGCCCAGGTCGGCCTTGAGGGCGCGGGCCAGATCCGCCTCATGGCTTTGCAGGGAGGCCTTGAGCTTTTTCAGCGCCGTGATGCGGGCTTCAGCGGGCAGGGTATGTCCGGCAGCAAAATACTCACGCTGCCGTTTGAGAATGGCTTGAATCTCCAGTTCCGTCATGGGTGGAAACCTCCTGAACTTGTTTGTACATATCTTCCAGCTTGTCGTGGCCCCACAGAACCGGAACCGGGTACAGCGGGTTGGCCTCGTGGTCGGCATAGCGGGCCAGCTGGGGGATGTCCTCGGTGCGGATACCGGGGAGGGTCTCGGGAATGTCCATTGCGGCGTTCATGGCGTCGATGTAGGCAATGAATTCCTTGGCGGCCGCCTCATCGCTGGTATCCTGGCTGACGCCGGAAGCCCGGGCCAGTTCGGCCAGCTTTTTCCAGGCGGCGCTGCCGTAGGCTTTCAGCACGATGGGCAGCAGCACGCTGTTGGCCAGACCGTGGGCAATGCCGTACCGGCCGCCCAGGCTGTGGGCCACGGCATGGACATACCCCACATAACTCTTGGTGAAGGCAGTACCGGCCAGGTAGGCAGCGCGCAGCATGTTGGCCCGGGCTTCCCGGTTATGGCCGTTGTAGTAGGCCTCCGGCAGGTTGTTGAAGATGAGCTGCACGGCCTCGATGGCGGCGGCCCGGGTGCCCTTGGTGGTGGAGCGGCCAATGTAGGCTTCCACTGCGTGGGTCAGCGCATCCATGCCGGTGGTGGCGGTCAGCTGCCGGGGCAGGTTGAGGGTCACGTCCGGATCGAGGACTGCATAATGGGGGATCAGCGAGAAATCGTTGATGGGGTATTTGTGGTGGATCTTCTCGTCGGTGATGACGGCGGCCAGGGTGGTCTCGCTGCCGGTGCCGGCGGTGGTGGGCACTGCGATGAGCAGCGGCAGACGGTGCATCACATGAAGCAGGCCTTCCATCTTGTCCAGAGACTTACGGGGCCGCACAATGCGGGCACCCACCGCCTTGGCGCAGTCCATGGAGGAACCGCCGCCGAAGGCGATCAGCCCCTGGCAGCCCTGTTCCAGGTAGAGGGCGCGGGCTTCCTCCACATTGGCCACGGTGGGGTTGGCCACGGTGCGGTCATAGACCACGCAGCGGATGTGCTGGGCCTTGAGGGTCTCCTCCAGACGGGCGGTGAGACCCAGGCTGTGGACCCCGGCGTCGGTGACCAGCATGACGCAGTCAATGCCGTGCTCCCGCAGCACGGCGGGAACGCCGCTGACCCCCTCGATCAGTTTGGGTTCACGGTAGGGCAAAAAAGGCAGGGCAATGCGCATGCCAAGCTGAAAAACACGGCAATAAATCTTCTTGAAAACGTTCATTTTTCTCATCCTTTCCCACTATGGACGCTATGATAAAGGATAAGACAAAAAGCAAGACAATGTCAAGTAAAACTTTAGGTAAATATTTTTTGAAAACTGTCAAAATTGACGAATTACCGTGCAGCGGCTTTTCTCATAGCCGGAACAGGGCAGACAGGCCGCCGCACTGCCGCACGAAAGATCCCCCCGCAAAAAAGCTCCTCCGGACTTTGCGGAGGAGCTTTGTGCGTCATGAGAAAAATCAGGCCTG
>CALXHN010000159.1 GCA_944388105.1 uncultured Gemmiger sp. | reverse complement strand
GGCGATCACGCCCGTTTCCGGGTTGATGGCCAGTGTTGCATGGCGTCCCACCACGGTAATGGAGGGCCGCCCCTCCTTGTCATACTTGGCCGTATTTACTTGCAGCGGGTTTTCGATGGCGTCCTGGATATATTCCACAGGTACGCTTCGTTCTGTCATACGCTGCCGGACATGGTCGCTGATTCGTTGCACCGTAGTGCCCTGGACACGCAGCCCGAGCAGCCTTCTTTCTAAGATTGTAACATCTTCTTCCGGTTCTGTCCATTGCTTTGTATGAACATTCTGCCGCCGTCCGCTGCCGGGGTCATATTCCACCACGCAGCGGCATTTCCGGTGGCGGCGGTAAACATCCCGGGGCACGTCCGGATAGGTGTAGCTCCCGGCCATACGACTGCACCACTCGCAGCACTTGTACGGGGCGCGGCGCACCACCTTGGGCTGCAGCCCGGTCTTGCCCTGGAACTCCACATTGGCCCGCAGAGTGGCATCCGCCACGCTTCGGGAATAGGTCACCACCGGGTCGCCCAGGATCCAGGCCACATCCTCAAATGCCGCAGACGCATCCAGGCGGTTCAGGATACCGTTGATCTTGTCACTGTCCACCGGCACCGTCTGGGGCTGCAGGCCCAGGCCCGCCGCCTGGTTCAGCGCTCTTTGCACCTGCACCGCCGCATCGCTGACCATGGTGTGATCCTCTTCCAGCAGCGGCCGCACAACCCGGTCGGCAATGTTCCAGTACATCCGCCCGTCGGGTAGATCGGCACCGGTGATGGTGGAGAAGGCTCCGGCCAGTGCCTGTCCCACCGCCTCGGCGTAGTCCCCTGCTTCCGCGTACCCGGACTTTCCGGCCAGGATGGATTCCAGCAGCTCCGCTGCGCGGGCGTTGCCTTCCAGATTCTGCAAAAAGCGCTGCCGGAGCGTTTCCAGCAGCGCGGGGGCAATATCTTCCATGGCGGTGGCTCCTTATGCATTGTCGGCGGTGAGGCCGGTCATCTGCCGCAGGTTGGATGGACCGATGTATCCGGGCACCGCCTGGTTGATTTTGCTCACCGCGTCGCCGATGCCCGAGAGCATAGCCGCATCCGGTTCAAACACCGGGTCCCAGGTGGGCCGGGTCTGGTAGAGCTGTTCCCGCTTGTAAGGGTATTTGTCCCGCACGCAGGCGGCCAGGAACCCGGCGTTGAGAAAACCGGTGCCGAAGGTTCGCTGGGCCTTGCGGGCCGCCAGACGCAGGGGTTCGTGGCTGGCCTTGATGGCCTCGGCACTGGAAGGGTTGTCGGTCACAAAGCCCAGGTCGTCCAGTGTCAGGCCGGTCTCCCCCGCAAACAGCGCCGCAAAGGTGCGCAGCTGCTCTGTGAAGGGACTCATGCTGACCTGGGAGAACTGCCCCACCGTAGGGGCGTCCCCGTCCTCGTCCTTGGTGAACTGCAGCATGCTGGAGATGGTGGCCAGCCACTTGTCCATGGGGTCGGCGTCGGGGTCGGTGCCCAGGACGTACTTCTGGGGGAAGGAATAGAACTCAGCGGAAATCTCCGACCGCTTGAGGGTGCGCAACGCCCCCTGCATCAGGCCCATACACGCCCGACTGATCCGGCTGTGGCCAAAGGGCCGCACGGCGTCCGGGCGGTGCAGGATGGGCACCAGCAGCGGATAGGGTGCCTGGTTAGTCACCTTGTACGGTTTGCCACCTTTTGGGTAATACCAGGTTTCGCCCTGCGTAAACCAGGCCTCCAGCGTGGGGCGGTCGTGGTCATCCCGGGCCAGGACGGCATATCCTTCGGTCAGCATGTTGGTGATGGGGTCCAGGATGCCGGTGGCGTTGCCCCCGTCGATGACCTGCAGCCGGGGAAAGCCGCTCTCATCCGGCGAGATGTAGACAAAGCAGCAGGCCGCAATGAGGGCGGACAGAATGGCAGAGTCAAAGAGGATATCTGCATTGTTCAGGCGGTAGATGCCGTTCAGGTCGAAGTTGTCGTTGTCGAACTCCCGGAACACCAGCCGGTCGGCCATCTGGTCCACGGCCTTGCCGCACCATCCCAGCACCTCGCTGAAGTTCTTGAACTCCGGCGGGATGATGATGTCAAAATCCCGGGTGGCGTTCTTCATCTCGTAGTAACGGTAGCGCACCCTCACGCGCACCCGCTTATTGGCGAGCTTGCGCCGCAGGTACGCCATACCGCGGTATTGAGCCATGGGCAAAGCCTCCTTTTCGGCTGGGTTTGGGTGGGTCAGGTAAATTTGAGCGCGAGAAATATTCCCAGTGACGGCGGTGAAGTCCGAATGCCCACCGGGGAGGGGGGTGTCCCCCCCTGTCGGCGCAATAAATCGGTCCGCCGGGGCGGTTTTCTGTTTGGATGGCAGGTGGCGGACAAGAGCGCTGGTCAGCGGCCGTGATAAGCAGTCCAGTCGCAGCTTTGCGGGAGCACCCGGGCGCTGACCACCTCCGGTTCAGCATCCTGCACCCGCCGGGGGCAGAGCTTGTCCGACTTCTGCCGGTTGCAGCACCAGTGCGCCAGCTGCAGGTTGCTCAGATCGCTGGGGTGCCCGCCCTTGGCAATGGGAATGATGTGGTCAATGCAGGGCGACAGCGGGTGTGGGTATTTGTAGGAGAAGTCCACCGGCTTGCCGCAGATGCCGCACACCGTCTGAGTGGCGAAGATCTTCTTTTTGTTGCGCTCAAATGCCAGACGATGGGAGCCGTCGTGGTCAGGTCGGTGATAAGGTACAATAAGTTTCGCAAATTGAAAAGAGGATAAAAGAAGACATGGTTTGCAGAACTCTGGTAGAATGA
>CALXHN010000158.1 GCA_944388105.1 uncultured Gemmiger sp. | reverse complement strand
TTTCTGGCGGCGCTGGCCTGCACGGCCTTTTCTGTTTCCGATGAGGTACACCAGTTCTTTGTGCCCGGTCGGGCCATGCTGGCCACCGATGTGGGGGTGGACGCCCTGGGCTTTGTGCCGGGGATCCTGCTGGCGGGGGCTGCTGTGTGGTGGGTAAACCGCTGCAGACGGCAGCGCACCCAAAAAACCGAATAAGTCCTGTCGGTCTGCCGAAAAGTACATCGGCAGACCTTTCTTTTTGCCTTTGTATAAGCGGGGGCGGTTTCCGGGCATACTCCTTTCGATACAGAATCCGAAAGGAGGGAGAGAAATGAGCCTTCGCCGCCTGTACTCTCTGTGCACCGCGCTGATGGTGCTCTGTGCCGCCATGTTGTGCCGGGTATACTGGGTCTGCACCGATACTGCCTATGCAGCCAGCGCGGGCGGGCAGAGCCTTTCGGAAACCGACTTGCCCCGCAGCCGAGGCAATTTCTATGACCGGGACGGCCGCCAGCTGACCGGAACAGAACCCCGCTGGTACGCGCTGTGTATTCCCGGAGATTCCAGCTATGCCACCCTCTTTCCCTATGTGAGCTTTGAGGAACAGTCGCAGCTGTATGAAAAGCGCAACAGTATGACTCCCTTTCTGGTAGAAGTCAACACCGACCTCAGTGCCAACGGGGTGTATACCTACACCGGTGCCCGACGATACCTGCCCAACCCCATCGCCCGCCAGCTCATCGGGTATCTGAACGGGGAGGGCGTGGGGGTGTCCGGGCTGGAACTGGCCTATGAGGATGTGCTGGCTCAGGCAGGGGAGGAGCGCACCGTCTGCTGTGCCACCACCGCCCAGGGCTCCCTGATGACCGGTACCCAGCCGGAGGTACAGGCTGCAGCGGGAACCAACCAGGGAGTGCAGCTTACGCTGGATGCCAACCTTCAGCGCGCCTGCGAAGGGATTGCTGCCCAGACGATGGAACGGGGCTGCATACTTGTTATGGATACGGAAACAGGGGAGATTCTGGCCAGTGTGAGTATGCCGGAATTTGACCCGGACGACCTGGTCAAAAGCATTGAGGCGGACGATACTTCCCTCATCAACCGTCCGCTTTCGGCCTTCAGTGCCGGTTCGGTGTTCAAGGTGGTACTGGCAGTCGCAGCCTACCAGGCAGGATACAGCTGGTTCACCCATGACTGTACCGGCAGCGTGGAGGTGGGTGACCAGGTGTTTCGCTGCGCCGAAGGCAGGGCCCACGGCCAGGTGAACCTGCGGGGAGCTCTGGAACAGAGCTGCAACTGCTACTTCATCAAACTGGGACAGCTGCTGGGCGGGGAACGCATTCTGGAGACCGCCCAAACGTTCGGGTTCGGACAGGCTTCGGCGGTAGCACCAGGACTCAAGAGCGCCGAGGGCAATCTGCCCCAGGCTGCCGCAGTGGCGGATACCGACGGAGGTCAGCTGGCCATGCTTTCCTTCGGTCAGGGCGCACTGACCGTCACCCCGCTGCAAATCACCGCTATGATGAATGCGGTGGCCGACGGCGGCATCTGGAAGGCGCCCCGTTTTGTGCAGGGAGTGGTGGACGCCGATACCATGCAGCTGCTTCAGCCAGTGAAGACGGCAGAGAACGTGCAGGTCTGTGACGGCGATACGGCGGACATTCTGCGAAGCATGCTCACCAGCGTGGTGGAGGAAGGCATCGGCCGTCAGGCGGCACCATCTGTGGGACAGGCCGGCGGCAAGACCGGCACAGCGCAGACCGGGCAGTTCAATGAGGCAGGGGAGGAGCTGCTCAACTACTGGTTTTCCGGCTTCTGGCCGGCGGAAGAGCCCCGGTATACGGTGACTGTTTTGCAGGACACCACCCTGGAGCCCGAAACCTCCAGCGCAGCCATCTTTGCCCGGGTCGTGGATGCCATCAGCGTGGAACAGGGCCAAAATACCGCAGAAACAGCCGAAAATCTGTCTTTGGAAGGTTGACAACCGGGCAAGAGCGTCGTATACTATCAAAGGATATGACAACGGCTGAGAAAGGGCCAATGTCACAGGAACCGGCTACAAGAGAGGAAACCGACAGCTGAAAGGTTTCCGCCGTATCTGTGACAAAGCCACCCCGGAGCCCCCGGCAGAACCGGGCGCAATTGCGGCGTTAACGCAAGAAAAAGCGGCAGGGACGTGTTCCCTGCAACTTGGGTGGTACCACGGAAGCTATGGCAGCCTTCGTCCCTTGGTGGGACGGAGGCTGTTTTTGTTTTTCCGGGGCAACCCCTCACAGCCGTACCACATCAATAGCAAAATGGGAGATTGAGAGCAATGCAATGGACCGGATTGAATGAACTGCGCGAAAAGTACCTGCATTATTTTGAGACCAAAGGCCACCTGCGCCTGGGCAGCTTCCCGCTGGTTCCCAAAGATGACCCCAGCCTGCTGCTGATCAACAGCGGCATGGCCCCCATGAAAAAGTGGTTCCTGGGTCAGGAAGAACCCCCGCGTCATCGGGTGACCACCTGCCAGAAGTGCATCCGTACCCCCGACATCGAGCGCGTGGGCATTACCGCCCGCCACGGCACCTTCTTTGAGATGCTGGGCAACTTCAGCTTCCAGGACTACTTCAAGGAAGAGGTCATTCCCTGGGCCTGGGAGTTCCTGACCGGTGAGCTGGAGATCCCCGCCGAAAAGCTGTATGTCTCTGTTTACCTGGACGACGATGAGGCTTACGATATCTGGACCAAGAAGGTGGGCGTGCCCGAAGACCACATGGTCCGTTTCGGCAAGGAAGACAACTTCTGGGAGCATGGCTCCGGTCCCTGCGGCCC
>CALXHN010000157.1 GCA_944388105.1 uncultured Gemmiger sp. | reverse complement strand
TCAGCCTGCTGGTGGACAACCAGAACGGTGTTCTGGCCCGGGTGTCCAGCCTGTTCTGCCGCCGGGGCTTCAACATCGACAGCCTGACCGTGTCGGCCACCAACGACCCCGCCGTCAGCCGCATCACCGTGGCCACCCACGGCAAGGACCAGGAGATCGAACAGTTGATTCTGCAGACCGAACGGCTGGAAGTGGCCCGCCAGGTCTTTGAACTCAATGCCGACAACAGCCTGCAGCGGGAACTGCTGCTGCTGAAGGTGGCCTGCTCCACCGCCAACCGGGCCGAACTGCGGGAGATCGCGGCGGTGTACAAATCCAAGATCATCGACCTTTCCCCCGACAGCATGGTCTTTGAACTCACCGGCAAGCCGGAAAAGATCGACGCCTTCCTGAAGATGTTCGACGGATACGAGATCCTGGAGCTCTGCCGTACCGGCGTCACCGCCCTGGAACGGGGCGGCAAACACCAGCACATGCAGAAACCGCCCCAGGAAGTGCGGGCCGCCCAGCTGCCCCTGCCCGGTACCCACTGCCCCACCCCCTGACCCCCAACTTTGTTTCCCGGTAAAACCTTCATTATAAAAATGTAATCAGCAAAGGAGAAATGAACCCATGGCTATCAACAAGTACTACGATTCCGACTGCAACCTCGGCGTGCTGGACGGCAAGACCGTCGCCGTCATCGGCTTCGGCAGCCAGGGCCACGCCCACTCCGAAAACCTGGCCGAAAGCGGCGTCAACGTGGTCGTCGGCCTGCGCAAGGGCTCCGGCCACTGGGCCAAGGCGGAGGAGTTTGCCGCCACCCATCCCAACTTCAAGGTCATGGAAGTGGAGGAAGCCGCCAAGGCCGGTGACGTGGTCATGATGCTGGTGCCGGACGAACTCTGCGCCGACATCTACTACAGCCAGGTCGCTCCCTACATGACCGAAGGCAAGGCCCTGGCCTTTGCCCACGGCTTCAACATCCACTTCAAGACCATCACCCCGCCCAAAAACGTGGACGTCATCATGATCGCCCCCAAGGGCCCCGGCCACATCGTCCGCCGCCTGTACACCGAAGGCGAGGGCTGCCCCTCCCTGATCTGCGTGGAGCAGGACTACACCGGCAAGGCCAAGGAGATCGCCCTGGCCTACGCTTCCGGCATCGGCGCCGGCCGTGCGGGCATCCTGGAGACCACCTTCAAGGAAGAGACCGAGACCGACCTGTTCGGTGAGCAGGCAGTCCTGTGCGGCGGCGTGTGCGAGCTGATCCATGCGGGCTTCGACACCCTGGTGGAAGCCGGCTACGCCCCCGAGATGGCCTACTTCGAGACCTGCCACGAGATGAAGCTCATCGTTGACCTGATCAACGAGGGCGGCTTCGACAAGATGCGCTACTCCATCTCCAACACCGCCGAATACGGCGACTACCGCACCGGCAAGCGCCTGATCACCGCCGAGACCCGCAAGGAGATGAAGAAGGTCCTGCAGGAGATCCAGGACGGCACCTTCGCCAGCGAGTTCCTCACCGAGATGAGCCCCAAGGGCGGCCGCAAGGTCCACTTCCTGGCCGAGCGCCGGATGCAGTCCGAGCACCTCATCGAGAAGGTGGGCAAGGAACTGCGCCAGATGATGAGCTGGCTGAAGAAGTAAGCTCCAACCCCAAACACAACAGCACGGCCGCCCCGGGCGGCAGAGGAGGATGTGCCCCATGCACAGCGATAACGTCAAGAAGGGCCCCGAGCGCGCCCCCAACCGCAGCCTGTTCTACGCCCTGGGCTATACCCCGGAAGAACTGGACCGCCCGCTCATCGGCGTGGTGTCCGCCTACAGTGAGATCGTGCCCGGTCACATGAACCTGGACAAGATCGCGGACGCCGTCAAGGCCGGTATCCGTATGGCCGGGGGCACCCCGGTGCTCATGCCCGCCATCGGCGTGTGCGACGGCATCGCCATGGGCCACATCGGCATGAAGTATTCCCTGGCCAGCCGGGAACTGATCTGCGACAGCGTGGAGACCATGTACATGGCCCACCAGCTGGACGGTCTGGTCCTGGTGCCCAACTGCGACAAGATCGTGCCCGGTATGCTCATGGCAGCCGTGCGCATGGATGTGCCCGCGGTGGTCTGCTCCGGCGGTCCCATGCTGGCCGGCCGCTACGGCGGGGAGGAGGTCAGCCTTTCCAAGATGTTCGAGGCGGTGGGCGCCTACAAGGCGGGGCTCATCAATGACGAACAGCTGGAGGACTGCACCTGCAACTGCTGCCCCGGCTGCGGCTCCTGCTCCGGCATGTACACCGCCAACAGCATGAACTGCCTGTGCGAGGCCATCGGTATCGCCCTGCCCGGAAACGGCACCATCCCGGCGGTCTACGCCAAGCGGCTGCAGCTGGCCAAGCGGGCCGGCATGGCGGTCATGGACCTGGTCAACCGGGGCATCACCGCCCGTCAGATCGTCAACGAGCGTTCCATCCGCAACGCCCTGACCTGCGATATGGCCCTGGGCTGCTCCACCAACACGGTGCTGCACCTGCTGGCCATCGCCTATGAGGCGGGGGTGCCCATCGACCTGAAACTCTTCAACGAGATCAGCGCCAAGACCCCCAACCTCTGCCATCTGGCCCCGGCGGGCCCCACCCACATGCCCGATCTGTACGAGGCGGGGGGCATCCCCGCCGTGCAGGCCGAGCTGGCCAAGGCGGGGCTGCTGGACCTGGATGTGCCCACCGTCACCGGCAAGACCCTGGGCGAGAACATCGCCGGGGCGAAGATCCTGGACGAGAAGGCCATCCGGCCCATCGACAACCCCTACTCGGTCAACGGCGGGCTGCAGATTCTGTGGGGCAACATTGCCCCGGACGGCTGCGTGGTCAAGCGCAGCGCCGTGGCCCCCGAAATGCAGCACCACACCGGTCCGGCCCGTGTCTTTGACAGCGAGGAGACCGCCATCACCGCCATCTACAACGGGGAGATCCACCCCGGGGACGTGGTGGTCATCCGGTACGAAGGCCCCAAGGGCGGTCCCGGCATGCGGGAGATGCTCAACCCCACCAGCGCCCTGGCGGGCATGAAGCTGGACACCACCGTGGCCCTCATCACCGACGGCCGGTTCTCCGGCGCGTCCCG
>CALXHN010000156.1 GCA_944388105.1 uncultured Gemmiger sp. | reverse complement strand
GCCTGATGGACCGTACCGTGTTGATTGCCAACACCTCCAACATGCCTGTGGCCGCCCGTGAGGCTTCCATCTACACCGGCATCACCCTGGCCGAGTATTACCGCGACATGGGTTACCACGCCGCCATGATGGCCGACTCCACCTCCCGCTGGGCCGAGGCTCTGCGTGAGATTTCCGGCCGTCTGGAAGAGATGCCCGCCGACGAAGGCTATCCGGCCTACCTGCCCAGCCGTCTGGCTGAGTTCTACGAGCGCGCCGGCTACTTCAAGACCCTGTGCGGGGAAGAGGGCTCGGTGTCGGTCATCGGCGCCGTCAGCCCCCAGGGCAACGACTTCTCCGAGCCGGTCACCCAGAACACCAAGCGGTTCACCCGCTGCTTCTGGGCCCTGGACAAGAGCCTGGCCTACGCCCGCCACTATCCCGCCATCAACTGGAACGATTCCTACAGTGAATATCTGGGCGATCTGTCCGAATGGTACTACGACAATGTGGGCACCGACTTCATGGAGTGCCGCAGCCGTCTGGCCGACCTGCTTCTGCAGGAGACCAACCTGATGCAGATCGTCAAGCTGATCGGTTCCGACGTTCTGCCCGATGACCAGAAGCTGACCATCGAGATCGCCCGCGTCATCCGCGTGGGCTTCCTGCAGCAGAACGCCTTCCATCCGGTGGACACCTATGTGCCCCTGGAAAAGCAGCTGAAGATGATGGAGATCATCCTGTACCTCTACGACAAGTGCAGCGCCCTGGTCGCCAAGCAGGTGCCGGTAAGCACCCTGCTGGCCACCGGTCTGTTCGACACCCTGGTCAAGATGAAGTACGATATCCCCAACGATGACTTCAGCCGCTTCGACGCCCTGCGCGCCGAGATCGATACCAAGCTGGCCGCCGCAGGCGCGAACGCCGGCAGCAGAGAAGGGGGCAACGCGTAATGATTCTGGAACATATTGGTCTGAACCAGATCAACGGTTCGCTGGTCGTGCTGGACGACGTACCCGGCGTCAGCTATGACGAGGTCGTCGAGCTGCACCTGGACAACGGCACCACCCGCACCGGCCGTGTTGTCATGGTGGAGGAAAACCGCTGCGTTATCCAGGTCTTTGAGGGCTCTTCCGGCCTGAGCCTGGTCAACACCCGCACCGTCTTTACCGGCCATCCCATGATGATGGATCTTTCGCCCGAACTGCAGGGCCGTATTCTGGACGGCCTGGGCCGCCCCATCGACGGCCAGGGCGATATCTACCCGGTGGCCCGCCGGGACGTGAACGGCGCTCCCATCAACCCGGTCAGCCGTGTGTATCCCCGGAACTACATCCACACCGGCATCTCCTCCATCGACTGCCTGACCACCCTGATCCGCGGCCAGAAGCTGCCCATCTTCTCCGGGTCCGGCATGCGCCACAATGAGCTGGCTGTGCAGATCGTGCAGCAGGCCAGCGTGTCCGACGGTTCGGACTTCGCCATCGTTTTCGCCGCCATGGGCGTCAAGAACGACGTGGCCGAATACTTCCGGGATTCCTTTGTCAGCACCGGCGCCATGGACCGGGTGGTCATGCTGCTGAACCTGGCCAACGACCCCATCATCGAGCGTATCATCACCCCCCGCGCCGCCCTGACCGTGGCTGAATACCTGGCCTTTGACCTGGGCAAGAACGTGCTGGTCATCCTCACCGATATGACCAGCTACTGCGAAGCCCTGCGTGAGTTCTCCTCCTCCAAGGGCGAGATTCCCGCTCGTAAGGGCTTCCCCGGCTACCTGTACTCCGATCTGGCCAGCCTGTACGAACGGGCGGGCATCATCAAGGGCAGCACCGGTTCTGTCACCCAGATCCCCATCCTGACCATGCCCGGTGACGACATCACCCACCCCATCCCCGACCTGACCGGCTACATCACCGAAGGCCAGATCGTGCTGGACCGTGCCATGGACGCCACCGGCATCTATCCGCCCGTGGCCGTGCTGCCCAGCCTGTCCCGTCTGATGAAGGACGGTATCGGCGCCGGCTACACCCGTGACGACCACGTCACTCTGGCCAACCAGCTCTTTGCCTGCTACGCCAAGGTGCAGGACGCCAAGGCGCTGGCCAGCGTCATCGGCGAGGAAGAACTGTCCGAGAGCGACAAGCTGCTGATGCAGTTCGGCCGGGAATTCGAGCACCGCTTCATCGGCCAGGGCAACACCAACCGCTCCATGGAAGAGACCCTGGACCTGGGCTGGGAACTGCTGGCCGGACTGCCCCGCGCCGCCCTGGACCGCTGCGACGACCAGCCTCTGGATACCTATTACGAGCCGGCCCGCAAGCGCCGTCTGCGCCGTCAGGCCATGCTGGACGCCCAGCCGGCCCCCAAGGCGGAATAATGTCCGAACATCAATTCTCTGGCAAAGGCAGGTGATTCATCGTGCAGCAGGTATTTCCCACAAAATCCAACCTGATGGCCACCAAGCGCAGTCTGGCGCTGGCCGAGCAGGGCTATGAACTGATGGACCGCAAGCGCAACATTCTGGTGCGCGAGATGATGCGCCTGATCGACCGCGCCGCGGCGATCCAGGATAAGATCAGTGCGTCCTACGCCGAAGCCTACGACGCCTTGCAGCGCGCCAACATCACCCTGGGCTCGGTGGGCGAGTTCACGGCCAGTGTTCCGGTGGAGACCGGCCTGACCATCGAGCGCCGCAGCGTCATGGGCGTGGAACTGCCCACCGTCACGCTGGAACCCAGCGCCCCCCTGGGGCTGTATTACGGTCTGGAATCCACCAACGGGCTGCTGGACAACGCCTACCTCAAGTTCAACGAAGTCAAGAAGCTGACCGTGGAACTGGCCGAGGTGGAAACCAGCGTCATCCGTCTGGCGGAAGCCATCCGCAAGACCCAGAAGCGTGCCAACGCCCTGGGCAACGTGCAGATCCCCCAGATGGAAGCCACCGTCAAGTTCATCGACGAAGCTCTGTCCGAGAAGGAGCGCGAGGAGTTCAGCCGCCTCAAGGTCATCAAGAACCAGAAAAACAAATAAATGCTTTTTCGGCCGCCGGTCCCGTTTGGGGCAGGGCGGTCTTTTTGCTTGAGCAGCTATGCTGCGAAATCGTGCGAAGCACGATGCAAAAACCAACGCGCAGCGTTGGTTCCGAAATTGGCTGGCCGCGAAAAGC
>CALXHN010000155.1 GCA_944388105.1 uncultured Gemmiger sp. | reverse complement strand
TCCACGGTGCGCTGCTCAAAACCGGGCACGGCGGTCAGGTCCTGGCCCCACATCTGCTCGTTGGTCATGACGGCGTGCACCAGGGTGGGGATGTCGTCGTCCTTGTGGGCGTTGTAGAATTCCAGCACCCAGCGGTCGTCACTGACGGTGTACTCGTTGCCCTTGGCCCGCTTGCACACCAGGCCCTTGTCGGTCAGGCCCTGGATGTCGTTGGAATAGAAGGCGATGTAGGCGGCCAGACCCATGCTCAGGCAGGTGGGCAGGGTGCCGTTTTTCTCCACATATTCCAGCAGGGAGGGCATGTTCCGGGCCCGCCACTTGGAGGTGGAGTTCAGGCTGATGCTCATGAGCTCATGGTTCACGAAGGGGTTGTTGAAGCGGTCCTCCACCGCGGCAGCGAACTGCTTGCAGTCCTCCTGGTCCAGAGGCAGGATGGGCACCACCTCTTCCAGCAGCATCTTGTTCATGAAGCCGCGGATGACGTCGTCGTGCATGCAGTCCCGCACGATGTCAAAGCCCGCCAGATAGGCGCCCAGCACAAAACCGGTGTGGGCACCGTTGAGGATGCGGACCTTGCGTTTCTTGTAGGGGGTGACGTCCGGCACCACCGGGCAGTTGAGCCCCGCGGCCTTGAAGGGGAGCTTGTCCTCCAGCCAGGCCGGACCTTCGATGTTCCAGACGCCGAAGATCTCGCCCACGTCGATGAGCTCGTCGTGGTAGCCGTTCTCCTCTTCCAGACGGGCCACCTCGGCAGCGTCCCGGATGCGCCCGGGCACGATGCGGTCCACCAGGGTGGAGCAGAAGGTGCAGTCCTCATTGACCCATTTCCGGAAGCCGTCGTCCAGGCCCCACTGGTCGATGTACTGGTTCACGCACTTGAGCAGTTCCTTGCCGTTGTTGTCGATCAGCTCGCAGGAAAGCACCACCACACCGGGCTTTTTGGCGTTGTAGCGCGCATACAGCACCTGGGTCAGCTTGGCCGGGAAGGAGGCCGGCGGGCAGTCCGCCTGCTGGCAGGCCGGGTCATAGACAATGCCGGCTTCGGTGGTGTTGGAGACGATGTACTCCAGCTCGTCCGAGACCGCCACCTGCATCATGGCATCATAGTCTTCCTTTTCATAGGGGTTCAGGCAGCGGGACACGCTGGAGATCACCCGTTTGGCGTCCACCTTTTCGCCGTTCTGGCGGCCGCGCAGGTACAGGGTGTAAAGCCCCTGCTGGTCGTTGATGAGCTTGGCCAGACCGGGGGTGATGGGCTGCACCAGGCAGCATTTGCCGTTCCAGCCCACCTTCTCGTTGGAGACATCGAACCAGTAATCAACGAATGCACGCAGGAAATTGCCCTCGCCAAACTGCAGGACCTTTTCCGGGGCGTCCTTGAGGACGTAGCCCTTGTAGCCGGATTTTTCCAGGACTTGGTAGTTCAAGGTTTCCATGTGAATTGCTCTCCTTACGTTCGCAAAATTCGCGCCCTGCCCATGCCGCGGCACCGGATGCGCCGTGACCAATAGACGCTCAATATCACCCCTATTCTATGTTTTTTGGGCAGGCCCGTCAAGATTCATTCCGGCAGGAACGAACATATTTTGCGCATCTGCCGGGGCATTTCGGTGTTTCTGCGTTTTGCACAAGCAGTACCTTGAATTTTTGGCAGATATTTCGGGTTCTGGGCAATTTTTGCAACTTGTTCCGCCGGTCAATCCTTTGTATAATGGTAGCAGGTTATGTTATATTATGCTGCCCGAACGGTGCATGATCCGTTCCTTTTCGGGCGGCAGAATGCCAAGGTCAACAAAGGAGTACCGGTTTATGAAAGCATTTATGGACAAGGATTTCCTGCTGGAAACCAAGACCGCGCAGCACCTGTACCACGACTACGCCGAATCGCTGCCCATCGTGGACTACCACTGCCACATTCCCCCGCAGGAGATCTACGAGGACCGCCGCTTTGAGAACATCGCCCAGGTGTGGCTGGGCGGCCATCAGGTCCTGGCCGACGGGTCGGACTACTATTTCGGCGACCACTACAAGTGGCGCGTCATGCGTTCCAACGGCGTGCCGGAAGAGTACATCACCGGCGACAAGCCCGACCGTGAACGCTTCCAGAAGTTTGCCGAAGCCCTGGAAATGGCCATCGGCAACCCCATGTATACCTGGTGCCACCTGGAACTGAAGAAGTATTTCGGGTATGAGGGCGTGCTCAACGGCGACACCGCCGAAGAGGTGTGGAACCTGTGCAACGACAAGCTGCAGCACGACCCCAACATGACCGTGCGCGGCCTGATCGCCCAGAGCAACGTGGCCATGGTGGGCACCACCGACGACCCCATCGACAGCCTGGAATGGCATGAGAAGATCAAGAACGATCCTTCCATCAAGGTGGTGGTGGCGCCTTCCTTCCGCCCGGACAAAGCCGTGAACATCCACAAGGCCGGTTTTGCGGAGTACATCCACCAGCTGGAAAACGTGGTGGGCCGCAAGTTCGCCTGCGCCGACTGCGTGGTGTCCGCCCTGGATGAGCGGCTGCAGTTCTTTGTGAAGATGGGCTGCCGCGCCGCCGACCACGGCCTGGACTATGTGCCGTTTGTGGAGACCGACGTGGACAAGGCCACCGCCGCCTTCAAGAAGGCCATGGCCGGTGAGATCCTGACCAAGCAGGAGTGCGACGAGTACATCACCTACCTGCTCATCAAGATGGGCCGCCTGTACAAGAAGTACAACGTGGTCATGCAGATCCATTACAGCTGCCTGCGCAACGTGAACCAGCGCATGTACAAGAAGCTGGGCCCCGACACCGGCTTTGACATGATCGCCGTGACCGACGGCAGCGCTTCCATCAGCAGCCTGCTGTCCGCCCTGACCGAGACAGGCGAATGCCCCAAGGTCATCCTGTACAGCCTGAACCCCGCCGACTTCGACATGCTGGGCACCATTCTGGGCGCCTTCCAGGATGACGAGGTCCCGGGCAAGATCCAGCTGGGCAGCGCCTGGTGGTTCTGCGATACCGACGACGGCATGTACCAGCAGATGAAGACCCTGGCCCGCCTGGGCCTGCTGGGCAACTTCATCGGCATGCTCACCGACAGCCGCAGCTTCCTGAGCTACACCCGCCACGAGCTGTTCCGCCGCCTGATGTGCAACCTCATCGGCAACTGGGTGGAGAACGGCCAGTATCCCAACGACGAAAAGTCCCTGAAGAAGATCGTGGAAGGCATCAGCTACTACAACGCCAAGCGGTATTTCAATCTGTAATATTTATCTGCCAGTTATACAAAAAGGAGAGAACCGGAAGGTTCTCTCCTTTTTT
>CALXHN010000154.1 GCA_944388105.1 uncultured Gemmiger sp. | reverse complement strand
GTGGTCATGGCCTGCTGCGGCGACACCCCCACCCTGGAGACCCTGGCCGCGGTCACCATCCTGCGGGATGCCATGCCGGAGCTGAAGATCCGGGTGGTCAACGTGGTGGACCTGATGAAGCTGGAACCCAGCACCAAGCATCCCCACGGCCTGACCGATGCGGACTACGATGCCCTGTTCACCAGGGACAAACCCATCATCTTTGCCTTCCACGGCTATCCCACCCTGGTCCATGAACTGACCTATGAGCGGTTCAACCGCAATCTCAGCGTGCACGGCTATCAGGAGGAAGGCACCATCACCACCCCCTTCGATATGCGGGTGCAGAATGAGATCGACCGCTTCCATCTGGTCAAGGATGTCATCCAGCATCTGCCCCAGCTGGGCAACCGGGGTGCCTACCTGATCCAGGAAATGAACGACAAACTGGTGGCTCACAAGAACTATATCCACGAAGTGGGCCAGGACATGCCCGAGATCCTGAACTGGAAGTGGCACCTGCCCCAGGAATGACCTGTCTGTAATCACAATGCAAAAGCCCGCCGGGACCCATTGGTTCCGGCGGGCTTTTTGTAATGAATTCACAGCAGGGTGTGGGCGGCCAGTCCCAGCGCCCCGCACAGGCACATGGTCAGGATGGGGTCCCATTTGAACCGGCGCAGGATCACAAAGGCGGCCGCAAACAGGGCGGTATCGATCCAACTCAGGGTTTCCAGGCCCGGGGCGCTGCCGTTGAACAGGACCATGGCCAGAATGGACAGTCCGGCCCCCAGGATCAGGGCCACCACCACCGGCCGCAGACATGCCAGTACGTTCTGTAATATAGACAGGTTCTGATACTTATTGTAGATATAAGCCAGCAGGGAAACGAGAATCAGCGCAGGGGCAATGCAGCCCAGGGTGGCCACGATAGCCCCCGGAATGCCCGCAATGCGCACCCCCACGAAGGTGGCCGAGTTGATGGCGATGGGGCCCGGTGTCATCTGGGCAATGGTGATCAGGTCGGTGAATTCCTGCAAAGTCAGCCAGGGATGCTGCTCCACCACCTGGCTCTGGATCAGGGGCATGGCCGCATAACCGCCGCCCACACTGAACAGCCCCACCTTGAGAAAACTGAAAAAGAGTTCTGCGTAAATCATGACCGCGCCGCCTTTCTGTGCTGCCAGGCAGCCCGCACCACCCCGAAGGCGGTGGCGGCCAGGATGATCAGGATCACGTTGACATTGAAAGCAAAACTGGCAAGGAAGGCGGCCACCATCAGCCCGATGAAGAGGGGAGAGCGGGTCTTGAGCACATCGCCTCCCAGATCGCAGACCACATCCAGGATGACCGCAGCCACACCGGCCTGCATGCCTTTGAGCACCAGAGCCACATAGGGGTTGGCGGCAAAGGCCTGATAGATGAAGGAAATCAGGGTCAGGATGACCATGGGCGGCAGGATGGACCCCAGCACCGCCACCACCATGCCCGGGAACCCGGCCACCCGCCATCCCACCAGAATGGCCGCATTCACCGCAATGGCGCCGGGGGTGGACTGGGCTAGGGCGGTCATGTCCAGCATTTCCTTTTCTTCCAGCCAGTGCAGTTCATCCACGAATTTCCGCTTCATGAAGGTGACGATGACGTATCCGCCCCCGAAGGTGAAGGCACTGATATACAGGGTGGCAAAAAACAGGGTCCGCAGCTTTTGGGTCCCGGTCAGGGACGGCTGTTCCTTTTCCATCTTTCCGAACTCCTTTCAAACGCTTTGTTCCCAGTATACCCCTTGCATCCTTATGTGTAAAATGCTATTGTTTTATAAAATCCATAACTTTATTGCATGAATCACACAAAGGAGGGGCTCCCCTTGACCCTGCGTCATCTGCGTATCTTTACCGAGGTTTTCCGCACCCAGAGTGTGACGGCGGCGGCCCGGAATCTGCACCTGACCCAGCCGGCGGTGACCCGGGCCGTGCAGGAGATGGAGCGGCATTACGGCCTGCCGCTGTTTGAACGCATCCGCCGCCGGCTTTCGCCCACCGCCGAAGCGCGGCGGATGTTTCCCCAGGCCAATCACATTCTGGAAGCCTTCGACCGGATGGAGGAGGAACTGCGGGACCGGGAGGAGCAGGGCCTGGTCCGTGTGGGTGCCACGGTCACCTTGGGCGGCACTTTGCTGCCTGGTCTTGTACAGCGCTTCCGGCAGGAGAACCCCAACGTGGAGGTGCGGGTCACAGTGGTCAACGGGGATGCCGTGGCCGCCGCACTGGAAGAAAACCGGCTGGACCTGGCGCTGCTGGAAGGCCGGGTGAGTGACCGGAACCTGCACTGTGAAGGCATCGGACGGGATCGCCTCTGTCTGGTGCTGCCCCTGTCCCATCCCCTGGCATCCGGCGCGGAGGTAACGGTGGAGGAGCTGGCTGCGCTGCCTCTGCTGGTGCGGGAACCGGGCAGCACCGCCCGCGCCCTGCTGGAAGAGACCCTGCAGGCCCACGGCTTTGCTTTGGATCCGGTGTGGGAAAGCACCGATACCGCCTCACTGCTCCAGGGGGTCCTGCACGGCCTGGGGGCAGCGGTCCTGCCGGAGCAGACCGTAACGGCTGCGGTGCGGCAAGGTCTTGTATGTACCCGGCCGGTGTCCGGGGCGTCTTTTGAGCGCCGCCGGGTCCTGGCATGGCACCGGGACAAGTACCTGACCGGATCCATGCAGCGGTTTATCACGCTGTGCCAGACCGAAAAATGAGATACAAAATAAAGATAACGGCCTTCTTGCGTAACATACGAAGAAGGCCGCTTTTTATTCTGTTCAGGCTTCGCCGGGTCGGTACCGGGCCACTACCACAAAGCGGCCGTCCTTTGTGTGGTAACTGCAGGTAGACAGGGTCAGAAGCCGGTCACCCGGCTCTGCCCGTACGCCTGTGTCATACAATGCGGCGGCCAGGACCTGGTTTGTGTAAGACTGGAAGGCCTCCGGGGAGGACAGATCCGTGGCATAATAATACCGGAATACATTCTCTTCATCCGCGGCGTAAATGCGGCTGTAAAAGGCAGCCATCACAGTAAAGGTCAGCCGCTCGTAGCTGCCGTCCGGCTGGATCAGGTCATAGGTGATTTCCGGATGGGCGGCAGCGTAGTCTGGATCAGAATACCGGTCCAAGGTGCCGAACATGGTCCCGTCCTGCATCTTGTGTCCATAGATGAGGATGTGGACGCCGTCAGGCGTGCATCCATCCGAAATGAACAGACTGCCGCTCATGGCATCACTGCGGTCAAATGCCCGACGGAGATAGTATTGCGGGTCGTCCGGCGTGTACATCACGGGGTAATCAAT
>CALXHN010000153.1 GCA_944388105.1 uncultured Gemmiger sp. | reverse complement strand
TGCTCTCGTATTTTGCCCGCAGTTACCGCGGCATTCCGGAACCGCTGTACTGCTACAATCTGGGCCGGGGCCTGACCGGACAGACCACCATGACCCTCAACCAGTATGGCAACCATGTGGCCGGTGCCGCCGCTTACGACGCCATTGAGGAATTTCTCAACCGTACCCAATCCCTGTCCCGTCTTGCCCCTCTTCTGGCAGACATGCGCCGGGAAGCCCTGACCGCGCTGGTCTGCCAGTGGTTCTCCCGTCTGCCCGTTGCGGACAGCAGAACCGCTTTCCGAACGCTGGTGGACACCTGGGGTCTCCTGCCGGTGGTGGAAGAGCTGGTCAACCAGTATTGGGACAGCCTGGATGACATTCTGGCCCGCCTGGTGCCTTCCTCTGCGCCCGTGCGGGAGAAGAAAGGAATTCCAGTTCGTACAATAGGTGTTTTTTATTACAGAATGGCAAATGGCGGTGTGGAACGGGTCCTCTCTTACCTGCTGCCTCTGTGGCGCTCCATGGGGTACCGGGTGGTGCTCATGACCGAGCAGCCCCCCTCTCCGGAAGATTATCCCCTGCCGGCGGACCTGGAGCGGGTACAGATCCCCGCCACCGAAAATTCCGCCCGCCGGAGTTATCCTTCCCGGGCCCGGGCATGGAAGGAGACCGTGGAACGGTACGGCATCGACACCGTGGTCTACGCGGCCCACGTCTGCGCCCTGCTCCCCTGGGACCTGCTGGTTCTGAAAGGGCTGGGCTGCAACTGTATCGTGCATTCCCACAGCATCTTCTCCTTCCTGTATTACGAGGCCATGCCCAACCGCTTCACCCTGACCCACGCCTATCGTCTGGCCGACCGGGTGGTGACCCTGGCCCGGGTCTGCAACACCTATTGGGGAAACTTCTGTCCCTCTTTCTACATTCCCAACCCGGTGGGAAAGCTGTGCCCGCCGGAGGAGGTCTCCCGCTGCACCGCTCCCAATCTTTTATGGGTGGGCCGCCTGAGTCCTGAAAAGCAGCCGGCCGATGCGCTGCGGGCCTTTGCCCTGATCCGCCGGCAGATTCCCGAGGCCACCCTGACGGTGGTGGGCACCGGGGAGACCGACGCCCCGCTGGAGGAGCTGCAGACCCTGGCACGGACCCTGCATCTGGAGGATGCTGTCCGGTTTGAAGGGTTCCAGGCCGAGGTGGGCCCGTACTACCGGACCGCCGCGGCCCTGCTGTTCACCTCCCGGTACGAAGGGTTTCCCATGGTTCTGGTGGAGAGCAAAAGCCATGGCGTGCCCATCGTGATGTACGACCTGAGCTACCTGGAAACGGTGCGGGACCAGCGCGGGGTCATTTCCGTTCCCCAGTGCGACGTTTCCCGGCTGGCGGAGGAAACCGTCCGCCTGCTGCGGGACGGGGAATACCGGCAGCGCATGCGTGCAGCGGCACGGCGCAGCGCCGAAGATCTGGCCGCCTTTGATCTGGCCGGGGCCTGGCGGGCGGTGTTCGACAGCCTGGAGACCCCCACCGGGCAGGCCTATGTGGCGCCGGAGGAATCCCGCCTGATGATGAACCTGCTGCTGGACAACGCCCAGTCGGGCAGCCAGGGTGCGGTGCGGTCCCTGGCGGGCGACGAGAAGGCTCTGCGCCTGGTCAACTCCAAGTTCATGCAGATTGCCGATCAGTACTGGTCCCTGACCGACCCTGTAAAAGAAGGGCTCAAACGGGTCCGCAAACGGCTGCGCAGGCGGCTGTCCTGAGTTGCCGTTTCCCCCGGATACAAGAAAAAACGCCGGCTGCCCCAAAGGCAGCCGGCGTATTGTTTTGCTGCGCATCCGGTGCGCCGCTTTTACTCTTCTTCTTCCAGCTCGCGGGCCAGTTTCCAGAGTTCCTCCAGCGTTTCCACTTCCGCCAGCCGTGCTTCGTCCACCTCCACACCGATGGCTTCGCCCAGCTGCCAGGCCAGCTCGATCAGATCCTCCTGATCGGCCCCCAGCTCGGACAGGGTGGTGGCGGGGGACAGTTCACTCTCATCGCAGCTGAACTGTTCCGCCAGAATCTCTTTCAGTTCCTGCTTGGTCATATCGCAGTTTCCCCCATTCCTGCGGCCGCAGACGGGCCGCTTGCTTTCTTTTGCCCTATGATACCCAATCGGCGCCTGCACCGTCAAGAGGAGAAGCCACCTATCCTGTTAGAAATCCCGGGAATTTTCTTGTGCAAACTCGACAAGAGCCCCCGCCGCGCCGCGCTGTACCGTTTGTTTCACCCCTTGCCCTGCCGCTGGCTCTGGGTACCGAAATAGAAGGCCACCACCATGGTGACCACGGTCATCACCGTGTCCGGCTGCAGCGCGCCCTGCAGGGCCAGGACCGCAAACACCCCGATGACCACCAGGGTCACAATGGTCTTGACCTTGACAAGCGCCGCCAGGTTTTTCCAGAATTCTTCCATGCCTTGCCTCCCCCCTCAATCCCCGCCGGAATGGACCGGCAGATTCTCGCATTTTTTCATGATGTGGGTCACGGCGGGGTCGCCGTCCCCCAATGCCATGTAGGGGTCATAGCAGCTGCGCAGCGTCTCCACCCCATAGGGCGGCACCGCCCGCTCCTGGATGTAGTGCAGGCCCAGGTCGATGACCTTGGCCCGCAGCAGCCCCTTCACCCCGTCCCGTATGGCCTTTTCCTCCTTGCGGCCCTGGGTCAGGCGGGCGGCAGCCCAGCCGCCGAAGGCCGTCAGCAGCGGCAGCAGCGCCGTGAGCAGGCCGGAAATCATCTCCATTTCCATCACCCCGCATCTCCGTCCGCCCAGACGGACCGGTACAGGCCCAGCCGGTCCAGCTGTCGGGCCTGACACACCGCCAGGATGGCATCCGCATCCCCCTGGGTCACCGGTCCGATGGTGATGGTCTGCAGCCGTCCCGCCGGCTGCTGCGCCGTGGTCTTTGCCGGACGCTGCACTGCGCTTTCCCCGGGCTGGTAGGTATACACCTGGCTGCCGGCGGTGGTGAAATCCCCGTCCAGCCAGACCAGCGGGTTGCGCCGGGTGCCGCCCAGGATCACCTCAAAATGCAGATGCGCCCCGGATACGTTGCCGGTCTCCCCGGTATACCCGATCAGCTGGCCTTCCCGCACCGTCTGGCCTTTTTCCACGCAGAAGGAGGACAGATGGGCATAGCGGGTCTGCAGGGTGACGCCTTCATAATCCCGGTGCCGGATGCGCACCATGGTGCCGTAGCTTTGCATGCCGGTCCGGGTGTGCCCGTCCCAGGTCTGGGTCTCCTGCACCGTGCCGTCCTCCGCCGCATACACCGGCTTTACCACGCTCCCGCCCTGGTTGGTGCGCAGGTCGATGGCCTCGTGGCGGCTGCCGTCGCTGTAAAAGTATCCCGCCGTCAGCACATGCAG
>CALXHN010000152.1 GCA_944388105.1 uncultured Gemmiger sp. | reverse complement strand
ATCTCGTCGGCCAGGATGATGGTGCCGTCGGGCAGGCGGCCGAACTCCAGCTTGAAGTCGATCAGGCGGATGTTGGCATCCAGCAGGATCTTCTTCAGCACTTCGTTGACCTTGAAGGCGTAACGGGTGATGGTGTCGATCTCTTCCTGGGTGGCCAGATCCAGAGCCAGAGCGTAGTAGTGGTTGATGAACGGGTCATGCAGATCGTCGTTCTTGTAGCTGAATTCCAGGATGGGGGTCTTGAACGGAGTGCCTTCGGGCACGCCCATGCGCAGGCTGAAGTGGCCGGCGGCGACGTTGCGGATGATGACTTCCAGAGGCACGATCTCCACCTTCTTCACAAAGGTGTCGCGGTCGTTGATCTCTTCCACATAATGGGTGGGCACGCCCTCTTTTTCCAGCTTCTGCATCAGGGCGTTGGACAGCTTGTTGTTGACGATGCCCTTGTCGCGGATGGTGCCCTTCTTTTCGCCGTCGCCGGCAGTGGCGTCATCCTTGTAGTGCACCATGACGATCTCGGGATCGCTGGTAGCGAAAACCTGCTTGGCCTTACCTTCGTACATCTGATCCAGAACCTTGATATCCATGATAAACTCTCCTTTTTATTATGTAATAACCACTGTATTTTTGGGCGTGCGGCACGGTACCGCACGCAGATCCCACACTTCTATTGTACCTGTTTTAACAGGAGGGCGCAACACAAATCTGTGTTACAGAGCGGCAGCCTCGGCAGCCACGGCAGCGTCCTTTTTGGCGATGGCGGCGGCGGTGTCGGCGCGGAAAGCGGCCAGCTTGTCGGCCAGTTCCTCATCGGAAACCGCCAGAATGGCCACGGCCAGGTAAGCGGCGTTCTTGGCACCGTTCAGGGCCACGGTGGCCACGGGGAAGCCGGAAGGCATCTGTACGGTGGCCAGCAGGGCATCCAGGCCGTCCATGGCGCCGCCCTTCATGGGAATGCCCACCACGGGCAGGGTGGTATTGGCGGCGAAGGCACCGGCCAGATGGGCGGCCATGCCGGCGGCGCACAGAATCACGCCGAAACCGTTGTCCCGGGCGCTCTTGGCAAAGGCGGCGGCAGCTTCCGGGGTGCGGTGAGCGGACAGGATGTGGGCCTCAAACGGAACCTCAAACTCTTTCAGAACGCTGCATGCGCCCTTCACGACCGGCCAGTCGCTGTCCGAACCCATGATCACGGCTACTTTTTTGCGGTTTTCCATATACTTGACCTCCCTGAAAAATAAAACAGCGCAGCGTATAGATATACACTGCGCTTACTGGTGATGAGATACACGGCGGCCCTGTTTTTGGGTGCAGGAGGGGTGCAGGTGCATAAAATTGTTTCTGTACAATGGATACGGCACGGAACACCCTCCTTTGAAAAATTCGCCCGACAAACAGTGAGGCATCCTGTAAATTTAGTGTAAAGCCGGATGGGAAAAATTGCAAGTGGCCCCATTGTTTTTCAGCCAACTACACATGCGGCTCTTGTTTCCTTGGTGCTTTTTGTCGAAATTGATGGGCGAAAAAAATGGATAGTATGACTTTTTCGCACAAAGATTTTGTCTTGTTCCTCCGCGAAAAAGGTGCTATACTGGCAAAAGAAACACGAAAGGGGCGACGGATATGTCGATTTTGTCCTATCGGAAACAGGTGCTGGTGCTGGGCCGGGGTGGCTTCGGCAAACAGCTGGGGGAGATGCTGGCCGATACCGGCTGGGGAAGCCCGGTGTATCTGGATGACAACGCCCCCGACTGCGCCGGGACCCTGCGGGATTTTGTGGACCCGGAACTGCAGCGCCGCTGCCCCAACGCCTTTGTGGCCATTGGGGATAACAACCTGCGCCGGGACCTGCTGCAGAAGCTGCGTGCCGCAGGCTATCAGCTTCCGGTGTTCATCCATCCGGCGGCGGAAGTCTGTGAATCCGCCCACCTGGGGGTGGGCACGGTGGTGATGCCCTTTGCCTTTGTGGGGGCCAATGCGGTGACCGGGGCGGGCTGCCTGCTCAATGCGGGGAGCATCGTGGACCATGATGCCCGCCTGGGCACCGCGGTGCATGTGGCACCCGGCGGCATTGTGAAAGCCGGGGCCGAAGTGCCCGACCTGGCCAAGGTCGATTCCGGGGAGATTGTCCGCTCTCCCTGGGAAAAAGGCTGACCGGTTGCCTTTTATTATGGAAATACGCCCGACGGGAAACGCCCCGTCGGGCGATATTTTTTCTGGAACCCGATTGACAACACCACTACCTTGCATTACAATATAGTCAGAAGGAACCTTGCAATGCAAGGTAGTGAAAGGAGGGGCAGCGGTGTTTGAGCGTTCCCAGCTGAACAAGGGGACATTGGAAGGCTGTATCCTCAAAATCCTTTCCCGGGAAACTTCCTACGGCTATGCCATTGCGGCGGCTCTGCGGCAGGCGGGCTTTGCGGACGTGAACGAAGGCACCCTGTACCCACTGCTCTTGCGCCTGGAACGCAAGGGGCTGCTGAAAGCGGAGTACCGGGCTTCGCCCAGCGGACCCAGCCGCAAATATTACAGCCTGACCCAGGACGGCATTTGTTATCTGACCGAATTTGAGCAGGCGTGGCAGCTGACCGCCGCGGCGGTGGATGCCATCCTGCAGGATTGAATCCATGACCTTGAAAGGGGTGACCATCATGCTGAAGAAACTGGTGCAAAATGAATATACGGAACTGTACAAGGAAAACAAGCTGCGAGAATCGACCCTGAGCAAGCGGAATCAGGATATCCTGCGGCAGGTATATGACCGTATGTCGGCATACACCTGGAACTGCTATGAGGTTGAGCTGGTGCGGAAAGACCTTATCGGGATGGCGGCCCAAGCGGAGGCCCGGGGAAGTGATCTGGAGCAGGTCGTGGGAGGCAACCCAGACGAATACTGCCGCCAGATCGTGGACGGTATTGATCGGGGAAGCCCACTGGACTATGTTTCTACATGGTATCCTACGGCATACATGATATTGGTCATTTTTAATGTGATTATGTTGATCGTAAACCGCGGAAACGCCAACTTGGATTTGCTTCGGTCGCTGGCCTCTCCGGTTCTGTTTTTGTTTTGGCTATGCCTTTGTGCCTGGATGCATCGCATCGGGCATAAGCTGAGCCTTCGCTTTGGTACATGGGTGGAATTGGGGTGGAATCTGTTTTTAATAGCAGTGTTTATCTGTCTGTGTATTGCTTTCAGTAAGGTAGTGGTGGGTTATCCTGTTCAGGGACCTCTTTGGCTGGTAATCCTGTACCAGCTGGCCTGGGCCATAGGAAGCCAGTGCTGGCAGAACTTCCGTTACAACCGCTACGCCCGCAACCATCCCTGGCGGGAACAGCTCCAGCAGTAAAACCTTGAGCATACGAGGGGGAGAGATACTCTATGGCTTTCAGTGAATATCACGCCCTGTGGCTGCAGAACCGGAAAGACCGGGCTGCCCTGAA
>CALXHN010000151.1 GCA_944388105.1 uncultured Gemmiger sp. | reverse complement strand
CTGTTGGCAAAGTTGATCATGTCCGGGGTGTAGCCGCCGGCGGGGCGCATGTTCACTTCCAGGGCCACATAGTCTCCCTTTTTGCCAAGGCCTTCCTTGTCCTCATTCAGGCGGAAGAACTCGCAGTGGAAGAACCGGCTCTTGGCGCCGAAAGCCTTGATGGTGGCAAAACCCACCTTGCGCAGGTCTTCGGGCACCCGTTTCTGGGTCCAGTAAGCCAGATCCCCCTGGGTGTTCACAATGTCCATGATGGGGGTGGGGAAGTAGTTGCTGGTGTAGAACAAGGGCACGCAATGGCTGTCAGCCACGCCGTCAAAGCTGACGATGGTGCCGTTGATGAACTCCTCCATAATGTAGGGCACTTCCGGGCGGCAAGCGTAGAAGTCCAGCAGGTCACCCTCGTTTTCCAGCTTGTAGGTGGCTTCGGCGCCGCAGCCGTTGTCCGGCTTGACGATGACCGGGTAGCCGACCTGCTTGATGAATTCTTTGGCTGCCTCCAGGGTGGAGACCATGTGGTGGCGTGCCACCGGAACCCCGGCGGCGCGGTAGCTGTCCTTCATCTTGCTTTTGAACTTGATGCGCTGGATGAAGTCGTTCTTGGCGCCGGTGTTGATGTTGAAATCGGTGCGCAGGGCGGCGTCCAGTTCCAGCCAGTATTCGTTGTTGCTTTCCACCCAGTCGATCTTGCCGTATTCATGGGTGAAATACCCCATGGCCCGCACCATCTGGTCGTAATCTGCCAGACTGTCTACCCGGTAGTACTCGGTCAGGGTGGCTTTCAGCTCATCGGGGATCTCCTCATAGGGGGCATCTCCGATGCCCAGCACATTCACGCCGTTGCGCTTGAGCCGGTCACAGAAATTCCAGTATGTTTTGGGAAAATGGGGTGAGATAAACACGAAATTCATTTTATAAATTCCTCCTCACAAGGGTCACACCGCCGCACCGCGGTGCCGCACATCACACAAAACGGTTGCTTTGGGGGTCGTACTCAAACCCGACTTCACGCAGGGCACGGCACAGTTCGGCCCGATCCACGTTTTCTTCCGCGCAGAAATCGTCCAGATCGATGTGCCGGTCACGCAGCTGGGTATTGACATAGCTGAACAGGATCATAGGATCACGGGGCAGCATGGAAAAACCTCGCTTTCATTATTCCGCGTACAAGAGTCTGCATATAGAAGAAAAAGCCGGCCACAAACCGTGACCGGCATTTTTTCCATCCAAATCAGACCGCGCGGGTGACCTTACCCGAGCGCAGGCAGCGGGTGCAGGCGTAGATATACTTCGGGGACCCATCCACGACAGCTTTTACGCGCTTCACGTTGGGGCTCCAGGTACGATTGCTCCGACGGTGGGAGTGGGATACCTTGATGCCGAACGCAACACCCTTGCCACAGCATGCACATTTGGCCATAGCTTGCACCTCCTTTAACATAGCTGTATTATCATATCAAATCCTGCGGCAAAATGCAAGGGTTTTTTCAAAATATTGTAAAAATAATCCCCGGCCGGCCGCTCTTTCCGCAAGGAAGCAACCCCCAAATACAGGTCTGCCCTTGTGCTGGGGGACAGGATACAGTATAATAACAAAGGTAAGTATATGTCAAACAAGTGAGGAATCTGCCCATGAACGGCCTGCTTGGCATTGGAGTTTTATATGATTACGCGGTCCGGGCCCTGGTGGTGCTCATCGTCATCCCGTTCCATGAGGCGGCCCATGCCCTGGTCAGCTGGCTGCTGGGGGATCCCACGGCCAAAAACGCGGGGCGGCTATCCTTAAACCCACTGCGCCATTTTGACCCGCTGGGCACTTTGTGCATGGTGCTGGGCGGGGTCGGCTGGGCAAAGCCGGTGAGCATCAATCCCCGCCGTTTCCGTGACCCGAAGATCGGCATGGCGGTTTCGGCGGCTGCGGGGCCCGTTTCCAACTTTCTGCTGGGGTTTGTTTCTACCATTATATATAAGGCGGTCTGGTATGCCAGCGCGGGGCAGGCGCCGCAGCTGGTCATGGACTTTTTGTGGTATATGATTGCCATGAACATCAGCCTGGGCGTGTTCAACCTGATCCCGGTCCCGCCCTTTGACGGCAGCCGGATTGCGCTGCTGTTTCTGCCCCGCAGCCTGTATTTCCGGGTCATGCAGTATGAGCGGTACATCATGGCGGCGGTGCTGATTCTGGTGCTGCTGGGCCTTCTGAACGCGCCGCTGGGCTTTTTTGTCAATATTGTGTACCGGGCGTTCATGAACGCCACCGGTTTTGTGGAGGCCGCCTTCGGCCTGTTATAAGGGGAATATCAGTTTACATGGAGACCTTGACCTTTCACGTTGAAGATTTTGAAGGCCCGCTGGATTTACTGCTGCATCTGGTGGGCAAGAATAAGATGAACCTCTATGACATCAATATCATGGAACTCATCGAACAGTACACGGCAGCCATCGCCACCATGCAGCAGGACCACATGGAACTTTCCAGTGAATTCATCGACATGGCGGCGCACCTGGTACAGATGAAAAGTGCCTTGCTGCTGCCCCGCAGTCCTGAGGCGGAACGGATGAAGGCGGAGCTTACCGGCCGCCTGATCGAATACAGCGTCTGCAAAAAGGTGGCGGCTGCGCTGGGCAGCCGTGCCCGGGACCTGTACACTGCCGTGCGTGCCCCCATGCCGCTGGAAGGTTCCGCGGAATATTCCCGCCCCCAGGACCCGGATAAGCTGGTACAGGCCTGGTTCAACCTGATGGGCCGGAGTCTGCGCCGCCGCAAGCCCCAGCAGGAGCGGTTTGAACCTTTGGTCACGGCTCCTTTTGTGTCGGTGGCCAGCCGGGTAGCCCATGTGCTGCGGGGCCTTTTGCGGGGCAGCCTTCACCGGATGGGGCAGCTGTTCAGCCGGGAGGAGAGCCGCAGCACCAACGTGGCCACCTTTCTGGCATTGCTGGAACTGATCCGTGCCGGACGCATCAAGGTGGATGATTCCGGCAGCCTGCAGATGGACCGCACCCGCCGCCCGCGGCAGAGAAAACAAACAGCAGGGGAGGCAACCGCCCATGAATGAACGTCAGAAACTCGGCGCAATGGAAGCCATGCTTTTCGCCAACGGGGAACCCGTGGAGGCGGGCCGGCTGGCCGAGGCCATGCGCATTGAAACCGAAGAGGCCCAGAATCTGCTGCGTACCCTGCAGGGAGAATACGATGCCCGGGAAAGCGGCATGGTCCTGCTGCGCTTTGAAGGGGACCGCTGGCAGCTGACCACACGCCCGTATTACGGGGATATCGTCAAGCGTATTCTGGATACCCGCCATAACGCGCCGCTGTCCCCGGCGGCGCTGGAAGTGCTGGCGGTCATTGCGTACAACCAACCGGTTTCCCGCAGCTTTATCGAACAGGTGCGCGGGGTGGATTCCTCCTCCACCGTGGCCAAACTGCTGGAACGCGGTCTCATTGAAGAAGCCGGCCGCCTGGACCTGCCGGGCAAGCCGGTGGCCTTCCGGGTCACGGATACTTTCCTGCGGGTGTTCGG
>CALXHN010000150.1 GCA_944388105.1 uncultured Gemmiger sp. | reverse complement strand
ATCACCACCCCGGTGGCCATCAACGAATTTGAGAAGGCCGGTTTCAACTCGGTCTTTGACAAGACCCGGGTCAACATCGTGCTGGACCACTTTGTGCCCAACAAGGACATCAAGAGCGCCCAGCAGTCCAAGAAATGCCGGGATTTCGCCAACAAGTACGACATCCTGAACTTCTACGACGTGGGCACCATGGGCATCGAGCATGCCCTGCTGCCCGAAAAGGGCATTGTCACCGCCGGGGACTGCATCATCGGTGCCGACAGCCATACCTGCACCTACGGTGCGGTGGGGGCCTTCTCCACCGGTGTGGGCTCCACCGACATGGCCGCCGGCATGGCCACCGGCATGGCCTGGTTCAAGGTGCCCGCCGCCATCAAGGTGGTGCTGAAAGGCGCCTTGAAAGCTCCTGTTTCCGGCAAGGACGTAATCCTGCACCTCATCGGGACCATCGGCGTTTCGGGGGCGCTGTACAAGAGCCTGGAATTCGTGGGCGAGGGCGTCAAGAGCCTGACCATGGAGGACCGGCTGTGCATCTGCAACATGGCCATTGAGGCCGGTGCCAAGAACGGCATCTTCCCGGTGGATGAGACCTGCGAAGCCTACCTCACCGGCCGCAGCCAGCGTCCCTGGCTCAAGTACGAAGCCGACCCGGACGCCGAGTACGAGCGCACGGTGGAGATCGACCTGGACACCCTGGTGCCCACCGTCGCCTATCCCCATCTGCCGGAGAACACCCATCCTGCCAGCGAGGGCAAGGACATTGCCATCGACCAGGTGGTCATCGGTTCCTGCACCAACGGCCGTCTGGAGGATATGGAAGCGGCCTGGAAGATCCTGAAGGGCCGCCACATCGCCAAGGGGGTGCGGGCCATCATCATTCCCGCCACCATGGCCGTGTACAAGGAGTGCATCCTGCGGGGATACACCACCGATTTCATTGATGCCGGGTGCATTGTTTCCACCCCCACCTGCGGGCCCTGCCTGGGCGGGTACATGGGCATCCTGGCTGAGGGCGAGCGCTGTGTTTCCACCACCAACCGCAACTTTGTGGGACGTATGGGGCACGTGGATTCCGAAGTCTATCTGGCCAGCCCCGCTACCGCCGCCGCCAGCGCACTGACCGGCCACATCACCGACCCGAGGGAGGTTTGAAGATGAAAGCACAGGGTACTGTTTACAAATACGGGGACAACATCGACACCGACGTCATCATCCCCGCCCGCTACCTGAACACCCAGGACGCCAAGGAACTGGCCAGCCACTGCATGGAGGACATTGACAAGAGTTTTGTCACCAAGGTGAAGCAGGGCGACATCATGGTGGGCGGCGAGAACTTCGGCTGCGGCTCCTCCCGGGAGCATGCGCCCCTGGCCATCAAGTCTGCGGGCATTGACTGCGTCATCGCCAAGAGTTTTGCCCGCATCTTCTACCGCAATTCCATCAACATCGGCCTGCCCATTCTGGAATGCCCCGCCGCCAGCGAGGCCATTGCCGACGGGGACACCGTGGCCATCGACTTTGACACCGGCGTCATCACCGACGTGACCACCGGGGCCACCTTCCAGGCGGAACCGTTCCCCCCCTTCATCCAGAACATCATCCAAAAAGGCGGCCTGATGGCCAGCATCCGGGAGGGCAAGTAAGATGCAGAAAAACATTGCGCTCATCTACGGCGACTGCTCCAGCCCGGAGATCGTCACCCAAGCGGTGCGGGTGCTGGACAAGATTGCCGCCAAGCGCGGCCACACCTTCACCTACACCCGCGCCTACATGGGCGGCGAGGCCATCGACAAGTTCGGTGATCCCCTGCCCCAGTCCGAGCTGGACAAATGTCTGGCCGCGGACAGTGTACTGCTGGGCGCCATCGGCGGCCCCAAGTGGGAGGGTATGCCCGGGGACAAGCGCCCGGAAAAAGGCTTGCTGCGGCTGCGCGCCGGGATGGGACTGTACTCCAACAGCCGTCCGGCCAAGATCTGGCCCCAGCTGTCCGACGCCAGCCCGCTGAAGCAGGAGATTGTCGACAAGGGCATCGACTTCATTGTGGTGCGCGAGCTCATCGGCGGCGTGTACTTCGGGGAGCACAAAACCTACGAAGAGAACGGTGAGAAGATCGCTGTGGATACCATGCCCTACTCCGAGCACGAGATCGAGCGCATCGGGCGCATCGGTTTTGAGACGGCCATGAAGCGCCGCAAGAAACTGACCTGCGTGGACAAAGCCAACGTGCTGGACACCAGCCGGTTGTGGCGGGCGGTGATGCACCGTCTGGCCGCCGAGTACCCGGAGGTGGAGTACGGCGAGATGTTCGTGGACAATGCCGCCATGCAGATCTGCAAGAACCCGGCCCAGTTCGACGTCATCGTCACCGAAAACATGTTCGGTGATATTCTGTCCGACGAGGCCAGCGAGATCACCGGCAGCATCGGCATGGTACCCTCCTCCAGTCTGGGCGAAGGCACCAATGGTCTGTATGAACCCATTCACGGTTCCGCCCCCGATATTGCCGGACAGGACGTGGTCAATCCCATCGCCTGCATCCTGTCCGCCGCCATGATGCTGCGGTACAGCTTCGGCATGGCGGCGGAAGCGGACGAAATTGAGGCCGCCGTATCCGCCGTGCTGGACGAGGGACTGCGCACCGCCGACATCATGCAGGAGGGCTGCACCAAAATCGGCTGCACCGCCATGGGCGACGCCATCCTGAAGCACATCTGAAACAGTCTTCAACCCGCCATTTCATCATAAAAGCACATACAAGCAACGCCCCCGCCGCAAAGAATACGGCGGGGGCATGCTTTTATGATGAAGTGGGAATGGCGGATCAGGCGCGGGTGTTTTCCCGCCAGGGGTGTCTGGCGGCCAGGAGATTGTAGCGAACGACCCGGCACAAACGCAGCAGCAGGCCGAAAACCAGCAGCAACAAGCAGACAGCTATGGGCGGAAGCGGAAAGGTGCGGAAAGCGTCTTTCCACATCCAGGTGGTACAGACAAAGACAAGGGCAGCCAGATCCAACGTCGCAAGGAGCATCTTGGCCCCTATGTGTCCTTTGTTGAGCGGCGGCAGAAACTGCCGCCCCAACAGGATGCTGAAGGTTGCCACCAGAATCTGTCCCAGCAGCTGCAGCAAGAACATCCCTGCATCCGTGGGGTCTCTGTCCGGCATAACGGCGAAGATCACTGTACCGATTGCCCCCACAGCAGCGGTCAGCAAAGCAAAATACCCGGTAACATAATCAATCAGGTTCCCATGTTGGATGGAGTCTGCCAGATTGCTGTAAAAGGCATCTTCATCCCCCAAAGTCTCCCGCAGGGTCTTCCCCTGTCGGTCCGCTTCCGCCGCCATCAGGATCAGGTCCCGGACCACAAGTTCCACTTCGTAGGAATTCCAGCTGACGGCTTTCAGCCAGTCTCTGGCCCGGTCCACCGAGTTTTTGTCCAGATCGTTCAGGGCAGCCCGGTCTTTCCGGTTCTGCAGCCACAGGGCGTGATATTCACTGAAAGCCATAGAGTATCTCTCCCC
>CALXHN010000149.1 GCA_944388105.1 uncultured Gemmiger sp. | reverse complement strand
ACGGCCATCAGCATGTACCCCAAGCTGATGGAGAAAGAGGGACTGAGCTTTGCGGCGCTGGCGGACCGGCTGATCCACCTGGCGCTGACCAAGCGGAAGGGAGCCTATTGATGGATACACGGCCCATCGGTGTGTTTGACAGCGGCCTGGGCGGCCTGACCGCCGTGCGCCAGCTGCGCCGGGTGCTGCCCGGTGAGGACATCATCTATTTCGGGGATACCGGCCGGGTGCCCTACGGCAGCCGCGGCCGCCAGACCATCCTGCAGTATGCCCGACAGGACATCCGGTTCCTGCTGAGCCAGAACGTGAAGTTTCTCATGGCTGCCTGCGGAACCGTCTCCTCCACCTATCCTTCGGAGGAAGCATCCCGCCTGCCCGTGCCCTACACCGGCGTGGTGGGGGCGGCGGCCCGCAAGGCCGTGACCCTGACCCGCAACCACAAGGTGGGGGTCATCGGCACGGCGGCCACCATCCGCAGCGGCTCCTACGCGGCGCTGCTCCGGGACCTGATGCCGGACATCCAGATCACCGCCAAGGCCTGCCCGCTCTTTGTACCCCTGGTGGAGAGCGGCCATGTGACCGACGGCGACCCGGTGACCACCCTGGTCATTGAACAGTATCTGACCGAGCTGCGGGACGCCGGGGTGGACACCCTGATCCTGGGCTGCACCCACTATCCCCTGCTGAAAAAGATGATCGGGGATTTCATGGGGGCGGAGGTGGCCCTCATCGACCCGGGCAAGGTCACGGCCATCGAGACCGCCGCCGCCCTGGACGATCTGGGGCTGACCAACGGCCGCAGCGAAGGGGGCCGGGTGCGCTACTATGTGAGCGATACCCCCGAGGCCTTCCAGGAACTGGAGACCCTGTTCCTGGGCGAGTACGCCGGCGGTCCGGTGGAACAGATCGCCATCGAGACCTACTGACCGCACTGACCGCACTGACCACTATACTATATAAGGATACGAAAGAACATGCAGGACAATTACCTGATCACCATCCGCGGCACCATGCAGCAGAATGGCGAGGAGGACAGCGTGGAGCTGATGACCCGGGGCAAGTTCACCCAGCGGGGCTCCGCCTATTACATTGTATATGAAGAGACCGAGGCCACCGGTTATGCGGGCTGCACCACCACCGTCAAGGCCACCCTGGACGGCCAGCAGGTGGTGATGACCCGGTTCGGCAAGGTGCCCAGCCAGCTGGTCATTGAAAAGGGCATCCGCCACATCTGCCACTATGAGACGGGCTACGGGTCCATCTCCCTGGGGGTGGCGGCCGACGTGATCGAGCTGCTGCTGGATGAGAACGGCGGCCGGCTGAAGTTCAGCTACACCCTGGATTCCGGGGGCGAGAACTTCATCAGCCGCAATCTGGTGGACATCACGGTGGAACAGCTGCCCACCGAAGTGGAAGAATAAGGGTATTCCGGTTTTTTGGATTTTTTGAGTGAAAACGGAGGTTTCAAACATGAAGTACGAACACTACAACCCCCGCCAGGCCGCCCTGGACGCGGCCCGCGGTCTGCTGCAGAATGCCGCCGAAGCCGCGATGGGATCCGGCGCGCTGCCCCGCGCCGAACTGCCCGCCTACATTGTGGAGATCCCGGCGGACGTGAAGAACGGCGACGTGGCCTGCAACCTGGCCATGGCCGGTGCGCGTGTGTTCCATAAAGCCCCCCGGCAGATCGCCGAGGCCATCGTGGGCTGCCTTGATCTGGCCGGCTCCCCCTTTGACCGGGCGGAGATCGCCGGCCCCGGCTTCATCAACCTGTACCTGGGCACCGGCTGGTTCACCGACGTGGTCCGTGCCGCCTGCTCCGAGCCGGAATACGGCCGCACCGAGGCCGGCGCCGGCAAGAAGTACAATGTGGAGTTTGTTTCCGCCAACCCCACCGGCCCCATGCACATGGGCAACGCCCGGGGCGGCGCTCTGGGCGACTGTCTGGCCGCCTGCCTGGACTGGGCCGGCTACGACGTGACCCGGGAGTTCTACATCAACGACGCGGGCAACCAGATCCAGAAGTTCGGCAAGAGTCTGGCCATCCGGTACCTGCAGCTGTTCAAGGGGGAGGAAGCCTGCCCCCTGCCCCAGGAATGCTATCAGGGCGCCGACATCATCGAGCATGCCAAGAACTTTGCCGCCCAGCACGGCGACGCCTATGTGAACGCCGATTTTGAGGAACTGAAGCAGGCCATCACCGACTACGCCCTGCCCAAGAACATCGAAGGGCTGCAGCGGGACCTGGGCAAGTACCGCATCACCTACGATGTGTGGTTCCATGAGAGCACCCTGCACGAGTCCGGCGCGGTGAAGGCCGTGGTGGACAAGCTGCTGGAGTCCGGCGCCTGCTACAAGGCCGAGGACGGCGCCATCATGTACAAGAGCGCCCAGTTTGCCGCCAAGTACGGCGTGGCCAACAAGCGCAAGACCACCGACGGCACCGAGGAGGAAGCCAAGGACGAGGTGCTGGTGCGCGCCAACGGCATTCCCACCTACTTTGCCGCCGACATCGCCTACCATTACAACAAGCTGGCGGTGCGGGGCTTTGACAAGGCCATCGACGTGTGGGGCGCCGACCACCACGGCCATGTGGCCCGCATGAAGGGCGCCATGGACGCCGTGGGCCTGGACGGCAGCCGTCTGGACGTGGTGCTCATGCAGATGGTCAACCTGATGCGGGACGGCAAGCCCGTCCGGATGTCCAAGCGCACCGGCAAGGCCATTACCCTCACCGACCTGCTGGACGAGGTGCCCATCGATTCCGCCCGCTTCTTCTTCAACCAGCGGGAAAGCACCTCCACCCTGGACTTTGACCTGGACCTGGCCGTGCGCAACGACAGCGAAAACCCGGTGTACTATGTACAGTACGCCCACGCCCGCATCTGCTCCATCCTGAAGAAGCTGGAGAGTGAGGGCATCACCTTCCGGGGCATGGAGGCCGTGGACGCCGCCGTGCTCACCGACCCCAGCGAACTGGCCCTGATCCGTCTGCTGGCCGCCTTCCCCGCCGAGATCGCCGCCGCGGCTGAAAAATACGACCCGGCCCGTATCACCCGCTTTGTCATTGATCTGGCCAGCGCCTTCCACCGCTTCTACAACTCCTGCCGCATCCTGGGCGCCGAGGACCAGGTACTGCAGGGCCGCATTGCCCTGTGTCTGGCCGTGCGCGGTGTGATCCGCAACGTCCTGACCATGTTCAAGATCAGCGCCCCCGAAAGCATGTAAATTCTTCCGGCGGGCCCTGCCGCCGGCGGATGTATAAAAGTGAAGGAGGATCTCCCCATGAAGACTTGTCCCCGCTGCGGCGCCACCTGCGCCGACAATGACCGCTTCTGTCCCAACTGCGGCAATCCCATGCCCGAACACACCGATTCCGCCCAAGCAGACGCCCAGGGGCCCCACTACGAGCAGCCCCGCTATGAACAGAGTCCCGTCTACCAGGGCGGCGACCGCCGCCCGCCCCGCAGCGTTGCTCTGGCCATCGTGCTCAGCATCATCACCTGCGGCATCTACGGCATCTACTGGT
>CALXHN010000148.1 GCA_944388105.1 uncultured Gemmiger sp. | reverse complement strand
TCCGTCACCATGGCGTACCGGGTCAGGACGCTGGCGCCGTAAGAGTCGTGGGTCAGCACCAGAAAACTGTCGTCCGCGGCACGGCCCAGGTAGGCGGACACCCGGTTTTCGGGGGAGGAGGCCCCCATGCCCGCCCCGGCTGTCTCCACCACCAGTTCGGGCAGGGTGCCCTCCGCCGCCAGCTGCCAGATGCCCTCCCCGTTCAGGAAGTAGAGGGTGCCGTCGGGCAGGCCGTCCATGGCCGCCACCGCCCCGCCGGGCACCTCTTCCAGCAGCGGGGTGTTGGTACCGGCGTCCGGGTCGATGGCCCGCAGCTGGACCCCGTTGGCCCCATAGGTCATGTAGACATACCGGTTCCCGGCCCCGCACTGGGCAAAGATACCGCCCCGGGCGGTCCATTCCCCTGCATTGTCTTTTTCTTCCTCCCAGTAGGAGTACGCCTGCTCCCCCACCCCGGGCATTGTGGTGCAGCTGCCGGTGGCCGGATCATACACCGCCAGGTCGGAGGACAGCTCCAGCTCCGGGGTGGCGGGCAGAAAGGCCAGACGCCCGTCCCCCAGGAAGGCAGGCGCCGCTATCAGCTCCCAGCCGGGCAGCAGGTCGGAGACCTTCCACTGGGTGAGCTGGCCTTCCTTTCCCATCAGAAAGGTGGTCCCGCCTTCGGTGCTCCACACCTTGTGCCCCACCCAGACCAGCCAGGTTCCGTCGGGGGAACACATGGCATACCGGATCTCTTCCTCCCTGTTCAGCCTCCCGGTCATCCAGCCCAGAGAGGCGGTGGTCCAGGTTTCGCCGCTGTCGGCGGATTGCAGCATCCGGTATTCGTCATTGCTTTTGTCGTACAGGCACAACTGCACCGTGCCGTCCGCTTTGCAGACGATCTCCCCCACGGCGGAAGCCCCCTGCAGGTCCACCGTCTGGGCTTCCCAGTGCCAGACGGCGGGGGCGGCGGTCTCGGCGGTGGCGGCGGGCGCTTCCGAAGGACCGCACCCGGCCAGCAGGGCGGCGGCCAGGGACAAGGCCAGCAATTTCAGGGATTTCATGGCGGTTCCTCCTTTTCGGTTTCGGTACTTTCATTCTACCCCGCCCGCCTTGAATTGTCCTTGAAAAAGGGGGAAAGTTTTTCAAGGTCTTTTCAAGATAAATCTGGTATACTGGAAACGAAGGAGGGGTTTGGTATGCGCATCCTGTTCATTGAGGACGACACCGCCCTGTGTGCCGCCCTGGCCCCGGCACTGGCCGGACTGGGCACGGCGGAATTCTGTCACACCGGACCGGAAGGTCTGGGTCTGCTGGCCAGCGGCGGGTATGACCTGTGTATCCTGGACCGGATGCTCCCGGGACTGGACGGGGTGACCCTGCTGCGGGCGGCCCGGGCCAAGGGGGTGCGTACCCCGGTGCTCATGCTCACCGCCCTGGCCGGTGCGGGGGACACGGTGGACGGGCTGGACGCGGGAGCGGACGACTACCTGGGCAAGCCCTTTGACACCCCGGTGCTGCTGGCCCGCCTGCGGGCCCTGCTGCGCCGCAGCGGGGGCACCGCCGCCCTGACGGCGGGAGACCTGCGGCTGGATACCGGGGAGCTGACCCTGACCGGTCCTGCGGGCAGCGCGGTGCTGTCCCGCAAGGAATGCGAACTGCTGGAAGCGCTGATGCGCGCCCCCGGACGGCTGCAGCCCCGCAGCGTGCTGCTGGCCCGGGTGTGGGGGCCTCTGGCCGAGGTGGAGGAGGCCAACCTGGACTGCTACATCCATTTTGTGCGGCGGCGGCTGACCGGGGTGGGCAGCCGGGTCCGGGTGGTAACGGTGCGGGGCAGCGGCTACCGGCTGGAGGTGGGCCCATGGTAAAGACGCTGCACCGCCGCCTGACCCTGTTCTTTGTGCTGCTCACCCTGCCGGTGCTCACGGCGGCCCTGGCCGCCGGAGGCTGGCTGTACCGCCAGCAGCAGCGGGAGGCGGCGGACGCCCTGTTCCTGCACACCGCCCAGAGCCTGTGCGACAGCCTGACCCAGGCCCAGTCGGTGAAGGACAGCTGGCTGACCCAGCGGCAGCAGGCCGCAGGGGGGATCCTGGACCTGACCGACAACGGGACCCCCACCCTGTTTTCCCGGCAGAACCGGCAGTTCCCGGGGACGGCGGCGCTGCTGGACCTGGCCGCCGCCCAGGCCGCCGGGGCCGGACTGGACCCGGACCGGACCGACAGGGAGGGGAATGTGGTGTTCCAGCTGGTGTCCTTCACCGTGACCGACACCGCCGGACGCTCCTGGCGGGGAGCGGCGGCGGTGCTGCCCCGGGGCGATGCCCACCGGCTGGAGCTGTTTCTGCTGCAGCCTGCGGGGCTGGCCTTCGGCCTGTGGCCGGCCCTGTTCCTGGCGGCCCTGTGGCTGGCGGGGACAGCCCTGCTGAGCGGGGCGGGCTGGCTGCTGGCCGGAAGGATGGTCCGGCCGGTCCGGCAGGCGTGGCAGCACCAGAACGAGTTCATCGCGGCGGCGGGGCACGAGCTGCGCAGCCCCCTGGCGGTGATCAAGGCCAGCCTGACCGCCGCCGGGACCGCCGACGCGGCGCAGCGGGAGAGTTTTCTGGCCGCGGCCCGACGGGAAACCGACCGGCTGGCCCTGCTGACCGACGACCTGCTGATCCTGGCGGCGGGGGAAGCGGGCGCCCTTTCCCTGCACCCCGGGCCGGTGGCGCCGGACACCCTGTGCATTGAGGTGTACGAGCAGTTCTATCTGCTGGCCCGGGCCAAGGGACATCCCCTGACCCTGGACCTGCCCGACACCCCGGTTCCGCCCCTGACCACCGACGCCCCCCGGCTGACCCAGCTGCTGTCCATCCTGGTGCAGAACGCCCTGGACCACACCCCGCCGGGAACGCCGGTGACCCTTGCCCTGCAGACGACGGCAGGGCGGCGTTCTGCGGTGCGGTTCTCGGTGATCGACCATGGTCCCGGCATTCCCGACGCAGCCAAGGCGCAGGTCTTCCTCCGGTTTTACCGGGGGGATGAGAGCCGCACCCGCAAGCAGAATTTCGGTCTGGGCCTGAGCGTGGCCCGGGAACTGGCCGCCCTGCTGGGGGCCGGCCTGACCCTGGAGGACACCCCGGGGGGCGGCGCCACCTTCACGGTGGAACTGCCGGCGGCCTAATCCGCCGGGTGCAGGGTGGACCGGGCCGCCACCCCCAGGATGAGCGCTCCGCCCGCCAGTTCCCGCAGGGTGGGCATCTCGCCCAGGAGCAGTGCGGCATAGGCGATGCCGTAGACCGTTTCCAGCCCGGAGACCAGCCCCGCCGTGCGGGCGGACACCCCTTTCTGGGCCGCCACATACAAAGAATGGGCCAGGGCGGTGCAGACAAACCCGATGAGCGCCACCCCTGCCAGGTCGGCGGGGGTCCATACCGCCCGCACCAGGAAAAAGGCGGGCAGCAGCACCAGGGCCGCGGTGCCCTGCTCATACAGGCAGACCACCCGGGCCGGGTAGCCGGCGGACAGACGGCGGTTGCACAGGGTCAGCACCCCATAGGCCAGACTGGACACCATGCCCCAGACAGCCCCC
>CALXHN010000147.1 GCA_944388105.1 uncultured Gemmiger sp. | reverse complement strand
GATGTTGAAGCCCCGGCGGCAGAACAGGCTGGACACCCGGGCCAGAACACCGTTCTGGTTGTCCACCAGCAGGCTGATGACCCGGCGGCGATCGGCGGGCGGGCCGCTGTGCGTTTCCTTTTTCATGCTGAGCCCTCCTTTATTCCATGATGATGTCATTGATGTCGCCGCCGCCCGGGATCATGGGCAGCACCCGCTCGTCCTTGCCGATGCGGCAGTCGATCCAGGTGGGGCCGTCCTGCTTCATGGCGTCGGCCAGGGCCTCCCGGAATTCCGTCGGGTTGGTGGCCCGGTAGCCCTTGAGGCCGAAGCCCTCGGCCAGCTTGACGAAATCGGTGTGGCGGTGGGGGTCGGTGGCGGAGTAGCGCCCTTCATAGAAGCTGGTCTGCCACTGCCGGACCATGCCCAGCACCGAGTTGTTGAAGATGACGGTGATGATGGGCAGGTGGTAGCTCACGGCGGTGCAGGCTTCGTTCAGGTTCATGTGGAAGGAGCCGTCCCCGGTGAGCATGATCACCCGCTGGTCCCGGCCCAGGGCCATCTGGGCGCCGATGGCGGCGCCGTAGCCGAAGCCCATGGTGCCCAGGCCGCCGCTGGTCAGGAACCCGCGGCTCTTGGTGTGGTGCAGGTACTGGGCCGCCCACATCTGGTGCTGGCCCACGTCGGTGACGTAAACGGCTTCCGGTCCGGCCTGACGGCAGAGCTCGTCAATGAGCTGGTGGGGCCGCAGTTCGGTCTCGCTGTCCAGGGGGTGGTAGTCCACCTTCTGCCAGGAGCGGATCTGTTCCATCCAGAGCTTGTGCTCGGTCTTGTTCACATAGGGCAGGATGGCCTGGAGCACATAGGCGGCGTCCCCGGCGATGCACAGGTCCACGTCCACATTCTTGCCCATCTCGCTGGGGTCGATGTCGATCTGGATGATCCTGGCCTTGGAGGCGAAGGTGTCGGGGTTCAGGGCCACCCGGTCGGAGAAGCGGGTGCCCACGGCCAGGACCAGGTCTGCTTCCGCAATGGCCTTGTTGGCCGCGTAGCCGCCGTGCATGCCCAGCATGCCCAGGTTGTGGGGTTCGCCGTAGCCCAGCACACCGGCGGCCATGAGGGTGTGGGTGGCGGGCATGCCCGCCTTGATGAGCAGGTCCCGCAGGGGCTGGCAGCCCGCCGCGCTGCGCACGCCGCCGCCGAAGTAGACGATGGGGCGCTGGGCCTGGTTGATCATCTCGGCGGCTTCCTTCACTTCCTCCTCATCCACCCGGGTGACGGTGCGGATGAGTTCGGGGGCCTTGGGGGTGAATTCGCATTTGTTGGCGGTGACATCCTTGGGGATGTCCACCAGCACCGGGCCCTTGCGGCCGCTCTGGGCGATGCGGAAGGCGCTGCGCATGGTGTCGGCCAGGTCCTCCACCCTGCGCACCGTGTAGTTGTGCTTGGTGATGGGCATGGTGATGCCCTCGATGTAGGCTTCCTGGAAGCTGTCCTTGCCGATGAGGCTGGTGGCCACGTTGCCGGTGAAGGCCACCATGGGCACGCTGTCCATGAAGGCGGTGGCAATGCCGGTGACCAGGTTGGTGGCGCCGGGGCCGCTGGTGGCCAGCACCACGCCGGTGCGGCCGGTGGCCCGGGCGTAGCCGTCCGCCGCGTGGGCGGCGCCCTGCTCGTGGGCAGTCAGAACATTCTGTATTCTATCAGCGCTTTTATACAATTCGTCATAAAGATTCAGTACCGCGCCTCCGGGATAGCCGAAGATGGTATCAACGCCCTGTTCGACCAGAACTTCAACAAAGATCTGTGCGCCGGTCAGCAGCATGGTGGACAACTCCTTTCGTTCCTCTGGATTCCTCTTTTCGTATTTCTTACCCATGGGGCCGAACAACAAGCCCGTAAAGCGTAAAAAAAACAGCCTTTGTCCCCTGTTTCCAAGAGACAAAGGCCGTGTAGGCTCTCTGCGGTACCACTCTTCTTGGCATGGCGTCCATGCCCGCTCACTGGGCTTCTGACAAAGCCCCGCACGGTAACGGGTGCATCCGGGTCCGGTTACTGGACGTTCGCCGGGCCTGCTCCGGGATGACTTCGCGCCCTGCCTGCCCGCTGCCTTGCACCGGCCGGCAGCTCTCTGGTGGTGGTGTGGGGCGTTACTGGTTCCCATCGCTGCAGTTCAGCTGTTTAGCTAAGTAAAGTGTATATAGGATTGTACCGCAATTTTTACCCGATGTCAACAGGATTTTGGTAATTTTCACAAACCCTTGCGCACCGGCGGCTGAGCGTTTATACTGGGGTCAGCCTGCATTTGTCTGTTGGATGTACTAAAGGGGGAGTTTGTATATGACCATCCGTGACCTTTCGGTCCGTCTGGGTTCTCTGGTGGTATTGCGCGGGGTGCTGCGGGACGAAACCGTGGCCCGCTTCACCGCCATGCTACGGACGGCGCTGGCCTATACCGGGGACGCCGCACCGCTGGCCGACGCCGTGGCCGGTTTTGAGGCGGCGCTTCTGCCCCGGGGGGAGAACTGGAGCCGGGTCCTGCTGGACCTGGTGCTCAATGACGACAACCTGTGCATCCGTCACAGCCAGACGCCACAGGGCGCCGGAGAGGTGGCGGAGGGCAATCTGGCCCGGGACCTGAGCGTGCTGCAGGCGGCGGGGTCGCTGACCCTGGCGGACCTGCTGGCGCCGCTGGAAGGCGGGGATGCCCTGATGCACCAGATGCCCCTGCCCTGGAAGGTGGAGCCGGAGCTTGTCTATGCCAGGGAGTACGCGGCGCGGCGGCGGCAGGTGCCCCATGCGGGGTACGGGATCTTTGCCCGGTACCATGTCTTTACTTTGGAGGAAGGGGTGCTGACCCCGGTGCGGTACCCGGACCCCCAGCGGCTCAGCGAGCTGCCGGGGTATGAGCGGGAGCGCCAGAAGATCATCGAGAACACCAAGGCCCTGCTTTCGGGGCTGCCGGCGGCCAACGTGCTTTTGTACGGCGACGCGGGCACCGGCAAGTCCAGCACGGTGAAGGCCCTGGCCAACGAGTTCCGGGGCGACGGGCTGCGGCTGGTGGAGATCAAGAAGCACCAGCTCTACCAGATGCCGGCGCTGATGGACGACCTGGCGGACAACCCGCTGAAGTTCATCCTTTTCATCGACGACCTGAGTTTTTCCTCCAACGACGACAACTTTGCCGCCCTGAAAGCCATTCTGGAAGGCAGCGTGGGCGGGCGCAGCCGCAACGTGGCGGTGTACGCCACCTCCAACCGGCGGCACCTGGTCAAGGAGACCATGTCCGACCGCACGGCGGGGGACGACATCCACGCGGGGGATACCCGCCAGGAGCTGATGAGCCTGTCCGCCCGGTTCGGGCTGACGGTGACCTTCCAGCGGCCGGACAAGGCACTGTACGAGACCATTGTCATGGACCTGGCCGCCCGCTGCGGGGTGCAGATGCCCTCCGACCAGCTGATGATGCGGGCCGAAGCCTTCGCTTTGCGGGCCGGGGGCCGCAGTCCCCGGGTGGCCAAGCAGTTTGTGGAACTGCTGGCCGGCGGGGTGCAGCTGTAACCCTTATATTCGTTTGCGTCCCGGCGTATGCCGGGGCGTTTTTTG
>CALXHN010000146.1 GCA_944388105.1 uncultured Gemmiger sp. | reverse complement strand
AGGAAGAGGATCTTGGCGTCCTCGCCGCCCAGCTCGATGATGCAGTCGGTGCCGGGGGCCAGACGGTTGGCCGCCACGCGGGTGGCGAACACCTCCTGCACAAAAGGCACGCCGCAGCTGTCCGCCAGACCCATGCCCGCCGAACCAGAGATGGCCAGCATGGCGCGGCCGCCGGGGACATAGTCCTTGGCCACGCGCTGCAGCAGCTCCTGGCCTTTTTCCAGAATATGACTGTAATGACGTTCGTATGTAGAATAAATGACCTTGTCCTGCTCATCCAGCACGACGCATTTGATGGTGGTAGAACCGATGTCGAGACCGACTCTCATGAATTGACCTCCCGCCTGTGGGGTTATGTGGAAACACCGCGAAAACCGCGGACGAAAATAAGGGTAAATCAGTTTATTGTATCGCAAGACGGCGAAATTTGCAAGAGGGGTTCGCCGTATGCCCTACAAACCCACTATCTAGTATAGCCGGTCTTTTTGAACTGCATTTGAACGAAAGAAGGCAGATTTTGCCTTTTTTTGCAAAATCTGCCTTGTTGTGGGCTCAGCCCCGGGATGCCCGACGCAGCGCCTCCACTTCTTCGGTTGTCAAAGGCCGCCAGCACCCCGGTTCCAGGCCCTGGTCCAGGGCCACCGGGCCGATGGCGGTGCGGTGCAGCCCGTTCACCCCGGCGCCGTACACCCCGAACATCCGCTTGATCTGGTGGTACACCCCCTGGTGCAGGGTCACCTTCACCACGCAGGGGTCGGCGCCCCAGGGTTCGGCTTCCGCCGGGTCCATGGTCTGCCCGTCCGCCAGGGTCACCCCGGCGGCAAAGCCCGCCTGCATGGCGGGGGTCAGGGGCGTGTCCAGGGTGACGATGTACTCCTTGGACACATGCCGCCCCGGGGCCAGGATGTCGTGGGCAAAGCCCCCGTCGTCGGTGAGCAGCACAAACCCGGTGCTGGTCTTGTCCAGCCGTCCGGCGGGGAACAGCTGCCGCCGGGGGTAGGCCTGTGCCACCAGGTCGGTGACGGTGGTATCCCGCTTGTCCCGGCTGGCGCTGACCACCCCTTCGGGCTTGTTCAGCATCAGGTAGACGTATTTCTCATACTGGCCGGACAGGGGCGTGCCGTTCACCGCCACTTCGGCGGTGTGCTCGTCCAGCTGGGTGTCCGCCTTGCGGCAGGGCACCCCGTTCACCGTCACCGCCCCGGCGGCGATCCGCTTGCGGCTCTCGCTGCGGGGAATGCCCAGCCGCTCGGCCAGGTACTTGTCCAGCCGCATCAGCCCCTGGCCTCCGCCGTGATGGGGGCCGTTTTGCCCCGGGTGACCTTGATCAGGTCGGCGGGCGCCGCCTCGATCTGGGTGCCGATGCGCCCCGCCGACACCAGGATGGTGTCCTGGGCCAGACAGCTCTCATCAAAAACGGTGGCAAACTGCTTCTTCATGCCCACCGGGCTGCAGCCGCCCCGCACATAGCCGGTGGTTTTCAGCAGGTCGGCCACGTGGAGCATGGACACGCTCTTGACCCCGGCGGCCTTGGCGGCCTTTTTCAGGTCCAGTTCCTCCTGCACCGGGATGACAAAGACATAAAAGTTCCGGTCCGCCCCCTGGGTGACCAGGGTCTTGAACACCTTGGCCGGGTCCTGCCCGGTGAGGGCGGCCACGGTGGCGCCGTCCACGGCGGCGCCCTCCTCGTGGGGATATTCGTGGGCGGAATAGCTGATCTTGGCGCGCTCCAGCATGCGCATGGCGTTGGTCTTGGCTTCTTTGGACATGGTGAGAACCCCTCTCTTGTGAATCCGCTTTTGCACGGTCTTGTGCACAAAACCCGGCCCCCGGCCGGGGACTGTCCCATTCGTTTGCACCCAAATTATAGCCCGAAGGAGAAAAGTTGTAAAGCACTCTTGACTTTAGCACATTAAAGTGCTAAACTAATGCCTGTCACAAACAAGGCCCGCCGGGGCTGTTTCATAAGGAGAGGGAAAACCATGATCATCGTACTGAAGCACAACGCCCCCCAGGACCAGGTGCAGCAGTTCTGCGGGGAACTGCGGTCCATGGGATTTGAGATCAATGATTCGGTGGGCAGCGATACCCACATCCTGGGCCTGATCGGGGACACCAAGGCCCTGAGCGAAAGCTGGGTGCTGGCCAACCCGGTGGTGGATACCTGCCGCCGGGTGTCCGAACCCTACAAGAAGGCCAACCGCAAATTCCACCCCGACGACACGGTGGTGGACGTGGGCGGCCACAAGATCGGCGGGGGCAACTTCGCGGTGATGGCCGGCCCCTGCAGCGTGGAGAGCAAGGAGCAGATCATCGGGGTGGCCCGGCGGGTGCAGGCTGCCGGGGCGTCCATTTTGCGGGGCGGCGCCTTCAAGCCCCGCACCAGCCCCTACAGCTTCCAGGGCCTGCGGGCCGAGGGGCTGGAATTGCTACAGGAAGCCCGGGCGGTGACCGGTCAGCCCATTGTCACCGAGCTGATGAACAACGAGCATATTCCCTTGTTTGAGGAAGCTCAGGTGGATATGATCCAGATCGGTGCCCGGAACATGCAGAACTTTGAGCTGCTCAAGGCGGTGGGCCGCACCAACATTCCGGTGCTGCTCAAGCGGGGGCTTTCCTCCACCCTGGAGGAACTGGTCATGAGCGCCGAGTACATCATGGCCGAGGGCAACCCCAACGTGGTGCTGTGTGAGCGGGGCATCCGCACCTTTGAGACCAGCATGCGCAACACCCTGGATATTTCGGCGGTGCCCATGCTGAAAAAGATGACCCACCTGCCGGTGGTCATCGACCCCAGCCACGCGGCGGGCATCGCCTTCATGGTGCCGTCCCTGGCGGCGGCCGCCGTGGCCGTGGGGGCCGACGGGCTGATGATCGAGGTGCACAACGACCCTGCCAAGGCCAAGAGCGACGGCGCCCAGAGCCTGACCCCCGATGCTTTTGACAGCCTGATGCAGACCCTGCGCCCGGAACTGGAATTTTTTGGCAAAACGCTGAACTGAGAACCAGTGCTTGCATTTTTTGACCCAAGTACGTTATAATAGGGGACGTGCTCCGCAAAACGGCGGGGCACGTCCCTTTGTGTATTTTCCTGAAAGGTCGTGAATCTGCCCTTGATGCAAGCAAAAGCTGTGGCCGAAACCCGGCCTTTTGTGCGTTTTCTGGCCTCCTCTTTGTCCTCCAGCGTGGTGGACCTGGGCGCCTTTGCGGTGCTCTGCGCCCTGCTCCAGGACCATATGGGGGAAAGCGCCGCCATCCTGGCCGCCACCATCGCGGCCCGGGTGCTGTCCTCCCTGTGCAACTACCTGCTGAACTACTTCCTGGTGTTCCACAGCCATACCGCCCACGGGCGGTCGGCCACCCTGTACACCACCGTCACCGTCCTCAAAACCCTGTGCAGCGGGGTGCTGGTGGCCGGACTGGCGGGGCTGCTGCCCGCGGTGCCGGAACTGTTTTTGAAGATCCCGGTGGACTGCGCCCTCTTTTTCGCCAACTATCTGGCCCAGAAAAAATTCGTGTATTAAGTGCAAGCATAGAAAATGCCCCTGACCTTCATTGGTCGGGGGCATTTTGCGTTTCAGGATTCGGCGGCGGCTTCCAGGGCAGCCAGGGCGGCGGGGGTGTCGATGTCCGCCAG
>CALXHN010000145.1 GCA_944388105.1 uncultured Gemmiger sp. | reverse complement strand
GTTTCAAACAGTACCGCGCGAAACGGTGCTGAAATAATAATGGGAGGAATCTTTATGGTAAGTTTTGTTATCTGTCTGGCCATTTTGCTGATCGGCTACTTTACTTACGGCAAAGTCGTCGACAACACCTTCGGCCCGGACGACCGCGAAACTCCCGCCGTGCGCATCAATGACGGCGTTGACTACGTCGTGATGCCTCAGTGGAAGCTGTTCCTGGTCCAGCTGCTGAACATCGCTGGCCTGGGACCGATCTTCGGCGCCATGCAGGGTGCTCTGTGGGGACCCATCGTGTTCCTGTGGATCACCTTCGGTACCATCTTTGCGGGCGGCGTTCACGACTACTTCTCCGGTATGATCAGTGAACGCAACGACGGCGGCTCCATCGCCGAAGTCACCGGCAAATACCTGGGCCACGCCATGCAGAACGTCATGCGTGTGTTCTCGGTGGTGCTGCTGATCATGGTCGGTACCGTCTTTGCGGTGGGCCCTGCAGGCCTGATCGTCACCCTGTGCAAGAACTTCGGTGCCACCGGCTTCCTGGCCACCACCCTGTTCTGGCTGGTCCTGATCCTCATCTACTACTTCATCGCGACCTTTATCTCCATTGATAAGATCATCGGCAAGATCTATCCTGTATTCGGTATCTGCCTGGTCATCATGGCCATCGGTGTCATTATCGGCATCTACACCAACCCCGAATTCACCATCCCCGAAATCTGGACCCATCTGTACAATATGCACCCCTCCGCCACCCCCATCTGGAGCTTCATGTTCATCACGGTGGCCTGCGGTGCCATCTCCGGTTTCCACTCCACCCAGTCGCCCCTGATGGCGCGCTGCATGAAGAGCGAGAAACAGGGCCACTTCGTCTTCTACGGCGCCATGGTCGCCGAGGGCATCATCGCCCTGATCTGGGCTGCTGCCGGCTGCGCTCTGTATGAAGTCACCGGCGGTCTGAACACCGGTCTGGCGGCTGCGCTGGCGGAAGGTCAGTCTGCTGCCATCTATGACGTCTGCTCCCGCACCATGGGCGGTATCGGCACCGCGCTGGCCATGATCGGCGTGGTTGTCTGCCCCATCACTTCCGGCGATACCGCGTTCCGTTCCGCCCGTCTGACCCTGGCCGACTGGTTCAAGATCGATCAGGGTTCCTATGTCAACCGCCTGAAGCTCTGCATCCCCGTGCTGGGCGTTGGTGCCGTTCTGGGCATCGGCAATGCACTGGGCTACATCGATTACACCGTGATCTGGCGTTACTTCAGCTGGACCAACCAGACCCTGGCCATGATCGTTCTGTGGGCTGCTTCCATGTTCCTGTTCGTTGAGAAGAAGAACTTCTGGATCACCGCTGTGCCCGCCACCTTCATGAGCGCGGTTTCCAGCACCTACTTCATCCTGGCTCCGGAATGCCTGGGCGGCCTGGTCAACGGCAAGACGGCCGACGGCGCCACCGTGTACAACACCGCGGTTGCCTATCCCATCGGCATCATTTTCGCCATTGCTCTGCTCGTCATCTTCCTGATGGCCACCAAGAGACATTCGGCAAAAGCGCAGGCCTGATCCTGCGCGGCTGAGCCGGCAACGTACAACTGAGAGCCGGCCGCTGTTCAAAGGCGGCCGGCTTTTGTGTTGGCGCATCTTCCACACAAGCGAGGTTTTCCGCCATGATCTTCAAACCCTATCCTCTCAGTACCTCCCGCCTGGAACCCTGGGAACTGGAAATTGACAAAAAGAACTGCCGCAAGATCGGCCCCTGCGGCCTGGGCAAAAAGGCACTGTACCTGAACAGCTTTTTCATCGACCGCCGCTATTACATCCCCATCTCGGCGGTGCAGCGGGTGTTCAAGCGGGTGGCCATGAGCCGCGGCGGCTACACCGGAAAAGGCGTGTTTGCCAGTATGCCCTACCTGGTGGTGGTGTATGACAACGGACAGCAGAAGCAGTGCAACTTCAAGCATGAGGAGCAGGTGGACGCCTTCCTGGAAAAGCTGGCAAAGGAGCAGCCGCAGATCAAGCTGGTCAGTGCCGCGGCCGAAGAGCGGCTGGCCAAGCGGCAGGCCGAAAAAGAGGAAGCCGAACGCAACCGTCCGCCCCTGACACCCCACGGCCAACAGGTGGTGAAGGAACTGCAGCAGGCCATTGATTACCTGGAACAAAAGCCGGAACTGAGCAGCGCCTTAAGCCGTGCGGCACAGCGCAGGCGCGCCTATGAGCGCTCCAGCCCCAGCTACCGGTGGGTGGCCATGGCTATCACGGCCCTGGGGTTTGCGGGGATCGTGTACGGGTTATGGTCCCTGCTCATGGGCAAGGGCGGTTTCAGCGTTTACTTTGCCCTGTTCGGGCTGGCGGCTGTCTTTACCTTTGCCGGATTCAGTGTGCTGCCCACCGCCCGCAACAACCGTGGCAGCATCCTCAGGCAGGAAAAGACGTCCATGGACGATATGGAACAGTACCTGTCTTCCCTCCAAAACTTCCCGGTGCCGGTCCGCTATGCCCATCCCATTGTGCTGCGTCGCATGCAGCGGGCGGTGCTGGACGGCAGGGCCGATTCCGCGGCGGAAGCCCTGGATGTGGTCAAGCAGGATCTGAAAGCCCTGAACGCCGATGTGCAGGTGGAACAGGAAGAGTACGACGAGGTCGTGGCCATCAAACCCATGTTCCTCAATGCGCAATATCAGTAAAAAGCTCAACAGCCCCGCAGATGGAGACATCTGCGGGGCGTTTTTTGTTTCGGAGATGGTCCGACTTCTTGCCCCGTTTTTCCCGGGGGCCAGATGCCGTTCAAGAACGTTTCAGAAAGGTGCTGTGGAAATTGCCTCAGCTTTTAGCTGCACCGATTGCAGACATCAGCTGGCCCAGACCGCACTGGCTGCGGCGGACATCCTGGCCGGAAAGATGCCGGGGACATATAAGGCCACCGTCAGCTTCGGGGAATACGGTGCCCCCGACTTCGACAGCCGGGTCAAGACGTTGTCCAGCGCGGCCACCGGCGGCATCATGAGCGTGCAGGCACAGGTGGATGAACTGTGGGGGTCCAGCAAGGACGACGATTGGAAGGCGGCGGAGGTGCGGCGCATCCTGAATGAACGGGGTATTGCCGAACTGGAAGAGCCGTCCCTGGGCGGGGATAGCCTGAAATGACCGCCCGGGATATCGCCGACCTCTTTGCCGACCTGGAACTGCGACTGATCCAGTCGCTCAAGCGCAACCTGCGGCGCCACAAGGATCAGGAAAAGGCGGAGGGCGGCAAGGATGGCGTCCCCGCAGCTTGGCCCGCTTGGCAGGCGGAAAAGCTGCGCAGCCTGAACAAGTTCCGCCAGCAGAACCAGAAGATCGTGGACGAGTTCTCTTCCCGCATCGACACCGAGACACGAACCATGCTGAAAGAGCAGTTTGCCGAGGCGGACGGCACCGAGCAGGCTTTCTTTGGCGTCAATTCCGATAAAGTAGGGGCGCTCATCGATGAAATGACCGCCAGCGAGGCCGACGTGCAGAAGGCGGCCTTGCGGTATATGGACGACGTGTACCGGCGCACCATCCTGCGGGCGGACGCGGTTCTGACTGCCGGCGGCGTCACCATGCAGCAGGCGGTGGATCTGGCGGTCAAGGATTTCCTGGTACAGGGCATCACCTGCATCCGGTATAAGAACGGGCGCCGGGTCAATATCGCCACCTATGCCGAGATGGCGCTGCGCACCTCCAACACCCGGGCCATGCTGCTGGGAGAAGCCCAGAAGCGGGAGCGTATGGGCATCGATACCGTGCTGGT
>CALXHN010000144.1 GCA_944388105.1 uncultured Gemmiger sp. | reverse complement strand
AGCCGGCGGACAGACGGCGGTTGCACAGGGTCAGCACCCCATAGGCCAGACTGGACACCATGCCCCAGACAGCCCCCTCCCCGGCGCTGTCCGTCACCGAGAAGGAGGGCACCGTGATGAGCACCCCCGCCAGCAGCAGCGCCGCCCGCCCCACGCCCCGCAGGCTCAGGGGTTCCCGGTACACCAGCGGTTCCAGAAAGGTCACAAAGAGGGGAAAGGTGGCGTAGGTCAGGGTGGCAACGGCCACCGACGCCTGCTGTGCCGACAGGAAAAACGCGGTCCAGTGCACCGCCAGCACCACCCCGGCGCCCACCGCCAGCCCCGTGTCCCGGCGGCTGTGCAGGGCCAGCGGGGTGCGCCCTGCCAGACACAGCACCAGCAGCAGGGCGGACGAGCACCAGACCCGGCCGGCCGCCACCAGCACCGCCGGCACCGCCACCCGGCGCGCCAGCACCGCCGACAGCCCGAAGAGCATGACGGCCCCGTGCAGGGCCGCCAGACTGCGGGCATTCTGTTTCATATTCCTTCTCTCCTTCCAGCAAAAGTTCCCCCGGCGCCGGGTGTTTCCGGTGCCGGGGGATTTTTTGGCGGCCGCCGGCCCTCAGGGGCGGGTGCGGTCCTCCTCGGTACAATAAAAATCGGTCCACCGCCCGTGGTAGGTGCGGCAGGGCATGCCGGGGGTGGGTTCGCTGGGCAGGGTCCCCGCCCGCAGGGCTTCGGCGTCCCGGCGGTTTTTGCCGATGAAATCCGGGGTCACCGGACAGGCGTGGTGGCATGGATAGATGGTTTCAAACCGGTCCGCCATGGCCTCCAGCTTTTTCTGGCTCCCGATGTAAAGGTTCAGGTCCCGGTGATCCCCGAACAGATAAATGGGTCCGCCATCCTGCACCGAATCGCCCGGAAAAAGCACTTTCCGGTCATAGTCCGCAAAGGCCACGCTGCCCCGGGTGTGGCCCGGGATCTCGATGACATGCAGGTGCCAGCCGCCGCAGCGGAATTCATCCCCCTCCTGAAGCGGATGGAGTTCCGCTGCCGCCCGGACCAGTCCCCAGTCCTTCCGGTGGACCCAGGCCCGGGCAACATCCTCCAGGCCGCCGGCGTGGTCGGGGTCTGCGTGGGTCAGCAGCACCCGCACCGGCAGGGCGGTCAGGGTCCGCACCTTTTCCATCACATGGCTCTGGGCAAAGCCGGTGTCCAGCAGCAAGGCTTGCTCCCCGCCCAGCAGAAGGAATTGCCGCACCCGGCCATCATACAGTTCATACAGATCAGCACACAGAAGTTTTGTCTGCAGCATATGGGATTGCCTCCTTGGCATTTATTCGCTGAGCAGCAGGGATACCTTGTCATACGGCACCAGCTCATTGTGGGCCAGCAGGTTGCGCACGTCCCGGCAAAGGCGGATCATCTCGGTCTCCTGCCGGGTGAAATCCGTGTCACCCCGGCGGGTCAGGAAGAACAGGTTGCCGAATTCCAGGTCCCAGGGGTCCCGGATCAGGGCGCCGTTTTCCGCCTGCACCGGCATCCACCCGGACAGACGGTCCAGGTTGGCCCGGATATATTCCAGCCGCTTTTCCTCCACGCGGGCAAAGAGCACCATGATCTGGGCCCGCCACACCCGCAGGTGCAGGGTCTCGTCGCCGGCCGGGGCAAAGGGCTGGCCGCTGTCGCTGCAGCCCCCGTCCAGCAGCCGTCGGGCACAGGCTTCGGGCTCCTGCAGGAAGGGGTCCCCCTGCCGGATCAGGGCGCCGGCCAGCTCCGGGTCCCCGCCGCTGACGCTCTGGGCCAGACAGGCCAGATAGTCGGCGGAAGGGCAGGGCTGCAGGGCGGCGGCTTCCAGGCAGAAGACCTGGCAGTCCGCCCCCGACGGGGTGTACACCACCCCGCCGTCCGCCCGGGGATGGTCGGTGCGGTATTCCAGCAGGAACAGGGCATGGAGCCCCCCGGCGGCCCGGGCGGCCCCGTCATATCGGGCCGCAAAGGTGCGCCAGGATTCCAGCTGGCCGGCAGTGCGGATGCCCCGCACCCAGACATACATCTGGTTCAGGGTGATGTCGGTCTGGCCGCCCAGGTAGTCGGCGTAGCTCTGCCCGGGCCAGTACCGGGTGCGCACGTCCTCCGCGCAGAGTTCCTGCAGCACCTGCCGGCCCGGGTCCTCCCCGGTGCAGTCCAGGAAGTTCACCGTGCGGTCCCCCCGCAGGGAGGAGAGGCGGTCTTTCATGATATCGTAGAATTCATCCTGCCAGGGCAGGGACCGGGGCAGGTACAGCACAAAGGAAGTTTCGGCGCAGGCCCTGTGCACCACGGCCTGACACAGGCGCAGGGAGCTGCCCACCTGCCGCCACCAGATCTGGGCATGGTTCATCCGTTGCCGCCTCCGATCTGCACCAGTTTTTCAAAGATCTCCTCCTCATTGCCCAGCAGGTCATGGAAGTTCTTGCTGGCAAAGAGGTAGGTGTCCTTGCCGGTGCTGCGCAGGATGTTCAGGTCATACAGCTCCTGCAGCAGGGTGTCCACCTGTTCCCGGCTCAGGCTGGTCAGGGTATGCAGGCCCAGGTCCCCGGCCTGACGGATCAGGTCCTCGGCAGTGTAGCCGGTGGTGGTGGGCATGGCGGTGTACATCCAGCCGATGAGCAGGGCGATGGTGTAGTAATAGGAGCCCTGGTCCTGGTCCAGGCGCAGGGTGATCTCGAACTTGTTGTGGATCTCGGCCAGGAAGTTGTTGTCGGCCAGGACGCGGCGGATGTGGTCTTCGGTGATGCGGTAGGGCGGCGTGGAGGCCTGGTTGTAGCCGGCGTAGTTGCTCTGCCGCATGGACTCGATGAGTTTCTGGCAGTACATCTGGATCAGGCCGGGGAAATAGTTGGCGGTGGCCAGGATCTGGGAGATGAGCACCCGGTCTTCCAGCAGGAAGCCCAGATAGCTCAGGGGCTGCACCAGCAGTTCGTGGGCTTCGGGGGTCTCAAAGGGCTTGACGTTGAGGGAGGGCAGATGGGTGATGACCGCGTTGCGGCCCAGGGCCACCTCCCGGTTGAAGCGGACGATGTTGTGCAGACCGGCCAGCACGAACTTGAACCGTTCGGGCAGGGTCTGCTGGATGTCCTTGAGTTCGGCCAGGGGCTGGTAGTTGCAGTTCTTGCAGTCCTCCACGAAGGTGTCGGCCTCATCCAGCATGACCAGCAGATAGGTGATGGGGGCTTCCTCCTGCCGCAGGCGGGTCTTGATGTCCTGGGCCAGGTCGGACCAGTTCTCGGTCTCGCTGCTGCGGGGCAGGATCTCCAGGTCCGCCAGCTCGCAGGAGAGCTTGCGGGCCGCCCGGGCGCAGTCGCAGCCGGACAGGTCCACCAGCACGGCGCGGCGGCCTTCCAGACCGTCGATGTCGATGCGGGCTTTCTTGAACAGGGCCGATTTACCCAGCTGCCGCCCGCCGTAGATCAGGTTCACGCCGCCCGGGCGTTCGATCTTGAGCAGTTCGTCCTTGCGGCCGATGAACATTTCCGGCGGCATGGGGTTGGAAGAGTCCGCCACATAGGGCTGGTAGTAGGCGAAGGGCATGCCCGCCGCCATGAGGATGCGGTTGATGGTGGCGTCGTTGTAATGGTTGGCCAGGAATGCCAGCAGCACCCGGTCCAGCAGCAGGTAGGTGGTGGACAGGCCGGTCTCCTTCTTTTTGATCTTGCGGGCCAGCTTGCGCCGTTCCGGCATGGAGAGGGGGTAATCCAGCAGGACCAGCTTGGCCCCGCGGAGGTTGTCCAGCGCCTTGAAGCGGGCCAGCAGCCGGTCACA
>CALXHN010000143.1 GCA_944388105.1 uncultured Gemmiger sp. | reverse complement strand
CGCAGCCCCAGCCGGCGGCCGCCGCATCGGAACGGCGGGCCCTTTTCGCTTCCTTTTCGGGCACGAAAAGGAAGGACCACACGGCAAGCAACCGCCTGCCAAAAAGGAACAACTCTCCGGCTGCCAGCCGTCACCCCCGGCAGTCTGCCGTCTGCCCCCGTCTTGCATCTGCCCCGTTTCGTGGTATAATTTCCCACGTGGGTCCGTTTTTGAGGACCGAAATCTTTTGGTGGGAGAGTATTTGTATGGCATCCCTGTTATTGCCGATCATCTATCTGGCCTTCATCAGCCTGGGCCTGCCTGACGCCCTGCTGGGCGCTGCGTGGCCCAGCATGTACACCCAGATGGGGGCGGACCTGTCCTGGGCGGGCATCGTCTCCATGATCATTTCCGCCTGCACCATTGTGTCCAGTCTGGCCAGTGCCCGACTCAACACCGCCCTGGGTACCGGCAAGGTCACCGCCTACAGCGTGCTGCTCACCGCCGTGGCCCTGCTGGGCTTTTCCTTCAGCGGCCGGTTCTGGCAGCTCTGCCTGTGGGCCATCCCCTACGGCCTGGGGGCCGGCAGCGTGGACGCCGCCCTCAACAACTATGTGTCCCTCCATTATGAAAGCCGCCACATGAGCTGGCTGCACTGCATGTGGGGCGTGGGGGCCAGCATCGGCCCCATCATCATGGGTCGGGCCCTGGCCGGGGGCGCATGGCAGGGCGGCTACCGCACCATCGCGGTGCTGCAGTTCGCGCTCACCCTGGTGCTGTTCCTCAGCCTGCGCATGTGGAAACGCCCCGAGCAGACCCTGGACGGGGCGGACTTCACCCCCCAGCAGCGGTCCATCCCCGAACTTCTCCGCCTGCCCGGTGTGCGCCAGGTGGTGACCTGCTTCTTCTGCTACTGCGCCCTGGAAGCCACCGCCGGCATGTGGGCCGCCAGCTACTGCACCGTGGTGCGGGGCATCGACGCCGAAACCGCTGCCTCCTGGGCCAGTCTGTTCTATCTGGGCATCACGGTGGGCCGCGGGGTCTGCGGGTTCCTGACCATGAAGATCAACGACCAGAACATGATCCGCCTGGGCCAGACCCTCATCGCCCTGGGCCTGGTGCTCATCCTGCTGCCCGCCGGCAACAACGTCCTGTTCGCCGGACTCATCACCGTGGGCCTGGGCTGCGCCCCCGTCTACCCCTGCATCATCCACGAGACCCCTGCCAACTTCGGCCGGGAACTGAGCATGTCCATGACCGGCCTGCAGATGGCCTGCGCCTATGTGGGCAGCTGCCTCATGCCGCCCCTGTTCGGGCTGCTGGGCCAGCATATCTCCATGGCCCTGTACCCCTGGTACATGGCGGTGATGCTGGTGCTCATGTTTATCATGGCCGAAAGCCTGCACCGCAAGACCGCCGCCCGCCGCCGGGATCTGATTCTGTAAACACCCGGCTCCGTGTAAACCGAAAGGAATTTCTATGGCAACCCAACTGTATTTCACCCGCCACGGCCAGACCGTCTGGAACGTGGAGAACAAGATCTGCGGCGCCACCGACAGCCCGCTCACCCAGCTGGGCCGACAGCAGGCCACTGAGCTGGGCCAGAAGATCCTGGCCGAAAAACTGCCCATCGACCGCATTCTGTGTTCCCCCTTGTCCCGGGCCGCCGACACCGCCCGGTGCATCGCCCAGGTGACCGGCCTGCCCCTGACGGTGGAACCCCGCCTGACCGAGCAGAACTTCGGCCGGTTTGAGGGAACACCCCGGGACGGCGCGGAGTTTTCCACCGCAAAAGCCAATTTTGTGGAAAGCTTTGACGGCGGTGAGAGCATGCTCCGGGTGGCCGCCCGCATTTACAACCTGCTGGACGAGCTGCGCGGCCGGGAGGAGACCTGCCTGCTGGTGGCCCACAACGGCATTGCCCGGGTGGTCAACTCCTACTTTTTCGACATGACCAACGGGGAGTACGCGGCCTTCGGCATCCGCAACTGTGAGATCCGGCACTATACCTTCTGATAAAAGCAAGACCCCCACCGTCCCGGCAAGGGCGATGGGGGTCATTTTCTACATTTCGCAATACCCCGGGCAGACAATGTCCCGTTCTCCGGCGGGGGTTCCCGGTTCCACCAGGGAAAACTCCTGCCGCAGCAGCCGGATGCCGATGTCCGCATTGACCAGGCGGCGGATATAATGGGGGGCATCCCCCCGGAACATCCCGGTTTTGAAAAATCCGATGGACACGGTCAGGTCGGCGTGTACGGCCAGTTCGGCCTCGCCGGTATCCCCGTTGAGCCCGCTGTTGATGTCGGCGCTGACCACGTAGGCCCCCGCCTCCCGGGCGCGGTTCAGGCAGAGGATGGCATCCCGCACCGCCCCGCGCACCGTGCCCGCAAACCCGGTGCCCAGCAGGCAGTCCACCAGCACCGGACAGGCGGCGATTTCCGCCTCATGCCCCACAAAGGGGCGTACCGGCACCCCCAAAGCCCGGGCTTTTTCCAGATACAGGGCGTTGTCCGGGCTGGCTTTCTCCGAGACACGGTAGACAACGCAGGGCCGCCCCGCCTGGGCCAGCAGCATGGCCAGGGCGGCGCCGTCCCCGCCGTTGTTGCCCGACCCGATCACGATGCCCGCCGGACTGCCCCGGTCCCAGTCCACCGCGTCCCGGATGCCCCGGGCGGCCCGGAGCATTAACTCGGGGCCGGGTGTTTCATGTTCAATGGTCCATGCGTCGCATTCCCGCATGGTCTGTACGCTCACCACTGGCAGCATAGGCAAACCCTCCCGTTTTTGATTGATTCCAGTGTAGCAGAAGCGGGTGGGGAAGTCCAGCGGCAAAGGCAGAGGCGGGGCGGAACCGGCGGTACTGCTCCCGGGCGGCGGTCTGGCTATTGCCAAGCATAAAAATCAGCAGTAAAATACAGTAAAACAGGAAACCGCCACCACACCTGCCGTGTGGTGACGGTTCCTTGTTTCTATTCTTATTTTCAGTTATCAGAACAAGGAGGTGGCTCTGTGAGTAGGCTGCGGCGCATAGCCTTCCTTTTCTTTGGCGTTGTCTTTGCGGTCAGCCTGTTTATGGTGGTCCGCATTCTGGTGCAGGGCGGGCAGGAACAGGCTGCCTTTGATCGGCTGTCCGCCTCCCTGGAGCAGCCGGAGAGCGCCGACGGCCAGGAGCCTGAGAAATCTCCTTATGCGGACCTGAAAGCGCAAAACCCGGACTTTTTCGGGTGGATCTCCATAGAGGGGACCCACATCGACTACCCGGTCATGTTTACGCCCGATGACCCGGAACAGTATCTGCGCCGTGCCTTCGACGGCAGCAGCTCCCAAAGCGGTGTGCCCTTTCTCTCTGCCGATTGTTTTGCAGGGGGCGGCAACTGGCTCATCTACGGTCACAACATGAAGAACGGCTCTATGTTTGCGGATCTGCTCAACTACGCCAGGGAAGATTTCTGGCAGGCCCATCCCTTGATTCGGTTTGATACCCTGGAAGAAGAAGGCACCTATGAAGTGTTTGCTGCCTTCTACGCCCGGGTGTACACAGAGGGAGAAAGCGGCTTTGCGTACTATGCGTACACCGATATAAGCCGGCAGGCCGATTTTGAGGCATATCTGGCACAGGTTTCCGGGGCTGCTTTGTACGATACAGGGGTGCAGGCCCAATATGGTGACCAGCTGATCACCCTGTCCACCTGCACGAACCGCTCTCAGGATGAGCGGTTTGTGGTGGTGGGCAGACAGATCCAGTGACAGGACGGCTGATGGCGAACCACACAGAAAGATTGACGTTTTTGAAGGGCCATCCAGGGACC
>CALXHN010000142.1 GCA_944388105.1 uncultured Gemmiger sp. | reverse complement strand
GTCAGCAACGTGCCGCCCCAGGGCGGCCGCAAGCACCCGCAGCAGGAGTTCATCCAGATCAACACCAAGAACATCCTGTTTATCTGCGGTGGCGCTTTCGACGGGCTGGAAAAGCTCATCCAGAAGCGCACCGACACTTCGTCCCTGGGCTTCGGCAGCCAGCTGCGCACCAATCTGGACCAGGATGAGACCCGCCAGAAGCTGCTGCGCAAGGTGGAACCGGACGATCTGGTCAAGTTCGGTCTGATCCCCGAACTCATCGGCCGTCTGCCGGTGGTCACTGTGCTGGATCCCCTGGATGAGGAATCCCTGGTCCGGGTACTCACCGAGCCCAAGAACAGTATCGTCCGCCAGTATAAGGAACTGCTGGGCCTGGACAACGCCGAACTGGTCTTTACCGATGCGGCACTGCACGCCATCGCCAAAAAGACCATCGAGCGCAAGAGCGGTGCCCGCGGCCTTCGCAGCGTGGTGGAGGAACTGCTGATTCCCATCATGTACGATATCCCCTCCGACCCCACCATCATCCGGGTCACCATCGACGAGGATACCGTCAACGGCGGCAAACCGCATCTGGATTACGGTGCGGTGCGCAAGCGCTACAAGAACCAGAATCTTTCGCTGACCTGATTTCCGGCGGCGGTCTGCCCTTGTTGCGGACCGCCGCTTTTGTATTCCGGCAAAGGAGGAAGAATCATGTCCCATTTTCGCGTGGCTCTGCTGCAGCTTCACCCCGGAAACACACGGGAGGAAACGCAGAAAATTGGTCTGGATGCCTGCCATCGTGCCAAATCCCTGGGGGCGGACCTGGCTTTGTTTCCGGAAATGTGGAGCACAGGATATACGATTCCGCAGGAGGAAGCATTGCTCCGGGCAAGCGCTCTGCCGGTCGGGCATCCCTTTCTGGGGGCTTTTGCCGCCTGCGCCCGGGAGCTGGAGATGGCCATAGGGGTCACCTGTCTGGAACAGGCCGACCCACGGCCGAAAAATTCCCTGTTTGTGTATGACCGGCACGGCGACCTTGTCTTGCAATATGCCAAGGTGCATACCTGCGATTTTGGGGAGGAGGCATGCCTGGGCCGGGGAGAGGAATTCCGTGCGGCGGACCTGGATACGGCAGCCGGAACCGTGCGGATTGGGGCCATGATCTGCTACGACCGTGAATTCCCCGAAAGCGCCCGCGTTCTGATGCTGCAAGGGGCGGAGATCGTTCTGGTGCCCAACGCCTGCCCCATGGAACTCAACCGTCTGGCGCAGCTGCGCGCCCGCGCCTATGAAAATATGATGGGCCTTGCCACCTGCAACTATCCCGCCGGACATCCCGACTGCAACGGTCATTCTTCGGCTTTTGACGGTGTGGCGTATCTGCCGGGACTTTCCGGGTCACGGGATACCTGTATTTTGGAAGCGGAGGAAAAACCGGGAATCTTTGTGGCGGATTTTGATATGGAAATGCTGCGTGACTATCGGCGGCGGGAGGTACACGGCAACGCCTACCGGCGCCCGGAATGTTATCACCTGCTGCTGGAAGAAAAGATCGAACCGCCTTTTGTACGGCCGGACCGGCGGCCCTGAACGGCTCTTGATTTGCCTGCCGTCGGACTGCTAAAACAGGGGATGACGGCCCGTTTCCTTTTCAAAAAGGAAACGAAAGAAAAAAGAACAGAAGTTCTCAAAAATAATACAACGATGTTCCGATAAAAATATCTGTTCACAAAAATTTTATACTTCGGACACTTGATTTTTGACGGGCAAGTGACTACAATGTATTTAGCACTCAAGATAAATGAGTGCTAAAACAAAACCTGAACTAAGACAGTTAATTATAAGGAGGATATTTCACCATGAAAATCAAACCTCTGGCAGACCGGGTTGTCATCAAGCTGGTCGAAGAAGAAGAAACCACCAAGGGCGGCCTGATCCTGACCGGTTCCGCCAAGGAAAAGCCCCAGGTTGCTGAAGTCCTGGCTGTTGGCCCGGGCGGCAATGTGGACGGCAAGGAAGTGGAAATGATCGTCAAGGTTGGCGACAAGGTTCTGACCAGCAAGTACTCCGGCACTGAGGTCAAGGTCGATGGTGAAGAGTGCACCATCGTCCGCCAGAGCGACATTCTGGCCATTGTGGAATAATCACGCTGCATAAGGTAAGGAGAGATATACTATGGCTAAACAGATTAAGCAGGGCGAGGAAGCCCGTAAAGCTCTTTGCGCCGGCATCGACCAGCTGGCCGATACCGTCAAGATTACCCTGGGCCCCAAGGGCCGCAATGTGGTGCTGGGCAAGAAGTTCGGCAGCCCGCTGATCACCAACGACGGTGTCACCATCGCCAAGGAAATTGAGCTGAAGGACCCGTTTGAGAACATGGGCGCCCAGCTGGTCCGCGAAGTTGCCACCAAGACCAACGATGCTGCCGGCGACGGCACCACCACCGCCACTGTCCTGGCACAGGCTCTGGTCACCGAAGGCATGAAGAACGTTACCGCCGGTGCCAACCCCATGGATATCAAGCGCGGTATGCAGAAGGCCATCGGCGCCGCTGTGGAAGCCGTCAAGGCTCACAGCCAGAAGGTCAACGGCACCAAGGATATCGCCCGTGTCGGCACCGTTTCTGCCGGTGACGCTGAGATCGGCCAGCTGATTGCCGATGCCATGGAGAAGGTCACCGCCGACGGTGTCATCACCATCGAGGAGAACAAGACCACTGCCGAGACCTACACCGAGGTCGTGGAAGGCATGCAGTTCGACCGCGGCTACATCACTCCGTATATGGTCACCGATACCGAGAAGATGGAAGCCGTCTTTGACGACGCCAGCGTCCTGATCACCGATAAGAAGATCAGCGTCTTCCAGGATATCGTTCCTCTGCTGGAACAGGTCATCCAGTCCGGCCGCAAGCTGCTGATCATCGCTGAGGATGTGGAAGGCGACGCGCTGTCCAACCTGATCATCAACCGTCTGCGCGGCGGCCTGAACGTGGTTGCCGTCAAGGCTCCCGGCTTCGGTGATCGCCGCAAGGAGATGCTGCAGGATATCGCTATCCTGACCGGCGGTACCGTCATCAGCAGTGACCTGGGCTATGAGCTGAAGGACGCCACTCTGGCCATGCTGGGCTCTGCCCGCCAGGTCAAGGTGACCAAGGAAGTCACCACCATCGTCGGCGGCAACGGCGACAAGCAGCAGATCGCGGACCGTGTGGCCCAGATCCGCAGCCAGATCACCACGGCTACCTCCGACTTCGACCGCGAGAAGCTGCAGGAACGTCTGGCCAAGCTGGCCGGCGGTGTGGCCGTCATCAAGGTCGGCGCTTCCACTGAAGTGGAAATGAAGGATAAGAAGCTGCGCATCGAGGATGCCCTGAACGCCACCAAGGCGGCTGTGGAGGAAGGCATTGTTGCCGGCGGCGGCACTGCCACCCTGAACGCCATCCCCGCTGTTGACAAGCTGATCACCGAGCTGGAAGGCGACGAGCGCACCGGCGCCAAGATCGTCCGTAAGGCTCTGGAAGCGCCTGTCCGTCAGATCGCGGCCAACGCTGGTCTGGAAGGCAGCGTCATCATCAACAACATCCTGCAGGCTGGTAAGCCCAACTACGGCTACGATGCCCAGAAGGAAGAGTATGTGGAAGACATGATCGAGGCCGGCATCGTTGACCCGACCAAGGTCACCCGTTCCGCTCTGGAGAATGCTTCCAGCGTTGCTTCCATGGTCCTGACCACCGAGAGCCTGGTTGCCGATCTGCCGGAACCGCCGGCTCCGGCTGCTCCTGCCGGCGGCGACATGGGCGGCATGTACTAATG
>CALXHN010000141.1 GCA_944388105.1 uncultured Gemmiger sp. | reverse complement strand
TATCAACTGTCAGACAGCCATCACCGTTTGCTGCCCACCCAGAACAGCGCCACAGTGCCGGGGCCGCTGTGGGCACCGATGACCGGGCCGATATCGCCGATGTGCAGGTCCTTCACGCCCAGGGCCCGCAGCTTGTCCGCCACATAGTCGCAGTCGGCGCGGCAGTCGCCGTGGCTCAGGAACACAGTGCCCCCGGTCACATCCAGGGCGGTGGCCTGGTAGTGCTTGACCAGGGCGTCCAGGCTGGCGCGGCGGCCGCGGACCTTCTCCATGGGGATCAGGTGGCCTTCGTCGTCCACATGCAGCACCGGCTTGATGCCCAGCAGGGTGCCCGCCACGGCGGCCGCACCGCTGCACCGTCCGCCCCGCTTGAGGAACATCAGGTCATCCACCGTGAACCAGGCGCACACCGAAGGCGCCAGCTTGCGGGCATAGTCGGCGGCCTGGTCCAGCGTGGCCCCGCCCTGGGCGTACATCCCCACCAGGTAGGTGAACAGACCTTCGCCCATGCTGGCCTGGAGGGAATCCACCGTGAGGACCCGCCGGCCGGGGAACTTTTCCATCAGTTCCTGGGCGGCCAGGTTGGAGGCCTGGTAGGTGCCGGACAGCCCGCTGGAAAACGCCAGGTACAGAATATCGGTGCCCTGTTCCAGCACCGGGGTGAAGGCGTCCTCAAAGTCGGCCAGGGTCACCTGGCTGGTGGTGGACATGCTGCCGCTGCGCAATTTGCTGTAGAAATCGGCCAGCGGCATCTCCCGGCCGTCGGGATAGTTGCGGTAGGTGGCGCCGTCCAGGGTAAAGGTCATGGGCAGCACCTGCAGTCCGGCCTTCTCGATCAGTGCCGGAGTGAGGTCGCCGGTAGAGTCGGTAAAAATGAGATACTCTGCCATGGTAATACGCTCCTTATCAATATGATCCGGCCACACCGGGGGCAAGCCCCGTCAGGCCGGCGTTTTTCCACTGATTACTATACCACACATCCGGCCGCTTTGAAAAGGTCCCGGCAACATCCCTGCCTTACTCCACGTCCAGGGCGGCCCGCTCGGCGGCCAGGGCCTGCCGGTACCGGCCCAGGAAGGCCGCAAATCCCTTTTCGTCCGCCGGGTCGGGGGTCAGGGTGCGGGACTGGGCCCCGGCAAACACCCGGGTGCCCAGGTAGTCGGCCAGGGTCTGGCCCGGAGCCCGGTGCAGGGCGTAGGCAGCCAGCAGGGCCATGCCGTAAGGACCGCCCTCCCCCGCCGTGCGCATGACGGTGACCGGCGCCCCCGCCGCTGCGGCCAGATACCGCTGGGCCACGCCGGGGGTCTTGAACAGGCCGCCGTGGCCGGTGAGGCTGTCCACCCCCACCTGTTCCCGGCGCAGGATGTCCAGCCCGATGGCCAGGGTGGCCATGGCGGAGTAGATCTGCCCCCGCATGAAGTTGGCCAGATCCAGCCGGCTGTCCGGACGGCGGAGCAGCAGCGGGCATCCGGCGTCGAAGTGGGTGACGCCCTCGCCGGAATAGTAGTTCACCGGCACGATGCCCCCCGCGTCTGCCGCCCCCTGCAGGGAGCGCTCAAACAGGGCGGTGAAGAGGGCCCCCTTGTCCACCTCCGCCCCGCACAGGGCGGCGGCTTCGGCCAGCAGGTCCACCCAGGCGTTGATGTCGCTGGTGCAGTTGTTGCAGTGGACCATGGCCACCGGCGCCCCGTCGGGGGTGGTGACCAGATCGATCTCGGGGTAGACCCGGCCCAGGGGGTGTTCCAGCACCACCATGGCAAAGATGCTGGTACCGGCGCTGACGTTGCCGGTGCGGGGCGCCACGCTGTTGGTGGCGGCCATGCCGGTGCCCGCATCCCCTTCCGGCGGGCAGAGGGGCACACCGGGCTGCATGGTGCCGGTGGGGTCCAGCAGGGCCGCCCCCGCCGGGGTCAGCACACCGGCTTCCGCCCCCGCCGGGAGCACGGCGGGCAGCAGGGCGGCCAGGTCCACGGGGTATCCCTGCTCCGCCGCCAGCGTGTTGAACTGTTCCAGCATGGCCCGGTCATACTGTCCGGTGCGGCTGTCGATGGGGAACATGCCCGAGGCATCCCCCACCCCCAGCACCTTGCGCCCGGTGAGCCGCCAGTGCACATACCCGGCCAGGGTGGTGAAGAAGCGCAGCCGGGGCAGATGGGCTTCCCGGTCCAGCATGGCCTGGTACAGATGGGCCACGCTCCACCGCTGGGGGATGTTGAACCCGAAAGCGGCGGTGAGGGCGTCGGCGGCGCGGCCGGTGTTGGTGTTGCGCCAGGTGCGGAAGGGCACCAGCAGCTCTCCGGCCTCATCAAAGGCCAGATACCCGTGCATCATGGCCGAAATGCCGATGCAGCCCACGGTGGTGAGCGCGGTGCCGTACCGGGTGCGGACGTCGGCGGCCAGCGCGGCATAGGCAGCCTGCAGGCCGGCCCAGATGGCCGGGTCGTCGTAGGTCCACAGGCCGTTTTCCAGCTTGTTCTCCCAGGTGAAATCCCCCTGGGCCAGGGGGGCATGGTCCGGCCCCACCAGCACCGCCTTGATGCGGGTGGAGCCGAATTCGATGCCCAGGGTGCATTGTGCGGGGCTGAATGGCTGCATGACAGGTTCCTCCTTGTATCATGGTGAAGTATCTGGTATCAGCGTACCACACATCCCGCCGCTGCGCCAGTGGCTGCCGCAAAAAAAGGCCCGCCGGGCCGGACGGGCAAAAAAACGGGGACGGTGCTTCCCGTCCCCGGCGCTGTATCTCAGGTTTCTTCCGGGCGCCAGCCCTTGCCGATGTCCACCCATCCGGCGAACTCCTGCACCGACCGTTCCAGTTCCGGAATGGTCAGCCGCACGGCGCTGTGGTTGGTGCCGGCGGCGGGATAGACCACCTCGAACCGGCGCAGGCTTTCGTCCAGGTAGACGGGCACCCCGGCCACATGGTCGAAGGGACAGACCCCGCCCATGGGATGGCCCACCAGCCCGGGCAGCTGGTCGGGGGCGATCATCACCGCCTTGGTGCCGAATCTGGCCTTGTACAGGCTGTTGTTCACCCGGGCGTCCCCGGCCATGACCACCAGGATGGCGCCCTCCTTTGTGAGGAAGGCCATGGTCTTGGCGATGCGGGCTTCCTCACAACCCAGGTCGGCGGCGGCCTGGGCCACCGTGCCGCTGCATTCCGACAGGTTCATGGCCCGGTCGGCCAGACCGAACTGTTCCAGGTATTTCTGTACGCTCTCAAATGACATACGCTGCGTTCTCCCCTCTTGGTTTATTTTGCCTTGCCCAGCAGCCTGGTGCGCACATAGGCGAAGCAGGCGTCCTCCCCCTCATCCCGCAGGATGGAAAGGGCGGTCTCCAGCTGGGCACGGCTGTCCGGGTGCATGACATAGTGGTCCTTGCTGCGGGCGTAGTACTCCCAGGCGGAAGCGTCGGTGTACTTCTCCCCCATATAGTTGCGGCTGGCGGCAATGCGGTCGCAGACCATCTCGGCCACATACCGCTCGGGCATCCGCATCCCCGCCAGGGCGTAAGGTCCGGTGGGGGAATAGTCGATCCAGTATTCCAGGTGGTGCTTGTTCCGGCCTTTGTGATGCAGCCATGCGGCGCTGTAGCCTTCCGCCTTGCGCTGGGCGTTGTTGGGGCTGCAGTTGCCCTGCCAGTATTTGGCGCCGGCCAGGAACTCCACCGGGGACAGCTTGCTCAGGTCATGGAGCAGGCCCTGGCGGTAGAGCCCGCACCGGAAGCAGTAGTGCATGACCAGCATCTTGTGATGGTGGATGGTTTTATAGTGCTTGATGGGATGCCACACGGCCAGGCGCCTCCTTGGG
>CALXHN010000140.1 GCA_944388105.1 uncultured Gemmiger sp. | reverse complement strand
TGCCTGGTAGGCCCTCCGGGCGTGGGCAAGACTTCTATCGCCCGGTCCATTGCCGCCTGTATGAACCGCCAGTTTGCACGTATGAGTTTGGGCGGCGTGCATGATGAAGCGGAGATCCGCGGCCATCGCCGTACATATATCGGCGCTATGCCGGGCCGCATCATCAACGCTATGATCAGCGCAAAGTCCTCCAACCCGGTCATCCTGCTGGATGAAATCGACAAGCTGGCAGGGGACTACCGGGGCGACCCGGCCAGCGCCCTGCTGGAAGTGCTGGACCCGGAACAGAACCGAACCTTCAAGGATAACTTCCTGGATATCCCCTTTGATCTGAGCGATGTGCTGTTCATCACCACGGCCAACGACGCTTCCACCATTCCGGGGCCGCTGCTGGACCGTATGGATGTGATCGAACTGCCCAGCTATACCCGCGTTGAAAAATTCAACATTGCCAAGCGGCATCTGCTGCCCAAGCAGCTGAAAAACAACGGTCTGACTGGTCGGGTGAGTCTGACCGCCGGAGCGCTCAATGCCATTATTGACAGTTATACCCGGGAGGCTGGCGTCCGCAGCCTGGAACGCACCATCACGGCTGTGCTGCGCAAGTGCGCCTTGAAGATTGCCTCCGGGGAAGTGGACCACATGAGCGTCACCGCGCCTATGCTGAAGAATCTGCTGGGCCCCGAAAAGGTCAAGCCCACCTTCATTTCCCGCAGCGATGCCGTGGGCATTGCCAACGGTTTGGCCTGGACCAGCGTGGGCGGTGAGATGCTGCCGGTGGAAGTCAGTGTCATCCCCAACGGCAACGGCAAGATCGAGCTGACCGGCAGCCTGGGTGACGTGATGAAGGAGAGCGCCCATCTGGCTGTCACCTATGCCCGCGTCCATGCCCAGCAGTACGACATTGCGGCCGATGCTTTCAAGAACATTGACCTGCATATCCATGCTCCCGAAGGGGCCGTGCCCAAGGACGGCCCTTCCGCCGGCGTTACCCTGACCACAGCTCTGATTTCGGCTTTGTCCGGATTGCCGGTGCGCCATGATCTGGCCATGACCGGCGAGATCACCCTGCATGGCAGCGTGCTACCCATCGGCGGCCTGAAGGAAAAGAGCATGGCTGCTTACCGGGAAGGCATCCACACCGTGCTGATTCCCAAAGACAACGAGTCCGACCTGTACGAGGTGGATGAGGAAGTGAAAAAGGCCATTCGGTTCGTACCGGTCAGCGACCTTTCCCAGGTGCTGAAGGAGGCCTTGATCCGTCCTGCGGTGGCTACACCCCGGGCGTCTGTCACTGTCCCGCCGGCCACCCAGCTTATTGCCACGGACGCTTCGGCGGCGAAAGAACCCGCCACTGTCATGTAAAGGAGCGTGAGGCATGAACTATAATCGCAGCGAATTTCAGGCTTCCTACGGCATTTCCAGCCAGTTGCCCGCCGCTGACCGTCCGGAATTTGCCTTTTCCGGCCGGTCCAATGTGGGCAAGTCCAGTCTGATCAACAAACTGTGCAACCGCAAGAATCTTGCCCGTGTCAGTGCTACACCGGGCAAGACGGCTACTATCAACTTTTACCGGGTGGACACGGCTTATTTTGTGGACTTGCCCGGATATGGGTTTGCCAAGGTCTCCAATGCCGAGCGCGCCCGCTGGGACGAGCTGATCAACGGCTACTTTGAGGCAGGCCGCCCGTTGAAACTGTTGGTCCAGTTGTTGGACTGCCGCCATGACCCCAGCGCAGATGACCGCCAGATGCTGGAATATCTGCGCTATCACCGGATCCCCTTTGTGGTAGTACTGACCAAGGCGGATAAGCTGAAAAAGTCGGAAGTGGCGCCTTGTCTGGCCCGGTTTGAGGAAATCTGTGCCGAATATGGCTGCCGCCGCGTCTTTCTTACCAGTGCCGAGAAGGGCACCGGCGTGGAAGAGGTGCGGGCCTGCCTGGATGCGCAGCTGGAGGCCGGGGACTGATGGCGTACAACGAATTTGCCTATTTTTATGATGAACTGAATGAGGCGGCGGACTACGACGCCTTGTATCAGTATGTTGTTTCGGAGCTGGCAGACCACGGTGTGACCGATGGGCTGCTGGCGGATCTGGGATGCGGCACCGGGGAACTGACCCTGATGCTGTCCCAGGCAGGGTACGATGTGATCGGCATTGACCGCTCGGAGGAGATGCTCAGCGTCCTGCGGGAAAAGGCGGACGAACTGGATATGACCGGCAAGGTCCTGCTCTTGCAGCAGGACCTTCTGCAGCTGGACCTGTACGGGACCATCCGGGCGGCGGTATCCACCTTTGACACCTACAACCATATCGGCCCCTTGGAAAATTTTGAAAAAGCGATTGCGAACGCGGCGTTCTTTATGGAAAAGGACGGCGTGTTCGTCTTTGACCTGAATACGCCCTACAAGCACGCCAAGGTGCTGGGCGGACAGACTTTTGATCTGGATGCCGAGGATGCCGTCTGCCACTGGACAAACCAGTATGACGAGTCCAGCGGCCGGGTGGATATTCACATTGAGATCCGGGAAAAAGAAACAGGGGATACCTGGACGGAGGACTTCTCCGAATACAGCTACCCTCTTCCTGCCGTACAAGCCTTGCTGGATAAGTACGGGTTTACGGTGACCCGGGTATCGGATGGGGAGGATTTCGGCCCCGTGCGCCCGGACAGCCAGCGCTGGATCATTACGGCTGTCAAACGCTATACACAAGAGGAGAAGTAAACCATGGCTCAAGACAATCTGCTGCGCGGTATTTCGGAAAACGGCGGCATTGTATTTTATGGGGTGGATTCCACCGATATCGTTCGTGAGATGGAGCGGATGCACAAGACCAGCGCCGTAACCACGGCGGCTTTGGGCCGCCTGCTGACGGCGGCCGCCATGATGGGGGCTATGCTCAAGAGCAGCAAGGACTCCCTGACCTTGCAGATCAAGGGAGGCGGCCCTGCAGGCCGTATAATGGCTGTTGCCGATGGGGAGGGTCATGTAAAGGGATACGTGCAGAACCCCGTTGTGGAGCTTCCTCCGCGGGCTGACGGCCATCTGGACGTGGGCGGCGCTGTGGGACACGACGGCACTCTGGACGTAATCCGGGATATGGGGCTGCGGGAACCCTATATCGGGCAGGTGCCCCTGGTCTCTGGAGAGGTCGCCGAGGATGTGACCCGCTATTTTGCCGTCAGTGAGCAGACGCCTACCGTCTGTGCCCTTGGCGTACTGGTCAACGAAGATCTGAGCGTGCGCTGTGCCGGCGGCTTTATCGTGCAGCTGCTGCCCGGTGCCCTGGACAGTGAGATCGACCAGCTGGAAAAGAACATTGCCGCTATGCCCAGTGTTACCTCCATGATGGAGCAGGGGAAGACGGTGCGGGACATGCTGGACATGGCCCTGGCTACCTTTGACCCGGAGGTGCTGGATACCAGTTCCGTTGTTTACCATTGTGACTGCAGCGAGGAACGGGTGCATCGCATGCTGAAAAGTCTCGGCAGAAGTGAAGTGGAAAAATTGCGGGACGAAGACCCCCTGGCGGAAGTTCACTGCCAGTTTTGCGACAAAACGTACCGCGTTGACCTGAATGATTTGCTGAAAAATTGGCCTGTCAGCGCGGAAAATAAAAAAGTTTAATTTTTTTCAAAAAATGGAGAGAAAATGCTTGACAAATCGGGGCTGATGCAGTAAAATAACATTCGTCGCCCGGAGAGAGCACGACAAGCTGAAAGAAAGCGAAGCAAGCTAAACTCTCCAATATGCGGCCGTAGCTCATCTGGTAGAGCGCCACCTTGCCAAGGTGGAGGTAGCGAGTTCGAGCCTCGTCGGCCGCT
>CALXHN010000139.1 GCA_944388105.1 uncultured Gemmiger sp. | reverse complement strand
CCGCTCCCGGGCCACCGCCAGCATCAGCTTGATGCGGTTTTCCTGGTTGACGCGGGTGGCGCTGGGGTCGTAGTCCACGGGGGTGATGTTGGCGTCCGGGTGCAGGGCGCGGATCTTGTTGATCATGCCCTTGCCCACAATGTGGTTGGGCAGGCAGCCGAAGGGCTGGGCACAGACGATGTTGGCGTAGCCGCCCTCCACCAGTTCCAGCATTTCGGCGGTGAGCAGCCAGCCTTCGCCCATCTTGGCGCCCAGGGAGATGATCCCCTTGGGCTTCTCCATCAGCTCCCGGAAGGAACCCGGCGCATAGAAGCCCGCCTTGCGCATGGCGTCATTGCAGGCGTTGCCGATGCCGTCCAGCCAGTTCAGCAGGGCGGTGGCGCCGCCGGCTTTCAGCAGGCTACCGCCGTAGAGCTTCACGTCCAGCTCGGTGTTGGCGATGCAGTACTCCACAAAGCCCATCAGACCGGGCAGGTTCACCTCGCAGTCCTGGCTTTCCAGGAACTTTTCCAGGTCGTTGTTGCCCAGGGGCGAATATTTGACGTAGATCTCACCGACCACGCCCACCTTCACCTTGGGCACCCGGGTCACCGGAATGGACGCAAAGTCCGCCGCGATCACCGGGAACTGCTTCTTCATGTCGTGGGCGCTGAAGTTGCGGTTTTCGTGCATCCAGCCCTGGATGGTGGCGATCCACCGCTCGGTGGCGGCTTCGGCGTCCCCGGGATGGTTCTCGTAGGGCTTGACCTGGCTGCGCAGGGCGCAGAGCATGTCGCCGTAGAAGATGCAGGCAATGACCTTGCGCAGCAAAGGCAGGGTCAGGGGCAGGCCGCTGTCCTTCTCCAGGCCGGAAAAGTTCAGGGAGGCCACCGGGATGTCCCCGTAGCCGGACTTGACCAGCGCCTTGCGCAGCAATTTGATGTAGTTGGAAGCACGGCAGCCGCCGCCCGTCTGGGTGATGAGCAGGGCGGTGTGCTTCAGGTCATACTTGCCGCTGTTCAGCGCGTCGATGAACTGGCCGATGACCAGCAGGGCGGGGTAGCAGGTGTCGTTGTGGACGTATTTCAGCCCCAGCTGGGCCACCTCGCTGCCGCAGTTGCCCAGCACTTCCACGTTGTAGCCCTCACATTCCAGCGCCGCCGCCATGAGCCGGAACTGGGTCACGGCCATGTTGGGGATCAGGATCTTGTGGGTGCGGATCATATCCTTGGTAAAATTGGGGGTCATGTACTCCATACGCTCAGCTCCTTGCTTTGTCCTCGGCGCGCTCATCCAGTGCGGCAAACAGGCTGCGCAGGCGGATGTTCACGGCGCCCAGGTTGGTGATCTCGTCGATCTTCAGCTGGGTGTACAGCTTGTCGCCCTCCTGCAGGATCTCCCGGGTCTCGTCGGTGGTGATGGCGTCCAGCCCGCAGCCGAAGCTCACCAGCTGCACCAGGTCCATATCGGGCTGGGTGGTGCAGTACTTGGCGGCGGCATACAGGCGGCTGTGGTAGGTCCACTGGTTCAGCACCGAGGTGGGGAATTTCTCCATCAGGTGGCTCACCGAGTCCTCGGTGACCACGGCGGCGCCCTGGCGGATGATCAGCTTGTCAATGCCGTGGTTGACCTCCGGGTCCACATGGTAGGGACGGCCGGCCAGCACCACGATGCGCTTGTGTTCTTCCCGGGCTTTGGCGATGATCTCGGCGCCCTTGGCCCGCACCTGCACCATGTGGCGCTCGTACTCGGTATAGGCGGCGTCGATGGCCTCCGCGACCTGCTTGTGGCTGAGACCGGGGAAGTATTTGTCCAGAATGGCCGGGAACCGCTTGGTGAAGTCCTTGCGGCGGGCCAGGTTGACGTAATCGTAGATGAAGGTGGTGTGTTCCAGCTCGGGGCAGTTGCCCTCCAGCACTTCGGGATAGTAGGCCACCACCGGGCAGTTGTAATGGTTGTCGCCCAGGTGTTCATCCACGTTGTAGCTCATGCAGGGATAGAAGATGGCATCCACCCCCAGCTTGACCAGCTCGGCAATATGGCCGTGGGCCAGCTTGGCCGGGAAGCAGGCGGTGTCACTGGGAATGGTGGCCTGACCTTCCTGGTACAGGGCACGGCTGGACACCGGGCTGGTCCTGACCGCAAAGCCCAGCTTGGTAAACAGGGTATGCCAGAAGGGCAGCAGCTCATACATGTTCAGGCACAGGGGCAGACCGATGGTGGCCCGGGGACTTTCGGGCTGGATCTTCTGGTAATCCAGCAGCAGCTGCAGCTTGTAGGCGTACAGGTTCAGCTCGTCGTCCGCGGCCTTGCCGGTCACCGGCTTGTCGCACCGGTTGCCGGAGATGAACCGCTTGCCGTCCGCAAAGATGTTCACGGTGAGCTGGCAGTGGTTGCCGCAGCCGTTGCAGGTCACGTTCTGCACCTTCTGGGAGAAGTGTTCCAGCTCCTCCTCGGTGAGCACGGTGCTGTGGGAATCGGCATGGCTGTGGGCCTTGCCGTGCAGCGCCGCGCCGAAAGCGCCCATCAGACCGGCGATGTCCGGGCGGATGACCTCCACCCCCATCTCCTTCTCAAAGGCGCGGAGCACCGCTTCGTTGTAGAAGGTGCCGCCCTGGACCACGATGTTGCGGCCCAGCTCCTCGGGGCTGGAAGCCCGGATGACCTTGTACAGGGCGTTCTTGACGACGGAAATGGACAGGCCCGCGCTGATATTCTCAATGGAAGCGCCGTCCTTCTGGGCCTGCTTGACGCTGGAGTTCATGAAGACGGTGCACCGGCTGCCCAGGTCCACCGGGCGGTCGGCGAACAGCCCCAGGGCCGCAAACTCCTTCACGTCATAGCCCAGGGCCTGGGCGAAGGTCTGCAGAAAGCTGCCGCAGCCGGAGGAGCAGGCTTCGTTCAGGAAGATGTTGCTGATGGCGCCGTCCTCGATCTTGAAGCACTTCATGTCCTGACCGCCGATGTCGATGATGAAATCCACGTTGGGCATGAAATGCTTGGCGGCGGTGAAGTGGGCCACCGTCTCCACCAGGCCCCGGTCGCAGTGGAAGGCGTTCTTGATGAGCTCCTCGCCGTAGCCGGTGGTGGTGACGCTGGCAATCTGCAGGCCGGGATGGTCCTTGTACAGCTTGAGCAGGGTCTCCTTCACCAGCGGGATGGGGTTGCCCAGGTTGGGGCGGTAGCTGGTGAAGAGGATGTTGCTGTTCTCGTCAATGACCACCAGCTTGATGGTGGTGGAACCGGAGTCGATGCCGATGTGCACCGGGCCGCACTCGGCCCCGAAGGGCACGCAGGGCACACAGGCCCGCATGTGGCGGGCGTGGAAGTCCTCGTACTCCTGCTTGTTGGCAAACAGGGGCGGCAGGCTCACATAGGTGGCGGTGGCGCTGTAGTTGGCCAGCCGCTTGACCACCTCGGCCAGGTCGGATTCCCGGTCGGCGTAGAAGGCCGCGCCCAGGGCCACATACAGCAGGCTGTTCTCCGGGCAGGTGCCGGTGAGGCCCAGGGTCTTGTCAAAGCTCTGGCGCAGCACGCTGGAGAAGGTCAGAGGTCCGCCCAGGTAGAGCACGTTGCCCTTGATGGGACGGCCCTGGGCCAGACCGGCGATGGTCTGGTTGACCACGGCCTGGTAGATGGAGGCCGCAATGTCCCCGGCCAGGGCGCCCTGGTTGATCAGGGGCTGGATGTCGCTCTTGGCAAAGACGCCGCAGCGGGACGCGATGGTGTAGGTCCGGGTGGAAGCCTGGGCCGCCTTGTCCATCTCGTCGGCGCTCATCTTGAGCAGGGTGGCCATCTGGTCGATGAAAGCACCCGTGCCGCCGGCGCAGGACCCGTTCATCCGGACCTCGGTGCCGTTGGTGAGGAAGAGGATCTTGGCGTCCTCGCCGCCCAGCTCGATGATGCAGTCGGTGCCGGGGGCCAGACGGTTGGCCGCCAC
>CALXHN010000138.1 GCA_944388105.1 uncultured Gemmiger sp. | reverse complement strand
CTCCAGGGTGTTCACCAGCTGGGCCACGGTGCTCTGCTTCTGGCCGATGGCCACATAGATGCAGATGACGCCGGTGCCTTTCTGGTTCAGGATGGTATCGGTGGCAATGACAGTCTTGCCGGTCTGGCGGTCGCCGATGATCAGCTCACGCTGGCCGCGGCCGATGGGGATCATGCTGTCGATGGCCTTGATGCCGGTCTGCAGGGGCACATTGACCGGCTGGCGGTCGATGATGCCCGGGGCCGGACTTTCGATGGGACGGTATTCGGCGGCGTCGATGGGGCCCTTGCCGTCCAGGGGCTGGCCCAGGGCGTTGACGACGCGGCCGATCATGGCTTCGCCCACCGGCACACTGACCACGCGGCCGGTGCGCTTGACGGTGCTGCCTTCGCGCACCCCGTCGTCGCTGCCCAGCATGACGATGGAAACGGTGTTCTCTTCCAGGTTCTGCGCCATGCCGTAGGTGCCGTTTTCAAATTCCACCAATTCGCCGCTCATGCACTTTTCCAGCCCGCTGGCCCGGGCGATGCCGTCGCCCACCAGGATGACGGTACCGGTTTCGCTCTGCTCGATCTGGGCCTCGTAATGCTTGATCTGCGATTTGATGATTTTGGTGATTTCTTCGGGTTTCAGTTGCATGCTCTCACTCCCTTACAATACGATGGTCTCCAGATCGTGCCGCAGCCGTTCCAGACGGCCCTCCACGGTGCCGTCAAAGCGCACGCCGTCCATCTCCAGGCGGATGCCGCCCAGGCAGGCGGGGTCCACCGCCGTGGTCAGGTCCACCTTCTTGCCGGTCAGGCTTTCCAGTTTTTCCTTCAGGCGGACGGTATCCTTGTCCGAAAGGGGCACCGCGCTCACGGCCCGTGCGGGCAGAATGCCCCGGGCTTCATTGAAGCGGGCGGTGAATTCCTTTTCGCAGCTGCTCAGCTGGCGCAAAGTCCCGTTTTCGCACAGGATCTTCAAAAAATTCAGCACATACGGTTCGACCCGGCCGCGCAGCGCCTCATCCAACAGGGCGCAGCGCTCGGTCTTGGGGATACTGGGGGTGCACAGCAGCTTTTCATAGTCGGGATTTTCCCGCAGAAGTGTCACCACTTCCCGCAGTTGGCCGCGCGCTGCTTCCTCGCACCCGTCTTCGGCGGTCAGTTCATACAGCGCGCCGCCGTACATCTTGCCCACGTCGGTCATGATGCGTCACCCACATTCCTGATGAACTCGTCGATCAGGTCCTGATGGACCTTGGGGTCAATCTCGCGCTCCACCACCTTGGACGCAATGTCCATGGCAATGCCGCCGATCTCGTCCTTGACCTCGTTGATGGCCTTCTTGCGCTGCTGGGCAATGTCGGCGTCCGCCTTGGTCTTGATGCTGGCGGCGTCGGCCTGTGCCTGACGCACGATCTCCTCGCCGCGCAGCTGGGCGGTGCGGGTGGCAGACTGCACCAGCTGGGCAGCCTCCTCCTTGGCCTCGGCCAGACGCTGCTCATAATCGGTGCGCATGGCTTCGGCCTCGGTGCGGGCCTTCTCGGCATCCGCAATCTGGGCGTCGGCCATCTGCTGGCGCTGGGCCAGCACCTTTTGCACCGGCTTGAACAAAAACTTCTTGATCAGCCACATCTGGATCAGCAGGTTGCAGATGGCCGCGACAAAGTTCCAGGGTACGATGGTTACCAGTTGCTGAAACATCTGTTCGTCAAGCCTCCTTGCTCTGTTTGTTGGTCATGGCGCATCAGCCCAGCAGGTTCATGAACATGCCGGGGGCCACGAAGATCAGCAGCAGGCCGGTGACGAAGCCGTAAATACCGGTGGTTTCGGCAATGGCGCAGCCCAGCAGCATGGTGCTGGTCACGTCGCCCTTGCATTCGGGCTGACGGCCGATGGCCTGGCAGGCGGCGGCAACGGCGTTGCCTTCGCCGATACCGGGGCCGATACCGGCGATCAGGGCGCAGCCGGCACCGATGGCGCAGCCGGCGAGGGTGATGCCTTTAGCCAAAATTTCGAAATCCATAACAAGTACCTCCAAAAATAATGTTTGATGTCAGAGATGGGGGCAGGCTCATTCCTCGCCCGCCGCGTTGGCGATATACAGGGTGGTCAGCATACAGAAGATGAAGGCCTGCATAAAGCCGGAAAACCAGTCGAAGTACAGCCCGGTGAAGGCCGGGATGCCCACCGACAGGAAGGGGATCTGGCTGAGCAGGTCGCCCACGGCGCCGGGAATCAGGCCGAAGAGGGCGTGGCTGGCCAGAGAGAGGGCTGCGTACAGCAGCGCGCTGATGACCGTGCCGGACAAGATGTTGCCGAAGTGACGGCAGGCCATGCTGATGGGGGTGGCAATCTCGGACAGGATATTGAAAGGGGTGAGCACAAAGATGGGCTCGGTAAAGCCTTTCAGGTATCCGCCCAGACCGCCGGAACGGATCTTGGCGCGGGTGATCAGAATAAACACCATCACCGCCCAGGCCGCTTCCACCGAAAGATCCGCCGTGGGGCTCCACAGACCCACCAGGCTGAGCAGGTTGCTGACCAGACTGGTGGAGAACAGGGCCGCCACGAAGGGGATGAAGGAATCAAAGCGAACGCCCATGTTGCCGCGGACAAAGCTGGTGGCCAGGTTGACCAGGTACTCTGCCGCCGCCTGCCGTTTGGAGATGTTGGTCACCTTCAGGTCGTGGGTCAGCCAGATGCACAGCCCGGTGATGAGGAGCATGACGATCCAGCTGCTGACGATGGTGGCCGAGATGGGAATACCGGGGCCAATGGGGATGGTGTAGATCGGTGCGCCGTTGATGGTCACATCCATGTGATTAAGTTTCACCTCCCTTGTTCTGGGATGGTTTGCGCCGCAGCGCATACATGACAAAGATGGTCACCTGGGGGAACAGCAGCGGAATGGCTGCCGCCACCCAGTTGAATGCCGGGATCAGGAACATGGCAATCAGAAAAAGGCCAAGGCCCAGCTTGCGGTACAGCTCCGAGGTGCGCATGAGGCTGCGCCCGCGGGCCTCATCGGCACCGGCCGCCATCTTCTGCAGGGTCAGTGCCAGACCGAAAAAGTTCAGCCACGCGGCAAAGGCTCCCAGCACCGCGCTCAGCGGCACTTTCCAGCTGAACCCGAAGGGAGCACCCAGGGCCCAAGCCAGCGCCCAGCCGGCGACCAGCACCACGGTACCCACCGCGCAGCCTGTTCCGATGTGGACCAGTTCCTTTTTTACATCCGGCTGCAGTTGCATCGCATTACACTCCTTTCCGGACGGCATCAGAGATGATCGTTGAATCCAACCGGCTTGTCCGGCTGGCGCTTTTCGGCCTTGCGGCGTTCGGTCAGGTAAAACCGGCGGGCGGTGGCCCCAGAGGTGCCCAGTCCCAGCACAAAGGCCGGAAACATCACCCACATGGGCGCGCCCAGAGCATTGACCAGCCATGCGCCGCCGCCCACAAACAAAAGCAGCGGCACGACCAGCGAAATCCCAAGCTGGGTGAACCACACCAGCCCGTTCAGCAGTTGGGCCAGATCCTTCAAATCCGGTCAGCGCTCCTTTCCGCGGTATGCCGCTCTGATGCAAACAAATCCTGTCAACAGTATACCAAAAAAAACGGGCAAGCTCAACAGAAAAATAAGAATAAATATCGACGTGGAGCCGTAATACCGCCGGTTTTTCGCTGTAAGATTTTGGGAATACTGCCATCTGGAAAAGCCTGGGTGCAGGGTGTATATTGAAAGCAGGAATGTTGTGTGTAATGCCGGGGCTGCACCCGGCAGCGGAGGTGCCGACATGAGAAAAAAGATGGTGGCAGCCGGCGCGGTTCTGGCGGTGGCCCTGACCCTGGGCGCCTGCGGCGGACACCCCGGCGCCGAGACCATGGAAGCCCCCGGCTATCCCTGGACCACCACCCGGGAAGAGCTGACCGCTTCCCTC
>CALXHN010000137.1 GCA_944388105.1 uncultured Gemmiger sp. | reverse complement strand
CTGCACATAAAGAAAAGCACCTGCTTCCAAAGAAGCAGGTGCCTTGGTGACCCGTACGGGAATCGAACCCATGTTACAGCCGTGAAAGGGCCGTGTCTTAACCGCTTGACCAACGGGCCATAATACGCAGGATTTCGCTAAAACAGCAAGCAACTTACCGACCACTACTGCAGCCGGCCCCCAAGTATTTTAGCGAAAGCCTGCATTATGGTAGCGGTAACTGGATTTGAACCGGTGACACTTCGGGTATGAACCGAATGCTCTAGCCAACTGAGCTATACCGCCACATGGCGTGACCCCTGATGGGGTTACTTGTTTATTATACGGAAACAAGCTCTTTTTGTCAAGCCTTTTTTGAAATTTTTTCAGGCAATTTCTGGTATTGGGAATCTTTCCTGATTTTGTGATTTTCCTGGCAATCGGGCGCTTGCGGGGAAGTCTTTCCCTTTGGTCACAAAAGGCAGGCAGTTGCTGCCCGGAAGCAAGAGACAAATAAAAAAGGCAGCCCCTTTCCGGGACTGCCTCCAACCTGCCATTCTGCAGGGAAAAAATTACTTCTTGTTGGTGGGCACCAGCACAGCCTTGCCGCCCATGTAGGGGCGCAGCACTTCGGGGATGGTCACGGTGCCGTCGGCCTGGTAGTGGTTTTCCAGGAAGGCGATGAGCATCCGCGGCGGGGCCACGCAGGTGTTGTTCAGGGTGTGGGCCAGCTGGGTCTTGCCGTTCTCGTCCTTGTAGCGGATGCGCAGGCGGCGGGCCTGGGCGTCGCCCAGGTTGGAGCAGCTGCACACCTCGAAGAACTTCTGCTGACGGGGGCTCCAGGCCTCGATGTCGCAGCTCTTCACCTTCAGGTCGGCCAGGTCGCCGGTGCAGCAGTCCAGCTGACGGACGGGGATCTCCAGATTGCGGAACAGCTCCACCGAGTTATGCCACAGCTTGTCGTACCAGTCCATGCTGTCCTCGGGCTTGCAGACCACGATCATCTCCTGCTTTTCGAACTGGTGGATGCGGTAGACGCCGCGCTCCTCGATGCCGTGGGCGCCCTTCTCCTTGCGGAAGCAGGGAGAGTAGCTGGTCAGGGTCAGGGGCAGCTTGGTGCCGTCGATGACCTGGTCGATGAACCGGCCGATCATGCTGTGCTCGCTGGTGCCGATGAGGTAGAGGTCCTCGCCCTCGATCTTGTACATCATGGCGTCCATCTCGGGGAAGGACATGACGCCCTGGACCACGTTGCCGTGGATCATGAAGGGCGGGATGACGTAGGTGAAGCCCTTGTCGATCATGAAGTCACGGGCGTAGGCCAGCACCGCCTCATGCAGGCGGGCGATGTCGCCCAGCAGGTAGTAGAAGCCGTTGCCGGAGACGCGGCCGGCGGCGTCCAGGTCGATGCCGTCGAAGCTCTCCATGATATCCACATGGTACGGGATGGGATAGTCGGGCACGGTGCATTCACCGAAGCGCTGCACTTCCACGTTGCAGCTGTCGTCGGGGCCCACGGGCACGCTGGGGTCCACCATCTGGGGAATGGTGTACATGATGTCCCGGATCTTCACCTGCAGGTCGGCTTCCTTGGCTTCCAGTTCCTTCAGGCGGTCGGCCTGGGCGGTGACCTGGGCCTTCACGGCCTCGGCCTCGGCGGCCTTGGAGGGGTCCTTCTTGGCCTGACCCATGAGCATGCCGATCTGCTTGGACAGCTTGTTGCGGTTGGCGCGCAGGCTGTCCGCCTCGCTGATGGCGGCGCGGTACTCGGCGTCCAGGGCGATGACCTCGTCCACCAGGGGCAGCTTCTGGTCCTGGAACTTCTTCTTGATGTTTTCCTTGACTTCATCGGGGTGCTCGCGCACAAAACGGATGTCTAACATGGTACTTTTCTCTCCTCTATGTTTTTTGTTGCCTGAGACTTATGGCTGTTCGGGGTTGTAATGACCCAGCAGGTCGGCATAGCGGCGCAGCTGGTCGTCGGAATAGAAGTCGATGCGCAGGCTGCCCTTGCCGTTCTTGTAGTCCACATGGACCTCGCTGCCGGTGACCTCTTTCAAAGCCGCTTCCACCTCGGTGGCCAGCACCGGCCGGATGAAGGCATCCACCGGTTTGGGTTCCTTGGGGGGCTTGGCCAGCTTGCGGCACAGCGCTTCGGTCTGGCGGACGTTCAGGTTCTTTTCCACCACCTGCTTGGCGGCGGCGGACATCATCTCGGCGCTGGGCAGGCCCAGCAGGGCCTTGGCGTGGCCGGTGCTCAGTTCGCCCCGGCGCACGGCCTGCCGCACATCGTCGGGCAGGCCCAGCAGGCGCAGGGTGTTGGTGATGGCGCTGCGGCTCTTGCCCAGGCGCAGGGCGGCCTGTTCCTGGGTGAGGCCGTACTGGTCGATGAGCCGGCGGCAACCCTCGGCCACCTCGATGGGGTCCAGGTCCTCCCGCTGGAGGTTTTCGATCAGGGCCAGGGCGGCGGCCTGTTCATCGGTGACGTTCTTGACGATGACCGGCACCTCGTCCAGTCCGGCGATGCGGGCGGCCCGCCAGCGGCGTTCCCCGGCGATGATGGTGTAGCCGGGTCCGGCCTTTTTGGGGCGCACGGCGATGGGCTGGAGCAGGCCGTTCTCGGTGATGGACTGGGCCAGGGCCGAGAGGGACTCTTCATCAAAATTTTTGCGGGGCTGGTCGGGGTCAGGCTCGATCTCCCGCACCGGCAGGGTGGAGAGCCCGCCGGAGGTGTCTTCTTCGGGCAGGTCGGCAAACAGGCTGTCCAGCCCGCGGCCCAGCCCGCCGATTTTCTTCTTGGCCAAGGTCATCCCCCTTATCGTTCGTTGTTCTGCAGAAATTCCCGGGCCATGGCCATGTAGGCCTCGCTGCCCTTGCCGTTGGGTTCATAGAAGTTGATAGGCATGCCGAAGCTGGGGGCTTCGGACAGGCGGACGGTGCGGGGCACCACGGTCTTGTAGACCTTGTCCCCGTAGTACTTCTTGACCTGGGCCACCACCTGCATGGTCAGGTTGAGGCGTCCGGCGTACATGGTGAAGAGCACGCCCTCGATGTCCAGATAGCGGTTGTACTTTTTGCGCACCGTTTTCAGGGTGTTCATCAGTTCAGACAAGCCTTCCAGGGCGTAGTATTCGCACTGGATGGGGATGAGGACGGTGTCGCAGGCGCACAGGCCGTTGATGGTGAGCAGGTCCAGGGAAGGCGGGCAGTCGATGAAGATGTAATCATACACCGGCACCACCGGGGCCAGGACGCTGCGCAGCCGGTTTTCCCGGCGGGGCAGGTTGACCAGTTCCACCGCCGCCCCGGCCAGCTGGGTGTTGGAGGGGAGCAGGTCGGCGTTGTAGTTTGTCTTGACGATGGCCTGCCGCACGTCCTCATCGTCGATGAGGCAGGTGTAAACGTTGGAACTGAGCTCATGCTTGGCAATGCCGTAGCCGGAGCTGGTGTTGCCCTGGGGGTCCAGGTCCACCACCAGCACCCGCTTGCCCAGTGCCGCCACACAGGACGACAGATTGACGCAGGTCGTGGTCTTGCCCACGCCGCCTTTCTGGTTTGCGATTGCAACCACCTTAGCCATTGGCACATCCTCCTTGCAAAATCATCTTGAACTGCCTGCCGGGGTGTGCCGGGGCGCGTTTTGAGGTTATTATACCACAGGTGTGGTCCAATAGAAAGACTTCGGCGGCATTTTTGGCATTTTGGGTGGTTTTGGACCTGTTTTGAGGCCGAAAATGTTCCACGGGGAACATTTTGCCCGGAATTTTTCGATTTTTTTGCATTGGGGGTAAGGTGGGATGTTCCACGGGGAACATTGGACTATCTGAAGTATAATTATTTGTTTGTCACTTTTGGCAAACAGGAGTCTGCCGGGGTGTTGTCGCTTTTTGCCGCCAAAAAGCGACGGAAAAACCGCCACCGTTTCGAGGCGGTGGACGCCGACC
>CALXHN010000136.1 GCA_944388105.1 uncultured Gemmiger sp. | reverse complement strand
TTGCGCTGTTTTGCATACGGATGTGGGCCCCGTGCGCGGGGACCGCGTGAACCATGTCAGGCGGGGAACCGAGCAGCATTAAGCGTTGGCGCCCCGGTGCTGCGGCAAGCCTGCATCCGTATGCAAAACAGCACAACCGCGGGGCACACCCGCGTGGCCCTGTCCGTTTTTTGTTATGGTCATGGCTGCATAGGGCGGCTGTACCTTACCTACTTATATTTTGAAAAGGCAGGTGTTTGGCATGTATCGCGCGTTGTACCGCAAGTGGCGTCCTCGCCGTTTTGCCGATGTGGTCGGCCAGCAGGCCATTGTGACTGCGCTGCAGAACCAGATCGCAGCCGGACGTATCGGCCATGCCTACCTGTTCACCGGCACCCGCGGTACCGGCAAGACCACCTGTGCCAAGATTTTTGCCAAGGCGGTCAACTGCCTGGATACCTCCAGCCCGGAGCCCTGCGGCGAATGCGCTGTATGCAAGGGTGTGGACGACGGCAGTGTGCTGGATATTTCGGAGATCGACGCGGCCTCCAACAACAGCGTGGATGATATCCGTGACCTGCGGGATGAGACCGCCTACCTGCCTGCCATGTGCAAGTACAAGGTCTATATCATCGACGAAGTTCACATGCTGTCTACCTCTGCCTTCAATGCGCTGCTCAAGACCATGGAGGAACCGCCGGAGCATGTGATCTTCATTCTGGCCACCACCGAGGTGCAGAAGGTTCCGGCCACCATCCTGTCCCGCTGCCAGCGGTACGACTTCCAGCGCATCACGGCCGCTGATATTGCGAGCCGCCTTTTGTATGTGGCCGGGGAGGAAAAGATCGAACTGGACCCCGGCGCCGCCGAACTTATCGGCCGTCTGGCGGACGGCGCCATGCGTGATGCGCTCTCCATTCTGGATACCTGCGCCGGCGTGTCCAACACGGTGGATGAGGCTCTTGTCCGCCGTATGGCCGGCGTTACCGACCGGCAATATCTGTTTGAAATCAGCGATGCCATCGCCAAAGGCGATTCAGTGACCGCTTTGCAGGAAATTGCCCAGCTGCGTCAGCAGTCGGTGGATATGCGCCGGCTGTGCATGGAACTGGCCGGACACTATCGTAACCTGATGCTGTGCGCTCTGCCCGGGGGTGAAAAGCTGCTTACCGGTACTTCCCCGGAAGAAGAAGCTGCCTACACAGCCCGCAAGGATTTTCCCCAGCGGGATGCGGTGCGGGCCATCAACGCTTTCGGCTCTGCACTGGAAAAAATGGCCCGAGGCACCGATCAGCGCATTGAACTGGAACTGGCGGTCTTTTCCCTGACCCAGCCGGACGCTGCGCCGGTACAGCCAACGGTTACTGCTGCTGCGGCGCCTGCTGTGCCCCAGCCCTTTGCGGCAGCCCAACCGGCTCCGTCTTACACAGTGCCGCCGGTAGTCCAAAATACCCAACCCCAGCAAAGCCATCCGGTGCCGCCGGTGGTGCAGCCAAGTGCTCCGCCGGTCCAAACCGAAGTTCCGCCGGTGGAGGAAGGTGAGCCTGCTTTTCTGCAGCCAGAACTGCCGCCGCTGGATCCCCAGTCTCAGCCGGTACCGGCCCAGACGGCAGTTTCGGCCCCCAAAAAGTCCCGGCCCAGGCCCTCTGTGCCCGCCGGCCCCATCCAGCCCTTTCCACAATGGTCGGCAGTGCTGGAACTCATGTCTGAAAACGATCCGCTGCTCAATTCTTTCCTGCAGGGGACCCGCGCTTACTGTGATGGACGGCGGGTGCTCTTTGAATGCAGCGATGCATTCCGGGATTATATCCGCAAAAACAAGGAAGCTTCCAAACAGATCAAAGAATTGATTTATCAGGTTACGCACCAGAGCTATTCCATCGGTCCTTATGAAAAACCACAGACAGAGGACGATGGACAGCCGAAGGTCTCTGTGGATGATACCATCCGTCAGATGCAGGCCCTGGGCGTGGATGTGCAGGTAGAAGAAAAGTGATCCCCGGCAGGAATGCCGTCAGCCCTAACCGGCAAAGATAAACAACAAAGGAGATATTTCCATGAAAGCAAGACTTCCCAAAGGCTACGGCCGTCCCGACCCCCAGGCCATGATGCGCCAGGTCCAGAAAATGCAGGATGACATCCGTGCCAAGCAGGCCGAACTCGAAGCCCGTGAGTATACCGGCAGCGCCAGCGGCGAAATGGTCACTGTGACCATGACCGGCAAACATGAGGTCACTGCCGTCAAGATCAAGCCGGAGGCCGTGGACCCGGATGATATCGAGATGTTGGAAGACCTGATCGCCGCGGCTGTCAACAGTGCTGTCGCTGCGGTGGATAAGGATTCGGAAGAAGAAATGTCCAAGATGACCGGTGGCATGAATATCCCCGGCCTGGGCTGAGAGGTACGCCATGCCGCAAAACGCTGAACCGCTGGAAAACCTGATCGATCAGTTTTCCCGCTTTCCCGGCGTAGGGCGCAAGGGTGCCACCCGCATGGCCTATGAGGTCATGGGGATGTCCAATGAGCAGGCCATGGAACTGGCCAAAGCCATCGAGGCTGCCAAGACCCGCCTGCATCGCTGCCGCCTTTGCCAGGACTATACCTCCGGCGAGGTATGCCCCATCTGTGCATCGCCCAAGCGGGATCGCTCCATCATCTGTGTGGTGGAAGCGCCCCAGGATATCAAGGCCATTGAGCGTACCCACGAGTATAAGGGATTGTACCACGTCCTGCATGGTTTGATCTCGCCCATGGATGGCATCGGTGCTGACCAGCTGTGTGTCAAGGAACTGCTGGCCCGTCTGGATGACCAGGTCAAGGAAGTCATCATGGCCACCAGCCCCACAGTGGAAGGGGAAGCCACGGCCATGTATCTGGCAAAGCTCATCAAGCCATTGGGCATTAAAACGACCCGTCTGGCTTATGGCCTGCCGGTGGGGTCCAGCCTGGAATATGCGGACGAGACTACGCTGTATCGTGCCATGGAAGGCCGCGGCGAACTGTAATCCGCTTGACAAAGAGACTGGCCCGCAGTATAATTTTACAACCCGGCGTCCAAAAGCAAAGGAGGTGACGCGCTTGGCTAAGGATCAGACGTCCAAAAAAATCATTGCGCAGAACCGCGAAGCGCGCCATGAATACTTTGTGATGGAAGCCCTGGAAACCGGTATTGAACTGGTGGGGACCGAAGTGAAAAGCCTGCGTGCCGGCGGCGTCAACCTGAAAGATGCCTGGGCGGATATCGACAATGGGGAGATCATCCTAAAAGGAATGCATATCAGCCCTTATGAACAGGGGAGCATCTTCAACCGGGATCCGGTTCGTCCCCGGCGTCTGTTGGCTCATAAGACAGAGATTCGCCGTCTGGCCCAGCAGATCAAGCTGCAAGGATACACATTGGTTCCGCTTTCCCTTTACTTTAAGCATGGCCGTGTCAAGGTAGAGTTGGGACTCTGCAAGGGCAAAAAGCTGTACGATAAGCGTGCGTCGGCCGCCGCACGGGATGCCAAGCGCGATATTGACCGCGCGCTGAAGCAGCACTGACAAAAAGGTCAAAAAGGCTGAAACGCCAGTTCCTTTCGGCAACCAATCGCCAATTGCGGCGCCCTGCGCCGCTTGATAGGGGGATGCAATGGTTTCGACGGGGGGAGAGGGGCGTGAGCAGCGGGCCGTGGCGGTGCACCACGATAAAAGCGCCAAACTAAATTAACTGACAACAACAACACTGTTGCCGTCGCTGCCTAATTAGGCGCGACCGTCCCGCCCGTCTCAGCACCGAACGGGGCCGGGGCGTCGATTAGGTGCTGAACATGCACGGGCCTAAGCTTTGCAGCCCGTCAGGTATTCATGAAGCTACCAAGGTGTAAAGCGCGTGTGTTCGCTCGCACCGCGGGAATTTCAATAAGCACTCTGCGCCCGGAGATACTCTAACCGCTTTCTTTTCGGACAGGGGTTCGATTCCCCTCATCTCCACCA
>CALXHN010000135.1 GCA_944388105.1 uncultured Gemmiger sp. | reverse complement strand
TCCGGGTTCTGGATGAAGTGGGCCTCGGTGACGTTCAGCGGGCTGGTGTGGTTGAGGTAGGCCCGCTCAAAGACGTAGAGCACTTCCTTCACGCTGAGTTCGCGGTGTTCGTGGTCGGAAACATCCTTGACCCGGTAGCCCAGATCCTCCCGCATACGCGGCGGGGGATTGTAGCCGTAGTTCTGCTGCAGCAGGAAACCGATGCCGCCCTTGCCGCTCTGGCTGTTGATGCGGATGACGTCGGCGTCGTAGGTGCGGCCGATGTCGTGGGGGTCGATGGGAATATAGGGACAGGTCCATTCGTGGAGGTTGTGTTCCTTGCGCCAGTTCATGCCCTTGGCGATGGCGTCCTGATGGCTGCCGCTGAAGGCTGCGAATACCAGGCTGCCGGCATAAGGCGTGCGCTCATACACATGCATGCGGGTGACACGCTCGTACACTTCGCAGATGGCCGGCATGTCGGAGAAGTCCAGCTTGGGGTCCACGCCGTGGCTGTACATGTTCATGGCCAGGGTGATGGCATCCACGTTGCCGGTGCGCTCGCCGTTGCCGAACAGGCAGCACTCGATGCGCTGGGCGCCGGCAAGCACGGCCAGCTCGGCGTCCGCCACGCCGCAGCCCCGGTCGTTGTGGGGATGGGTGGAAAGGATGACGCTGTCCCGGTATTTCAGATGCTTGGAGCACCACTCGATCTGGTTGGCGTATACATGGGGCATGCTCATCTCCACCGTGACCGGCAGGTTGATGATCATGGGACGGTCGGGGGTGGGCTGCATCACGTCCAGCACGGCGTTGCACACTTCCACGGCGTACTCCGGCTCGGTGCCGGTGAAGCTCTCGGGGCTGTACTCGAACAGGAAGTTGCCTTCGTACTCTTCGCTCAGCTGCTTGACCAGCTTGGCGCCGTCCACGGCAATCTTCTTGATCTCCTCCTTGCTCTTGCGGAATACCTGTTCCCGCTGGGCCACGCTGGTGGAGTTGTAGAAGTGGATGATGGCCCGGGGGGCGCCCTTGACGGCCTCAAAGGTGCGGCGGATGATGTGGTCGCGGCACTGGGTCAGCACCTGCACCGTCACATCGGAGGGGATGCGGTTCTCATCGATCAGCTTGCGCAAAAAGTCGTATTCGGTCTCGCTGGCGGCGGGAAAGCCCACCTCGATTTCCTTGAAGCCGACTTTCAGCAGCATATTGTAGAATTCCAGCTTCTCTTCCAGGCTCATAGGCACGATCAGGCTCTGGTTGCCGTCACGCAGGTCCACGCTGCACCAGGCCGGGGCCTTTTCAATGTGGTCCTTCTGCGGCCATTCATACACGTGGCCCGGTTCCACCGGCGGGGGATAGTAGCCGACATGATACTTGGTAGCGTCCATCATAATCATTTGCCTCCTTCAGGGTGTGGGTGCCTTTGAAAGCCGGAAAAAATAAACAAAAAACCCGTCTCTCAAAGGCAATGCTGCCTTTGAGAGACGGGAAGTAGCGTTTGTTATGCCGTACCCGCGGTACCACTCTCATTGCCGACCCGGAAAGGGAGTCGGCCCCTCTGTACGATCGGCCCGTTGTTCGGGGCGAATCGCGCCTGCATGATAACGGTCAGGATTCCGTCCGGACCTAACGGCTGATAGCCGCTCAACCCGGCTGCTCAGGGGCCAGTGACGCCGTACCTTCCGCACCGCCTTGCACCAACCGGCGGCTCTCTGAAGCGAAAACTGGTACTGCTTTTTCCCCGTCAACGCATTTTCAATTTGATAACAATACCGAGTGTATCAGATTTCATAAAATCTGTCAAGCACTCTTTCTGAGTTTTGGATAAAAAGCAGATCAAAAATCAGGCTGCATCCGCATCGGTGGTCTCGTCGGTGGTTTCTGCAGCGGCAGCGTCATTGGCAGTGGGCAGGCTGGTGCGAGGAGTGGTGGCCAGAGGATCGGGCAGGGTGTTGTTCTGCACCGCTTCCAGCACAGCGGGCACGCCGGGGAAGAACTTCTTGATGCCGGTGTCCTTGCAGTGCAGCCCGTCAAAGAAGTCCATCTCCTCGATGCCCTCAATGCATTCGGGATCGTAGCTGCCGTACAGAGGAATGTTGTTTTCGGCACAGTACTGCCGGATCCAGGGTTCCACCTGGAAAAATCCCTTGTGCAGATCGGTCTCGTTGAGCAGATAATTGTACAGGAATGGGTGCCAGGGAGACAACACCAGAATGACGGTGGTACCCTGGCTGTGAGCATAGTCAATAAACGCCTCAAATGCCTGGATCTGGGTATCGCTCATGGCATCGAACCCTTCCATATGTACGCTGTTGAAGGTGGTGCTGGCTGCTGCTGCCAGAGCCAGGATCTGCTCCTGGGTCTGGTTGCGGAATGCGGTGTCATACAATACGCTGCCATCCGAACGCTTGATGGTGGTGGTCTGGTCGTAGGGATCTCCGGTGACGGGGTTGAACTCGATGGTGTTGCCGTCGTCATCGGTCACCACGTCCTGACCACGGTTCTTGACGTAGTAGTCCACATTTCCCTGGAAATAGGCCGGTTCCACCAATGCTTTCCACAGCTCCACCTTGTCCGGTTCTTCGTAGTCGGTGGGAACACCCAGCACCTTGGTCAGAAATTCGTTATACAGCTCCGCGTCGGCGCGGTAGTCATAGGCGGCCTCATTGCCGTAGAACACCCACGGATCCACGCTCCAGATCAGGACCTCCGGAGCTTTGTCGTAGGTGACCATTTTGTAGTAGCTGGTCATATTGTCCCGCACATCGGCGCCGGTCACGCCCATGTTGAAAAAGCTGTCCACGCCCACCAGCTCCCGGTTGAACTGCAGCACCCGACTGGAACCGATGCCGATAACCTGGGGCGTTTCGGGTACATCCTGGGCATACAGCTGTACCACCTGGCGCTCATCCATGGATTCAAAATTGGTGACGTCGTAGCCCTGGAGCATCAGGTCCACAATGCGGCGGGGTGCCAGTTCTCCCTGGAACAGACCGCTGCGGTCCACCGTGTAGCTGACCCACACCATAAACACCAGAATGGGAACCAGCAATACAATCCGGGACAGGGTTTTGGTGCCGAAATACAACCGGCGCAAAAGGCCGAAGAAAAAACGCTTGATGAGCCCCGGCCCCTTTCGGGCGCCTTTTTTTCCGGCAGGGCGGGCAGGTGCGGCTACGCGGCCGGAGCGGTGCACCCGCTGGGGCTGCTGGGGAACGGGAGTTTGGGTACGTTGTGCCATGCGAAGGGCTCCTTCCTCTGAATCACACAAAAGCCAAGTCAGAACTGCTGGTAGATGAATGCGCTCTGACCAAAGGCGCCGAAGAACAGCAACGCTGCCGCCGCCGCATAGTACAGGGTCCAGCGCAGCGCAAAATTCTGGGTGCGGATCCAGCGGGCTACGCTGCGGCCGTTGCTTTCCACCGCAAACACAATCAGGGAAGCACAGGTCAGCACCACAGGCATACGGCCGTCGATGCCGCTGTCATGCAGCAGATTGCGCACACTGTCCCACGCGGGGCCGATGCCGCCCTGCCAGCCCTGGAAGAGGCCGGCATACACGCCGTAGGGGTCGGCGTTGTACAGGGCGCTGGCAAAGAAGACCAGGGTGCCCACAAACAGGATAAACACAAACACCCGCTGGATCAGGTTCTTGCACCAGGTGGCGCGGTACAGCGGATTGTACTTCCACACCGCCTTGCGCACACCGAAGGTCAGCCGCCCGAAGGCGCACAGAACACCGCAGGCAAGTCCCCACATCAGGTAACGCCAATCAGCCCCGTGCCAAAGTCCGGACACCAGGAACACGATGATGACATTCATCAGGCGGCGGGCCATGCAGCAGCGGCTGCCGCCCAGGGAAAAGTAGATGTAATCCCGGAACCATCCGGTCATGCTGATATGCCAGCGGGTCCAGAACTCGCTGAAGCTGGTGGATTCAAAGGGGCTGTTGAAGTTTTCAATCAGATCATATCCCAGAATCCGTGCCACGCCCAGGGCGATGTCACAGCAGCCGGAGAAGTCCATGTACAGCTGGAT
>CALXHN010000134.1 GCA_944388105.1 uncultured Gemmiger sp. | reverse complement strand
AAGTTGCACCCCCGCAGGTAGTCGGGGGCAAAGTCCGGCTTGAAGTGGTAGCCGCCCAGCTGTTTCAGGTCGGCAGAGAGGACGATCTCGTCACTGTACACAAGGTCCGCCCCGGTGGTTTGGATGGTTTGCACACATTCAAAGAGGGCGTTGGGGTACAGCAGGTCGTCGTGGTCCAGCAGGGCCAGATAGTCCCCGGAGGCCAGGGCAAAGCCGGCGGTGGTGTTGGCGGCAATGCCCCCGTTTTCCACCTTGCGGTAGACCACCCGGCTGTCCTTTTCGGCCAGCTTTTGGGCCAGACGGCCGGGAACGGGGTGGGCATCATCCGAAGCATCCACCAGCACCAGCTGCCAGTTGGAATAGGTCTGGCGCTGCACGCTTTTGACCATCTGGCGGAAGAAAGTTTCCGGGGTGTTGTACACCGGCACCACCACGCTGACCAGTGGTCCCTGCAGGCGGGCGGCCCGCTGGGCTTTCAGTTCCCGGCGCAGGGGGATATCCGCCCGGTGGCGCCAGGAATCGTGATGGAAGGCCAGCCCCACCCGGAAGGTCACGTCCCGCCAGAGCTGCTCCGCCCCCTGCTCCCGGAAGGTGGCGGCGCTGCGCCGAGCCAGGTCCCGCAGGTGGGCGGGATTCAGCAGGCGTCTGGCCATGCCCCCCACACTGTCCTGGGCGGCCACATCGGCGGGGCGGTTTTCAGTTTCTTTGGCCATAGGGACCCTCCCGGGCAGGCATCAGGCGTGGTCCGCCTTCATGCTGTCCTTCTTCTCAAAATGTTTGTACTCGGCGGTGACTTCGGCGGTGGGGCCGTTGCGGCGCAGATGGCCGTGGTCCAGCCAGGCCACCTTGTTGCACATCCGCTCGATCTGCTCGATGGAATGGCTGACCAGAATGACGGTGGTGCCGCCGCTCATGAGTTCGGCCATCCGCTTTTCGCATTTCTGCTGGAACAGGAAGTCACCCACCGACAAAATCTCATCGGCGATGAGGATGTCCGGCTTGGTCATGGTGGCCACCGCAAAGGCAAGGCGGGCCACCATACCGGAGGAATAGTTCTTCAAGGGCACGTCCAGGAATTCCCGCAGTTCGCTGAATTCCACAATGTCCTCAAACTTGCTGTCGATGTACTTGGGGGTGTAGCCCAGGACGGTGCCGTTGAGGTAGATGTTCTCCCGGGCGGTAAGGTCCATATCGAAGCCGGCGCCCAGCTCGATGAGGGGGGCGATGGTGCCCCGCACCGTGACCTTGCCGGCACTGGGCTTGTACACCCCGGAGATGATCTTGAGCAGGGTGGATTTGCCGCTGCCGTTCAGGCCAATGAGGCCGTAAAAGTCCCCGGGCATGATGTCCAGGCTCACGTCGGACAAGGCAAAGAATTCGTCAAACCGGACGCCGCCGTGCATCAGGGCCACGAAGTATTCCTTCAGGCTTTCGTGCTTTTCCTTGGCCAGGTTGAAACGCATGGAAACATGGTCCACCGAAATGATGGGCTGTTGCTGGTTCATCTTCCCGGCCCCCTTTACATGTACAGGACAAACTTGTCCTGGTTTTTCTTGAACACAATGACCCCCACGGTCATGCTGACCGCGGCACACAGAAAGCAGACCACCACCATGCTCAGGGTCAGGCCCTCGCCCCACAGCACACAGCTGCGGAAGGCGGTGATGAACCAGTACATGGGGTTGATGTGGATGAGCTTCTGCATGATGCCGGACAGGGTCTCGGGGTCATAGAAGATGGCGCTGGCGTACACCAGCAGGGTGCAGAACACTTCCCAGATGTGCATGATGTCCCGCACAAAGACATACAAAGCCGACAGCAGCAGCCCGATGCCCAGGCTGAAGAAAAAGAGCATGATCAGCGGGTAGAGAGCCATCCAGGCGGTGGCGAAGGTCACCGGCGTCCAGGTGATGACAAAGACGATGACCAGGGCGATGAAGCTGAAGGCGCAGTTCACCATGGCGAAACAGACCTTCTCCATGGGGAAGATGTATTTGGGGATATAGACCTTGCGCAGCAGGGGGGCGTTTTTCAGCACGCTTTCCATGGCCATGCTGGTGGATTCCCGGAAAAAGTTGAACAGCAGCTGGCCGATGATCAGGAAACCTGCGAAGTTGGGGATGCCCTCCCCCCGCAGGCCGCGCATGATGGAATCAAAGACCAGGAACATGACCAGACAGGTCAGCAGCGGGTTGAGGATGCTCCAGGCAACGCCCAGCACGCTGCGGCGGTATTTCAGCTTGAAATCCCGGGTGATCAGGTTCTGCAGAAGATAGCGGTACTTCCAGAAGCCTGCCAGTGAATTTTTGATGCTTTGCACGTTGGCGCCCTACCTTATATCTCAGTATTTCTCAAAGTACTCGAACTTCTGCTGGGCAAAGGGGGTGTGCTCCTTGTCCTTGGCGCTGGTCTTGTGCTCACAGCCGCAGTCCGGCCACTGCACGTTGACGGTGGGGTCATCGTAGGGGATGCCGCCCTCGCTGGTGGGGTCGTAGACGTCGGTGCACTTGTAGCAGAATTCCGCCACGTCGGACAGCACCAGGAAGCCGTGGGCAAAGCCTTCGGGGATGTAGAACATCTTCTTGTTCTCAGCGGACAGGGTCACGCCCACCCACTTGCCGAAGGTGGCGGAGTTGGGGCGGCAGTCCACGGCCACGTCGTACACTTCGCCCATGGTCACCCGGACCAGCTTGCCCTGGGTGTGGTTCTTCTGGAAGTGCAGGCCCCGCAGCACACCCTTGGTGGAGCGGCTCTGGTTGTCCTGGACGAAAGGCTTGTCGATGCCGGCGGCGACGAAATCGTCGATCTGGTAGGTCTCCATGAAGTAGCCCCGGTCATCCCCGAAGACGGTGGGTTCGATGACGACAACGCCGGGGATCTCGGTCTGGATAAAATTGAATTTGCCCATGGTATATATGACTCCTTCCGATACCGATTCTCCATAAATCGGCACACTGATTCGATTTTACGTTCCTATTGTACTCTTTTTTGCCCCCACACGCAAGACAAAGCGGGCAAGGTGTAACATTTTCACAGGAATTCCGTCTTGATGGATACGGGCGGGCATGGTATGATGATGGGCGTACCCAACCCGAAAACAGGAGGCAGCATTCATGACCAAAACCGAAGCCCGGGCTGCCGCCCGACGCATCTGGCGGGCACAGACCAAAGAAGAACTGCGCCGCATGGGGCAGCGGATGTGTACCCGGCTGTTTGTGCGGGCGGAATGGCAGCAGGCCGGGACCATCCTGAGTTTTGTGCCCCTGCCCACCGAGCCGGACATCTCCCCTGCCCTGGACCGGGCTCTGGCCGAAGGCAAGGTGCTGGCCGTGCCCCGGGTGCTGGGCGAAGGCCGGATGGAGTGGGTGGCACTGGACAGCCTGGACGACCTGCGGCCGGCGGCCTACGGCATCCGGGAACCGGTTTCCGGCCCGGTGCTGGACCCGGCTGCCCTGCCTCCGGACACGCTGGCCCTGGTCCCCTGTCTGGCAGCGGACCGGCAGGGGGTGCGCCTGGGACGGGGCGGCGGGTATTATGACCGTTTTTTGGCACAGTATAAAGGCAGGCGGCTGCTGGTCTGTCCCGCCGCCCTGCTGGCCGAGGAGCTGCCCCGGGACCCCTGGGACGCGGTCTTTGCCCCGGAAGAACTGCTCACCGACCGGTAACCCTGCCCGAATTATTTTTCAAACAGGAAAGGAACAAACACATGAAACGCAATCTGATGACCAAGACCTCTCTGCTGGCGCTGGCCATGGCTGCCGCCCTCTCTCTGGCCGCCTGCGGCGCTTCCTCCCAGTCCACCACGGCCACCCCGGATCCCACGGCTACCCCGGAGACCTCCACCGCCGAGGACGGTGTTTCCGACGATATGGGCGTGGCCGAAGTGGCGGAACCGGACAGCGAGCTGTCCGCCATGGTGGACAGCATCTACGAAGCCTATCCGGTGGAACTGATGATGATGCAGACCACCGCCATTGACCTGGACGACGAAGCCTGGCTGACCTACAACACCGGCCTGAGCGCCGAGGAGGCCGCCCTGGTGGACGCCGGGGTGAAGAGCGAGTCCATGACCGGCAG
>CALXHN010000133.1 GCA_944388105.1 uncultured Gemmiger sp. | reverse complement strand
ATGCTTGAAGCTAAAGCTTTTTTACTCTCCCCAGCAGAGCTGGGGGTTCTCATTTCGCTAAAGCATACAAAAGAAAATGGCAAGGCTCCGTGAAAAAAGGAGCCTTGCCATTGGGTTCGCATCAAGACTGATAAGGGTGAAGCTGTACCACCGGCCACCCCAGCAACGCAGCAGCCGCCGCATCATGGGTGACCAGAACCGTGTCCCGCTCTGCCGTCAGGCGGCAGATGGCCGCAGCAGCCTGTGCCACCAGTTCGGCATCCATACCGGTGAACGGTTCGTCCAGCAGAAGCGTCTGCGCCTGTGGGCACAGCAGCGCCCGCAGCAGTGCCGCACGGCGCTTTTGCCCCCCGGAAAGCCGGATACTGGGCAGAGCCAGATCCTTATCCCCAAAGCCGAGGGCGCGCAGTTCCCGCTCCGCCGTCCCGGAATCGCCGCCGGTCAGGACAATGTTGCCAACAGCGGTCAGCTGCGGGCAGAGACGGTTTTCCTGAAAAACAGCGCCGATGGTCCCCACGCCGGTGACGGTGCCGCCGTCGGCGTCTTCCAGACCCATGAGGATGCGCAGCAGGGTGGTTTTTCCGCAGCCGGAGGGGCCCATCAAAACCAGAGGGCCATCTACCTGCAGGTTCAGGTCCTTGAGTACGGTACGGGTGCCGAAGCGCTTTTCCAGATGCGCTATGATGATGCTCACGCCGCTTTCACCTCCCCGCAAAGCCGGACTTTAAGCCAGCGCAGACCGCGGGCCGCCACTGCCGAGAGCAGGGCCGACAACAGCACAATAACCAGCGTCCAGGCAAAGACATCCGGGGTAGACAGGGTGATCTTGGCGCGGTAAAGGGCATCCCCCACGCTATGGTCGGGAAGGCCGATGACTTCGGCAGAAACACCGCTCTTCCAGCACATCCCCATGGCCGCGATGCAGCTCTCGCACAGAGAGGGAAAAATACCAGGCAGCCAGATATACCGCAGCCGTTTGGACAGCGGCAACCGGTAGACCCGGGCCATTTCCAGCAGCTGGGGGTCGGTATCGGCAATGCCGCCCATAACGCCCGCGTAAATCACCGGCAGCACATGGGTAAAACTTACCACCACCGAAAGGTTGGCGCTGCTGACCCACAACAGGGCCAGAATCACAAAGCTGGCCACCGGCATGGCCCGGATCAGCTGCATGGGTGGTCCCAGCAGTACCCGGACCAGACGCCAGCGGGCACCTGCCGCTCCCAGCACCAGGCCGCCCGCCAGAGCCAGCAAAAAGCCTGTCAGGATACGCAGGGCACTGAACGCGATGCGGTGCCAGAATTCAGGCGTGGGCAGCTGCACAGCCAGTGCCTGCAGAGTCTGCAGCGGGGTGGACAGGAACAATCCGCCGTGCCCCAGGGCCATAGCCACCAGCTGCCAAACCGCCACCCAGAATACCACGGCAGCGGCCGTATGCCAGCGGGGCAGTGAACCGGACCGGCCGGAATCAGACGCCATAGTAGAAAGCATCGTCCGGCAGCTGGCCGCCTACGCTGGTGGGATCGGCATCATACAGAACCTGGAAGTAGGTTTCCAGAGCAGTACGCATCTCGTCGCCGGTGATGAACACGATGTTGCACTCGGGCAGAGCCTTCTGCGCCAGAGCAGCCTTGGCCACGATACCGTAGCTTTCGCACAAAGCCGCCGTGCCTTCCAGGTCGGAGTTGGCGGCCTCAGTGCTGGCCTTATAGGCAGTCAGGAAGGCGTCAAAGGCCGCAGGGTCAGCCTCCACAGCCTCTTTGCGGGCCACCAGAACACCGGTGACCAGCTGGGAACCGGCTACCTTCTCCCACTCTTCGCTCATATCAAACTTGACGCTCAGGCCTTCCACCTGAGACAGAGCACTGGTGACGAAAGGCTGCGGCAGCATGGCGATGGTGCCCTCTCCCCGGGCGGTCATCTGGGCCACGACCTCGGTGGATTCGCTGAAGTATTCGATGGTCACATCCTTGTCGGGATCCAGACCATTCTGGCTGAGCACATAACGCAGGACATACTCAGGGGTGGTGCCCTTACCGGTGGTCAGGATGGTCTTGCCCTTCAGGTCGGCGATGCCGGCATACTGAGCATCGGAGTTCTCCACAATGTACAGAACGCCCAGGGTGTTGATGGCAGCCACTTCCACGGCGCCATTGGTCTTCTGGTACAGAGTGGCTGCCAGGTTGGCCGGGATGGCCGCAGCGTCCAGGTCACCCTTGACCAGTAGGGGCACGATCTCATCGGCCGCACCGTACATGGTAAAGTCAATATCCAGGTCACTTTCGCCCTTGTCCACATCGTCAATCAGATTGACCAGACCCATGGTGGTGGGACCTTTCAGGCCAGCCACGCGGAAACCGGCAGCTTCGGCGGTTTCCGGAGATGCGGTTTCCTCCGCCGGAGCGGTCTCCTGGGTCGCCGGGACCGGAGTGGCTTCAGCGGTAGACTGGGACGCCGCGCCGCAGGCTGCCAGAGATACAGCCAGGGCCAGCGCCGTAAAGGCGGCCAGAATACGTTTCAATTTCACAGTGAACTCCTCCCAATGCCGCAAATGCGGTTTGAATTCCATTTGCTTTTGCCGCATTACTATACTATAATAAAACGAGAATGTCGATTGCCGGTGCAACAATTTTGCCCCGGCAACATTTCGTGGTGTTTTCGGGTCCAGCCCGGGCACCGCTACTCTTGGCATGAAAGGACCTTTGCGATGAATCTGCGGCCGTATTATCCTGTTTTGCGCGGCACTTCCCTGCTGCGCGGTATGCGTGATGACGAGCTGGACAAAATGCTGGACTGCTTTGCCCCGCGGGTGCGTCGGTATCAGAAAGGAGAATTTCTGATGCTGGCCGGATACGAGACCCGGGAGGTCGGTATCCTGCTGGAAGGCTCCATCACCGCTCTGAAAAACACACCGGACGGCAGCAGCGTGGCCATCACCGAGATGAGTACCGGCGGTCTGTTCGGAGATGTACTGTCCGGTTCCAGTACCAAGAGTCCCGTCAGCGTCATGGCGCAGACCGATTGTCTGGCCGTGTATCTGCCCTACGAAAAAATCATCCATCCCTGCGCCCGTCTGCACGAGAGCCATCTGCAGCTGCTGCAGAATTTGGTGCTGACCATCTCCAACAAATACTTCGCCCTGGATCGCCGGGTGGAGCTGCTGATCTGCAAAAGCCTGCGGGTGCGCATCAGCTTGTGGCTGCTGGAACAGGCCGACGAAGCCGGACAGGACACCTTTGCGGTGCCGCTGACCCGGGCCGGTCTTGCCGAGTACCTGAACTGCGACCGAAGCGCCCTGAGCCGGGAGCTGGGCCGCATGCAGCGGGAAGGGCTGATTGAAACCTTCCGGGGAAGTTTCAAAATTCTGGATAAAGAACGCCTGCGCAGCCAGTGCCAGGAATGAGGTAACACAATGAATCACCGTCAAATGCCTGTTTTGTACATTGTCATCCCCTGCTACAACGAGCAGGAGGTACTGCCCATTACAGCGCCGTTGTTTCTGCAGAAAATCACCGATCTTTCCGCGGCCGGCAAAATCAGTCCGGACAGCCGGGTGCTGTTCGTCAATGATGGGTCCAAGGATGATACCTGGAAGATCATCTGCGATCTGGCAGCGCGTGACCCCCATTATCTGGGCATCTGCCAGAGCCGAAACCGGGGACATCAGAATGCAGTCCTTGCCGGCCTGATGGAAGCAAAAGACCGCTGCGACATCACCATCTCCATCGACTGCGACGGTCAGGACGACATCAACGCCATGGACGCCATGGTGGACGCCTATCGGGATGGCTGCGAAGTGGTGTACGGAGTGCGCTCCAAACGGGACACCGACACCTTTTTCAAGCGCTTTACTGCGGAAAGCTTTTACAAGCTTCTCAACGCCATGGGCGCGGAGGTGGTGTTCAACCACGCAGACTACCGCCTGATGAGCGCCCGGGTCCTGAAAGAATTTGCCAATTTCAAGGAAGTCAATCTGTTTTTGCGGGGCATGGTGCCTCTGGTGGGGTTCAAAAGCACCGCTGTGACCTACGAACGGCACGAGCGTATTGCCGGGGAAAGCCACTATCCCCTTTCCAAAATGCTGGGGCTGGCCTTTGACGGCATCACCAGCCTTTCGGTCAAGCCCATCCGGTTCATCACCGGGTTCGGCGTGGTGGT
>CALXHN010000132.1 GCA_944388105.1 uncultured Gemmiger sp. | reverse complement strand
TTTCGGCCGACGCCTTCGGTACGGGGGCCCCGGCGGGACACCACCAGGGGTTTTTGCAGGATATAGTCGGCATACTTTTCAAACCCGAAATCCGCGTCCATCAAAATCGGCGGAATACCGCAGCGGTCGGGGTCCACATCGTTCCAGACAGAAGTGCGTACACTGTAGGCATGGTTGGGCTGCCCCTCATAAACGGGCGCATTATCTGTCAGCAGAGCCAGCAGCGGCGCCATCAGGCATGCCACGCGGTACTTGCGTACAAAGTCCTGTTCACTGTAATAATCCACCGAAACCTGGGTAGAGGCGGTAGCACGCATCATCTGGGTGCCGTGATGTCCCCGCTTTTGAAAATACCGGTCCATCACTTCATACCGCTTTTTGGGAATCAGCGGCAGCGCTGCGGCCCGCCGGGTGGGATGATACCCCAGATTGTACCCGCGCAAGCCTTGCTGGGCCAAAGCGCGGTGCATACGCGCCGCAAAGCCTTCATACACCGCCATCAGACGACTGACGTTGGGCTGGGGCAAGATGCTGATTTCCAACTGGCAGGCGGGTTCCAGGGAAACCGCATAAGCATCATTGTAAAACCCAACATATTCGCCGTCCATCACCACAGGCACATCACCGGTCTGCTGCAGTGCCTTCATGACCTGCTGAACTTGCTCGAAATCAATAGGGCTTCCATCTGCCCCGGTAATAAAATGTTCTACTTCCAACCCGACCGTCAATTTTCCCACAGGCTTGCAGCCTGCTTCAAAATAATTGACCAGGGCTTCTTTTTGCTTTCTCAGGTTTGCCAAAATACCCTCCTGTTTCCGCGCACGCCACAGCAGGAGCTTTCCCCTGCCTCATATGGCATGCACATGGGTATTGTACACCCAACCTTTTGCAAAAGCAATGGGCACAAAACAGTTGCACCGGGCCAAACACAGACTTTTACAACAAAGGTAAAACGTACCCCCATGTCAGTTTTGGTATCCGATGCCATGGATATGCCGTTATCTGAAAAGGCATGCAAAAATCCTCCGCCAATCTGTAAAATTTCAGTTACGGCGGAGGATTGATCGTTTATTCAGCCTGCCCCAGGCAGGTACGTATGTATTCCGGTGCGTCCTCACGGTTCATACCCAGTGCAAAGGCCAGCTCACCATACAGCTGGTCTTCTGCCGCATGAAAATAGCGTTCATCCACACTGGTGGCACGCCGCCCCTTTTGCTGCCGCTCGGCACGGCGGCGATGCAGTGCTTTCAGCAGACCGGCCAACGCCCGACAATCGCAGCCGTGCTGAATCTGGCTGTACAATGCTTCGCGGCCTTTTTCATCGGGGATTTCCAGTTCGGGAACCTCCGGGAGTTCCTTGACGATCTGCTCTGCCTGTTCCCTGGTCACCGGCGGCCTAATCACCACGCGCTCGTTGTCAATGGGCGCATAGATGACCAGTTCCGGCTGGTAATACGGACGCAGCGTATAATACAGTCGGTCACCTGGTCCGCCCAGGTTCAGCGGGCCAACCGCTGCCACACGGCAGATGCCATGTTCACCATATACAATGATGTCCCCAACGTTATACATGATACCCCACTTTCTTTCTTCGTCATTGCTTCGTATATTTTTATTATAACACAAAAAATCAGCCCCGACAAAGCCATTTTTTCGTCTGTGCGTGATTTTTGTTGATTTTGCTCCACATGTCCCCGGCAAAATTTATGCGTTTTTGTGTATCACTGAAACTCACGAAAAAGATTTTTTCATTTGCGTTGTTTATGCAACGGCTATTTGGTGTCTTTTCAGATATAATCAATGCAAATCCATATGATCAAAGGAGCTCTTCATGATTCGGAAAATCATTCACATCGACCAAGAAAAGTGCAATGGCTGCGGTGCCTGCGCTCGGGCCTGCCACGAAGGCGCCATCGGAATGGAGAATGGCAAGGCTGTCCTGCTTCGGGATGACTACTGTGATGGACTGGGGGATTGCCTGCCCACCTGCCCCACCGGTGCTATCAGCTTCGTGGAGCGGGAAGCAGCGGCTTACGATGAAGCTGCCGTTGCCCAGCACATGCAGCATAAACAGGTTCCTGCGGGCTGTCCCGGTCAGCGTATGCATCAGATGGCACCTGCAGCGCCGGCAAATCAGCCTATGCGTGCTTCCTGCCTGGGTCAGTGGCCTGTGCAGATCAAGCTTGTCCCGGTGAATGCTCCGTTCTTTGCCGGGGCGGATGTACTGGTGGCGGCCGACTGTACTGCGTTTGCCTATGCCCGCATGCACCAGGAATTCATGCACAACCGTGTGACCCTGATCGGATGCCCCAAATTGGATGCTGTGGATTACAGCGAAAAGCTGACCGCCATTCTGCAGGCGAACAAAATCGCTTCGCTGACCGTAGTACGCATGGAAGTTCCCTGCTGCGGTGGATTGGCCAATGCCGTACAGAGGGCCCTGCTTGCCAGTGGCCAGACCGTGCCCTGCCGGGTCGTGACCATCTCCATTGACGGACGGGTATTGGAAAATTGAGTGTGCTGTTTCTGCCCTGACTTTCCAACCTTCTCCAACAGTTTTCTTTCCCGAGGCAATCTGCCTTTGGCTGGAAAACTGTTTTTCTTTTTGTAAAGCAGTTTTACTTGTCATTTCCTGCCATACCGTTTTTCCCGGAATATGAAATTTTCACCGGTCGCCCCTCCTTTTTTGCCGGATTCTCTGCTTTCCGAATCCGTTTTACCGGCAGGCAGAACAAGAAAAATGCTTGACGCCGTTCCTTTATTGCATAAAAAAGAGAAAATAGCCTTCTTGCTTACCTTTTGGTCAAAAGCTGTGGGAGAACGCGCCAATCTCTGTTATAATAATTCTGTTTGCCATATTGTATACCAAACGGGAGGAATAAGATGGAAAAGACACAACAGTACGCGACTCCCTACGAATTTGAGGGGAAGCTGCCGATGCGGCAGGCCATTCCCCTGGGACTGCAGCATGTGCTGGCCATGTTCGTAGGAAACCTGACCCCCATTTTGATTATCACCAGCCTGTGCGCAGCCGGCGGCGGCGCAGAAGAATTTGCGGCCATCCAGGTATCCCTGCTGCAGAACGCCATGCTGGTAGCCGGCCTTGTAACCTTGGTTCAGCTTTTTGCCATCGGACCTGTCGGCGGCAAAGTTCCTATTATTATGGGTACCAGTTCCGGCTTTATCGGTGTTTTCCAGAGTGTTGTCAAGGTTATGGGCGGCGGCATTGTCGCCTATGCGGCCATCATGGGTGCTTCCATTCTGGGCGGTCTTTTTGAGACGGTCTTGGGAGCTTTCCTGAAGCCGCTTCGCCGTTTTTTCCCCGCCGTGGTTACCGGTACAGTGGTTCTTTCCATCGGTCTGTCCCTGATCAGCGTGGGTGTTGGTTCCTTTGGCGGCGGCACCTCCGCTGCTGACTATGGCTCGGTGGAGAATCTGCTGGTTGCCCTGGCCGTGATGATCATTGTGCTGGCTCTCAAGCATGGAGCCAAAGGTATGGCCAGTTCTTCCTGCATCCTTATCGGAATTATCTGCGGGTACGTGATCTGCGCCATTCTGCCGTTCTTCCTTTCCATCACCGGGGTGACCGCCGACGGCGTTGCGTATACCAAAGCCTGGGTATTGAACTGGGACAAAGTTGCCCAGGCAGATTGGTTTTCCATCCCGCAGCTGATGCCGGTAAAACCGGTCTTTGATTTGCGCGCTATTATTCCTGTAATGATCATGTTCATTGTAACTGCCGTGGAGACTGTCGGCGACATTTCCGGCGTGACTGAAGGTGGTATGGACCGTGAGGCGACCGACCAGGAACTGGCCGGCGGTGTCATGTGCGATGGTCTGGGTTCCACCTTTGCCGCCCTGTTTGGGGTTCTGCCCAACACCTCTTTCAGCCAGAATGTCGGTCTGGTCACCATGACCAAGATTGTAAACCGTACTGCTCTGGCCTGCGGCGCTGTTTTCCTGGTACTCTGTGGTCTGCTGCCCAAGCTGGCAGCGATCGTTTCCATCATGCCGCAAAGCGTGCTGGGTGGTGCTGCCGTTATCATGTTTTCTTCCATTGTCATGAGCGGCATCCAGCTCATCACCCGCGAGCCTCTGACTGCTCGCAGCATGTCCATTGTTTCGGTAGCGCTGGGCCTCGGATACGGCCTTGGCGCCAACAGTGCCGTGCTGGCCGGTCTTCCACAGGCCGTACAGCTGATTTTTGGCGGTTCCGGTATTGTTCCCGCCGCTTTTGTGGCCATCATCATGAATGTGCTGCTGCCTAAGGAAAAGACTGAGGAAAAAGCCTGACGGTAGGTCGTTATATAAAAAA
>CALXHN010000131.1 GCA_944388105.1 uncultured Gemmiger sp. | reverse complement strand
ATGCCTGCCAGACCGGCCATCACCTTGGTGTCCAGTTGGAGAACACCGCCCAACGTGCGGCCGAACGTTTGTTCCTTGTTTTTCACAGCCGGATCACCGCCTTTCGATAGAAGCGCCAGGTCGCCACGCCCAGAATCACGGCAACCGCCGCACAGACCAAGGTAAACACCGCCCAGCCGGGACGCAGCGCATGGATGGGGAAAAGGGCCAACGGAATCCCGATTGCCTTGACAAAACCGATGGTGATGGAACAAGACAGGACAATCATGATGAGGACCATCAGAATGGAGGCGGTTCGCTGTTTGGCCCCCCGGGGCAGATACTGGGCCAGCAGGGCCATCTCGGTGACAGTGAGGGAGGCAGCCAGAAGCACCGGGATTCCCCCCACGCTCAGCACCATGTCGTACTCCGGATTCCAGGAAGCGATCAGGGTGGTGCCCAGAACCGCCAGAGCCAGCGTACACAGTTCCATGACAACCGCCAGGATCTGGATGCAGAGAAATGTATTCCACCGGCGCACCCCGAAATAGGTGGGCAGCGCCATAGTGGAATGGCAGCCGGCCAGTGTCAGCGGAGCGAGCCACAACCCCATAGTGGGCATCATATATGTGTAGCTTTCAAACAGAGACAGCGGGGTGTACCGGGCCCCCAGCACCACCAGCACCACAAAGGCCATCACCACCCCGATGTATTGCAGAAAGGTCAGGCCGAAATACCGCACCAGATTGCGCATGGTCACCCCTCCTCGTCGCCGTGGCCGCACAGGGCCACGAACACGTTCTGCAGGTTCATGCCTTCCACCGTCAGTCCGTCCCGGGCCGCCAGCTCTTCAAACAGGGCTTCCTCTCCCCGCACGGCCACCATCTTGTGGCCGCCCAGCACCTGGGTCTGCAGGGGGGTGATGCCCCGTTCGGCCAGGGCGGCGTCCAGTTCGGCGGCGGGGCCGCTGATGTAGCGGAACTGTTCCACCAGATCCTCGGTGTTCTGGTCGGCTACCTCCTTGCCCTCGTCCAGGATGACCACCTTTTCAAACACCGAGGCAGCTTCCTCAATGATATGGGTGGAGATAACGAAGGTGCGGCCGGTGCGCTGGTACTCGTCCAGCAGGATGCGGTAAAACCGTTCCCGTGCCACCACATCCAGTCCGGCGGTGGGTTCGTCCAGCAGGGTGACCGGTGCCCGGGAGGCCAGCGCCGCCGTGATGGACACCATGCTCATCTGCCCGCGGGACAGGCGGTTGATCATCTTGTTGGGCAGTTCAAACTTCTTGATCAGCTCGTCGGCGTAATTCTGGTCCCAGTAGGGGCAGAACAGGCGGCCAGCCCGCAGAAAATTCTTCACCGAAAGGCCTGCCAGTTCACTGGCGGCAGACATCTCCCGGGCGAAATGCAGGTTGCCCAGCACGGCACTGTTCTCCCACACCGGCTGGCCGCCGTACAGGGCCCGCCCGCCGGTGGCATAGTTCTGACCGGACAGAATCCCCAAAAGAGTGGTCTTGCCGGCGCCGTTGCGCCCGATGAGCCCGTAAATGCGCCCGGGTTCAAACGTCAGGTCCAGGTCCTGCAAAACGGGCTGTTTGCCATAGTTCTTGCAGAGTTTATCCGCCTGCAAGGGCTGCGGAGCGGGTGCTTTTGTAATGGTGGTCATGGCAGTTGTTCCTCCTGTGCCTGGGCTTTGACCAGGCTGTAAAGTTCTTGTTGGGTCAGACCCAAGCGCTTGGCTTCCCGCACAAAGGCTTTGACCTGCGTCTTGGCGAAATTTTCCCGCCGTTTCTGCCGCAGGGCTTCGGCCGCGCCGGGAGCCACAAACATCCCGATGCCCCGCCGCTTATACAACAGCCCTTCGTCCACCAGGCGGTTGATTCCTTTGGCAGCGGTGGCGGGATTGATGTTGAAGGCCCGGGCCAGTTCATTGGTGCTGGGCACCTGGGTGTCGGCGGGGTATTCTCCCCGAAGGATGCCGTCCTCCAGCAGTTGGGCGATCTGCCGGTAGATCAGGCTCTGGTCATTGAGCGTTCCCTTCAAAATCACGCCCCCTTTCTTGTTTGGAACAGGCAGGAACCAGTACCGGCCGCGCAGCCCGGTTTATTGGTTCATTACTTGTGTAATTAACCATATCACCTTTTTGGTGTTTCGTCAAGAGATTCCGAAAAAAAAGGCAGCAAAAAAGCGGCGGACAGCCGCACCCCGAAGGATGCAAAACTGTCCGCCGCCGAAGCTGCGGGGGTTGTGGGATCAGCCCAGGCTGATGCCCATGGAACGGGCCACGTTGAGCATGGCGCAGTCATCCGGCACGCCGCGGGTCTTGCCGGCGATCTCGATAAGCGGGTTGGCGGTGACATTGCGGTTGACCATGGCCACGGTCACGCCGTAGTGCTCGTCCGCCACCAGACCGGCAGCGTAGGCGCCGAATTGGGTGGCCAGCACACGGTCATACGCGGAGGGAGAACCGCCGCGCTGCATGTGACCGGGCACACAGATCCGGGTCTCGGCACCGGTCATCTGTTCGATCTGGCGGGCAATGCGGTTGGTGGCGGTGGTGTAGCCTTCGGCAGCGCGCTTGGCAGTCCATTCCTTGCGCTTCATCTTGGCTTCGTCCACCGAGACGGCACCTTCGGCCACAGCCAGGATGGAGAAGTTCTTGCCGGCCTTGGCGCGGCGCTCCACGGCATTGGCCACCTTCTTGATATCATAAGGATGCTCGGGGATCAGGATGATGTCGGCGCCGCCCGCAATACCGGAGTACAGGGTCAGCCAGCCGGCCTTGTTGCCCATGATCTCGATGCACATCACCCGGCTGTGGCTGCCAGCGGTGGTGTGGATGCGGTCGATGACTTCGGTGGCGATGTCCACGGCGGTGTGGAAGCCGAAGGTCACATCGGTGCCGTAGATGTCATTGTCGATGGTCTTGGGCAGGCCGATGATGTTCAGCCCCTCCTGGCTCAGGAGGTTGGCTGTCTTGTGGGTGCCGTTGCCGCCCAGGCAGAGCAGGCAGTCCAGCTTGGCCGCTTTGTAGGTCTTTTTCATGGCGGCGACCTTGTCCACATTGTCCTCGCCCACCACGCGCATCATCTTGAAAGGGGTGCGCTTGGTGCCCAGGATGGTACCGCCCACCGTCAGGATGCCGGAAAACTCCGACGGGTCCATGACACGGTAGTTGCCGTTGATCAGGCCGTCGTAGCCGTTCATGATACCGATGATCTCCACATTATCGCCCATGCGCTGATACAGCGCCTTGGCCACGCCGCGGATGGTGGCGTTCAGGCCGGGGCAGTCGCCGCCGGATGTCAGGATACCGACACGCATTTTCATTGTGTAACCCTCCCGTTTTTTGGCGGCGCTCCCCTTGCGGGCCTACCGCCGCCAGCTGTGTTCTTTAGGTTAAGAGTACGCCACCAAAGGGCCGTTTGTCAATGCCCCGATGCGCAGCAACACCAAAAAAATTTGGTGATACATCCATTTTTGTGTTTATGTCGCCTGCAAAGGTCGGGACAAGTCCCCTGCGGCAAAATTCATGGCAACTTTTTGCAAAAAACTGTTGACAAACCGGATTCGAGTCGCTATAATAAATAAACGTCGAGGGCAAACAAGCCCAGACAAAACCTACTGGGGATTCGCATAATGGTAGTGCAGCGGACTCTGACTCCGCCCGTGGGAGTTCGATCCTCTCATCCCCAACCAAAGCAAAACCGCAGCAGCAAAGTTGCTGCGGTTTTTTTCTCGGGGTGTAGCGCAGTTGGTAGCGCGCTTGGTTCGGGACCAAGAGGCCGTGGGTTCGAATCCCGTCACTCCGACCAAAAAGCTCTCAGCTCAAGCTGGGAGCTTTTTTTGTCGCATGAGGGACGGAGATGAGAACAGGACGGCGCACCGCAGTGCGCAACGAACAGTCCTGTGGACTGTTCGTTAGTCCGCGGGAGAATCCCGTCACTCCGACCAAAAAGCTCTCAGCTCAGGCTGAGAGCTTTTTTTGTCGCATGAGGGACGGAGATGAGAACAGGACGGCGCACCGCAGTGCGCAACGAACAGTCCTGTGGACTGTTCGTTAGTCCGCGGGAGAATCCCGTCACTCCGACCAAAAGCCTTTCAGCAAATGCTGAAAGGCTTTTTTGTTTTCCCGCACACCGCCGAAATCATTTTTTCCTGACCGACACGGTTTGTCTTCATCCATTCTTTTTATCCTCGTCGGAGGAGCCGGGATTGCGCAGTTCATCCAGAACAACGCAGGTGCAGCCCACCATCAGGGCCGCCAGCATCATGATGCCGCCGTAAATGGGGTACAGGTAGCTCTGCTCTACTCCGCCGCCAATCAGTGGTTTCAGTATTACGGCAAACACGCCGCCGAACACGGTCATCATCAGGAAAAACAGCAGAAGCACAATAAAGATGGATTTATACGCCACCGGGCGATACGGCAGCTTGCCGGACTTGGCCTGGGGCGGATACAAAAGCGCGTTGGGATCCGTGTTCAGCGTTTCGGCCAGACGAACCACCATGTCCAGGTCAGGATATGACCGGGGAGTTTCCCAAAGTTAAAGATACCACACCATTCCCACGCTGACTTTTGCTCAACCGATACAGCCGGAGGGCTGGATAACAAGAAAAGGCGG
>CALXHN010000130.1 GCA_944388105.1 uncultured Gemmiger sp. | reverse complement strand
GCTTCATAGTCCGCAGGCGGGGCAGCCAGCAGCCGGGTGCAGGCCTTGCGCAGCACGGGATACCGCTTTTCGTAGATGACGGCATAGTCCACCTGGTCGGGGGTGCCGCCCCAATCCATGTCCTTGTACTCCTCCGGTTCCAGCAGGCCGTCCCTGGCCAGCAGATCCAGATCAATGAAATAAGGGTTGCCTGCAAAGGTCGAAAAAGACTGGTAGGGGCTGTCCCCGTAACTGGTGGGGCATACGGGCAAAATCTGCCAGTACCGCTGTCCGGCCAGGGCGAGAAAATCCACAAATTTCCGGGCTTCACGCCCCATGGTGCCGATGCCGGTGGCCGACGGCAGACTGGACAAATGCAAAAGAATACCGCTGGAACGAGTCACGCTGATTCCGCCTTTCCTGAATTCTGGTTTCCATCATACACACAAAAAAGGGAAAAAACAAGCGCGGGTCCCCCCGTGCAGGAAAGCTTCGGCAAAGCGCACCAAAACGCAGCCGAAACTTTGTGCAAAAACGGGGGAGACCCGCGCTATTTTCCTCTTGACTTTTACAGGGTCTGTCCGCTGACCAGACCGTTCCACAGGCGGTAGTAGATGCCTTTTTTGGCCAGCAGCTGGTCGTGGGTGCCCTCTTCCTCAATGCCGTCCCTGCCCAGAACAAGGATGCGGTCGGCGTTCTTGATGGTGGTCAGGCGGTGGGCAATGGTCAGGGTGGTGCGGCCCTTGGCCAGGGCGTCCAGACTCTGGCCCACCAGGATCTCGCTCTCGTTGTCCAGGGCGCTGGTGGCCTCGTCCAGCAGCAGGATGGGCGGGTTCTTCAGGAAAACCCGGGCAATGGAAATGCGCTGTTTCTGGCCGCCGCTGAGCTTGACGCCCCGCTCGCCCACATAGGTGTCGTAGCCGTCCTTCAGCTCCCGCACAAATCCGTCGGCGCCGGCCAGCTTGGCAGCCTGTTCGATCTCCTCCCGGGTGGCGTTCGGTTTGCCGTAGGCGATGTTCTCGGCCACCGTGCCGCTGAACAGGTACACGTCCTGCTGCACCACCCCGATGGCATCCCGCAGACTGTGCAGGGTGACCTGGCGCACATCCTGCCCGTCGATGAGGATGCGGCCGCCGGTCACATCGTAAAAACGGGGGATCAGATTGCACAGGGTGGTTTTGCCGCCGCCGGAGGGGCCCACCAGGGCCAGGTTCTCCCCGGGTTTGATCTGCAGGTTCACATGGCGCAGCACCTTGTTGTGATCGTCGGGATACTCAAAGCTCACATCCTGGAACTCGATGCCGCCCTTGTCCACCTGCAGGGGCTTGGCGTCGGGGGCATCCTCGATCTCCACCGGGGTGTCCATGATCTCAAAGAAGCGCTCGATGCCGGTCATGCCCCGCTGGAACTGTTCCGCAAATTCCACAATGCGGCGGATGGTGGCGATCAGGGTGGACACATACAGCACATAGGCCACCAGGTCGCCGGCACTGATCTTGTCGTACACCAGGAACAGGCCGCCTGCCACAATGACCACCAGATACATCAGGCCGTCAAACAGGCGGGTGGAGGTGTTGAAAGCGGCCATGGCGTGGTAGGTCTTTTTCTTGATGGTCTGGAAGGTCTGGTTGCCCACCTCGAACTTGTCTTTTTCCTGTTCTTCGGCGGCAAAGGCCTTGACAACCCGCTGTCCCAGCAGACTGTCCTCAATGGAGGCGTTCAGCTCACCGATCTGGAACCGCTGCTTGCGGAAGGCCGCCCGCAGCCGCAGGTTCAGCCGCACGCTGACCACCATCATCAGGGGCACGCAGAGAAAGACCACCAGGGTCAGGGGCACGCTGGCCCCGCACAGGATCACGAAGGAGGCCACGATCTTGATGGCGGCAATGAAGAATTCCTCGGGGCAGTGATGGGCAAATTCGGTCACATCAAACAGGTCGTTGGTGATGCGGCCCATGATCTGGCCCACTTTGGTGTTGTTGTAGTAGGTGTGGCTCAGCCTCTGCAGATGGGCAAAGGCGTCCCGGCGCATGTCGGTCTCGATGTACACGCCCATGATGTGCCCGGTGCCGGACATGTAATAGCTGGCGGCACCGTCAATGATGCGCAGGACCAGGTACAGCAAGGCCAGTTTGCCCACCGTGGCCACGGTAAGCACCACCGAAGGATCGGTGGCGGCATTGGTCAGATACCGCATGATAGCGGGCAGTACAATATCGCACAGAGTCGTCAGGGCGGCGCAGAACAAATCAAAGAGCAGGATGCCCTTGTACCGCATCAGATACGGCAGAAACCGGGAGATCCGGGCCGAATTTTTGGTGTTGGAGTCCATAAAAAATGATTCCTTCCTTTTTTGACAGAAAAGCCTTCCCCCTGTCGGCCAGGGGGAAGGTCGAACATTGTATCTTTGGAAAAAGTCGTTATTCCGTGGGAGCTTCCGAGCCTGCGGCAGGCACTTCCGCCGGGGCGGGGTCCGGCTGCACCTCTTCGGGAACGGGGGATTCCGGCGCAGGCTGTTCGGGTTCCGGGGCAGGTTCTCCGCCGTCGGTGCCGCCTTCTCCCGTGCCGGTATTTCCGTCGGGCTCGTCGCCGCCATCGCCGCCATCGCCGCCGTCGCCGCCGTCGCCGCCATCGCCGCCGTCTCCGCCCTCAACAGGCGGCGTCTCCACCGGTGGCGTGGTCTCTTCGGTAGAACCGCTGCCAGGGTCGGTGGTCTCGCCGCCGGTGTTGCCATCCGGAGGCGTGGTCTCGACGGTGCCGGTGCTGCCGCCGGTATCCGTGCTGGGCGGTGTGGCAGGGGGCGGCGTCACTTCCAATGCAGCGATGGGTTCGGTGTACTGTTTGCCGCATACGGTGCAGGTGTAGGTGCGGACCCCTTCCACACCGGGCTGCGGTTCTTTGGTCACGGACCCGCCATCCCACTTGTGGCCGGTGGCATCCAGCTCCACCTCCCGCACTTCGCCGCAGATGCTGCAGGCTTCTTTTACATAGCCCTTCTCCTCGCAGGTGGGATTCTTGCGGCTGCCTTCCACTTCCACATAGTTGTGGTCATGGGCCGCGGGTTCAAAGTGGGCGGTCACCACCACACCGCCGGCATCCGCGTTGGAAGGCACGGTGAAGGTGAGGGAACTGCCCGACCCGGCGGACCCGATGGAAGCTGACCAGTAGGCAAACTTCCAGCCGTCTTGGGGCACAGCGGTCACGGTGGAGCAGGTGCCGCCCTTCTTGACCATCTGGCTGGTGGAACCGCTGATGGAACCGCCTTCCGAGGCCACAAATTCCACCGGCACCTTGGCACCCCGCACCGCGATGGGGTCGGAGGTGATCAGACCCAGCGGCACGCCGTCCGGCTCGGGGATGGTCCCCAGCGGCTGGGGACGCTGATCCGGTGTCTGGCTGGCGTGGGTGCGCACATAGTTGAAGTAGGCGGTCACGGCCACCTTGGAAAGATGCACGCCGTCCGAAAGGGTATAATCTTTCTTGGCCCAGCCGGTGGCATCATCCCGCAGCACTTCGGTGGAATTGAGGAAGCGGTATCCGTCCTCCTCGCACATGGTCACCAGGGCGGCGTTGTAGGCGTCCACCTGGACCATGTCCAGCCGGGTGTTTTCCCGCTGTTTGTCCAGCGGGGGAATGGCGCTCACGATGATCTCGGCGTAGGGCCAGGCCTTTTGAATGGCCTGTAACCCTTCCCGGTAGGTCTTGATGAAGCTGGTAGCGTCGGTGGAAGTCCCGCCCAGGTTGTTGGTGCCGAAGCAGATGATGATCCGCCGGGGTTTCAGCTTGGCCACCGCATCGGGGATGGTGTACATCTGGCTGTCACCCTTGAACTGTTCGCACTTCAGGGTGGTGATGGCGCCCACACCCATGCTTACCACGCCGATGTTGTTTTTCAGGGACGTGAAGGCGGTACCGGTCTCGTCGGCGTACATCATGTACCGTGCCGTGTTGGAATCGCCGATGAACAGGGTCTCCTCCACATAGGAACGCCCTGCGTCCTCGGTGGCGGGCAGCACAGTGCCGTCGGCCACGGCGGCAGGGTCGGGTGTCTGCAGGGGTTGAGACACAGGGGCGGCGGTCACGGCAGCGGTTTCGGCTGTTTCGGGGCTGGCCATGCCGGCGTCCTGTTTGGCACAGCCGACGGTCAGGCAGAGTGCCAGACTGACGGCCAGTGCTTTGCATACGGAACGTTTCATGCCGCTTCTCCTCTCCGGGTTGGCAGATTTTTATGGAATGGTTCCATTTTACACCTGCCACTGCGGCGCTGTAAACAGCAAAAACACGAAAACCGCACCAAAGCGGTATGTTTCCGGCAAAGATTTACAAATTTGCGGCTTTGCAGCTGTGAAAATAAAACAAAAGGCTGCCTGCGGCCTTGCCGCCGCAGGCAGCCTCACAGCCAGGATCAGACCCGCTGCTGCACAAAACGGATGAAATTGTCCCGCTCTTTTTCGGTCACCGCATTGATGACGTACATCTGGTTGCCCATGTCCAGAGCCAGAGCGTCGGGCAGGCGGTCGCACATCTTCATGCGGGCACCGTAGCGCGCCATGATCTGCTCGTGCGTGTGGACATACTGTACGCCGTCCCGGCGGCCGGCATACACGCAGTAGTAGTGGGGACCGTTCAGGTCCAGGCTGCGCACCTCGTCAAAGCAGACCATGTCGGCCCAGATCTGGTAGCAGTCCACGCTGTTGGCAAAGTTGATCATGTCCGGGGTGTAGCCGCCGGCGGGGCGCATGTTCACTTCCAGGGCCACATAGTCTCC
>CALXHN010000129.1 GCA_944388105.1 uncultured Gemmiger sp. | reverse complement strand
CCCCGAAAAGCCCAACCTGATCACAGTGGGTTGGTGCGGCACCATCTGCACCCAGCCGTCCATGCTGTCCATCAGTGTGCGCCCGGAACGCTACAGCTATGACCTCATCAAGGAAAGCGGCGAATTTGTGGTAAATCTTCCCACAGAACAGCTGACCCGCGCTGTGGACTGGTGCGGCGTCAAGAGCGGCCGCGAAGTGGACAAGTTTGCGGCCATGGGCCTGCATGCGGCCCCCGCTGCCCGGGTGGGGACCGTCCTGCTGGAAGAGAGTCCCCTGAATCTGGAATGCAAAGTCACCCAGCGCATCCCTCTGGGCAGCCATGACCTGTTCCTGGCCGAAGTGGTGGCCGTGGATGTGGATGAGCGCCTGCTGGACGAAAACGGCAAACTCTGTCTGGACAAGGCAAAACTCATCGTCTATTCCCATGGGGAATATCTGGCCCTGGGGCGTCGGCTGGGAACTTTCGGATACAGTGTGCGAAAAAAGACAAGACGCAGAAAAGCATAAATTCAACGAAAAAGACCGTCGTTCGGGTCCTCTGCCCGACGGCGGTCTTTTATTCTGCCTTCCGGCGGCCTCTGCCACGCCAGACAAAAAGGGCCCGCCGCAGAAAGGCCGGAGCCCTTCCGCGGCGGGTTGGAAAAAGGTGGTGAGAAACAGCAGGATTACTTCTTCTGGACGTACTTCAGGCAGTCGAGCATAACGGCGACCAGAATGATGATGCCGGAGAAGACGAACTGCAGGTTGGTATCAATGCCCAGAGTGGTCAGGGAGTAGGTCAGCGCGGTGAAGATGAAGACACCGACCACAACGCCGGAGATCTTACCGATACCGCCGGTGAAGGAGATGCCGCCCACGACGCAGGCCGCGATGGCGTCCATTTCCCAGCCCTGGCCGTATGCAGCAGAGCCGGAGCCCACCATGCGGATGCATTCCAGCCAGGAGCCGAAGCCATACAGGATACCGGCCAGGATGAAAGCGCCCACGGTGACGCCGAAGACGGAGATACCGGAAACGGAAGCCGCTTCAGGGTTGCCGCCCACAGCAAACAGGTTCTTGCCGAAGGTGGTCTTGTTCCAGATGAACCAGACGATGGCAACGGCCGCGACAGCCCACAGAATGATGGTGGGGAAACCGTTGATCTTGGGGATGATCATGCTGGGAATGCTGGATTCAATGGCACCGAAGGACACGCCCTTGGTGGAGTAGGTAACCAGACCGAAGATGACCAGCATGTTTGCCATGGTGGAGATGAAGGGGTGCATCTTGAACTTGGCCGTGAAGAAGCCGGCGATGGTCGTGAAGATGGTGCACAGCACGATGCAGACCACCAGAGCCAGCAGCACACGGGCGATGACCGGCAGGCCGGTGAAATCGAAGGTGTGGCCGAACACAGAACCGGTGTTGGGGCCGGAGTGCATCACGATGGTGGCGGCGGTCATGCCCATACCGACCATACGGCCGATGGACAGGTCAGTACCGGCCAGCAGGATCAGGCCGGCAACGCCCAGCGCCAGGAACATACGCGGCGAAGCCTGCTGCAGAATGTTCAGGATGTTGTTGACGGTGAGCAGCTGCACATTCTTGACGATCGGCGTGATGATGCACAGGGCAATAAAGATGACGATGATGGCAATGTACAGGCCGTTGCGCAGCAGGAAGTCCCGACGGTTGAAAGTGTACTTGTAGTTTTCCCACTTCTGGGCCAGGGACTCCCCTACCGTGAACTTGGACATGCGCAGCATGTCAATGAGGTGATACTTGTAGTCAAAGGCCGCATGCTGGCGGTCCTTGACCAGCTGCAGGTCCTTGTCCAGCCGCATCTTGGCGTCAAACAGACGGTTCTTGTGGACGTACTTTTCGTCCTTGATCTCATGGGCGTCGGTGAGCTTGGACAGGGTGGCCTGATGCTCCTTTTCCAGTTCAGCCACAGCTGCCTTGTACTTTTCCTGGGCGGCGACCTTTTCCAGCTTGCAGCTTTCCACCACGGCCTGATAATAGTCGGTGTCATAGTGGGCTTTCAGGTAGCTCTCCGCTTCGCTGACAAGCTTGGCAATGGCATCCTTGTTCTTGGCTTCCACAGCCTTGGCCTTTTCCAGCGCAGCTTTCTGCTGGGTGATCTTGGTCTGCTTTTCCGCTTCGGTATAAATGCGGTCACGCTTGAGGTTGTCGATGTTGTTCTGAATCTCGATGACCTGGTCGGTGCCGTCCACGCGCAGGGCGTTGATCTTTTCCTGAATGGCGCCGACGTGCTCGTCGATGGGCTGCAGAAGCGCTGCTTCCTGTTCAGCCGTCAGGATTTTCGTTTTTTCTGTCACCATAAGTATTTTCCCCCACTTACAGGTATTTCGCACTGAGTCTCAGCAGCTCTTCCTGATTGGTCTCCTTGGTATTGACAATACCGGAAAGGTGACCGTTGGACATGACGCCGATACGGTTTGTGATGCCCAGGATCTCAGGCATTTCGGAGGAAACAACGATGATCGTCTTTCCCTGTTTAGCCATGTTGATGATCAGCTCATAGATTTCGTACTTGGCGCCGACGTCAATGCCGCGGGTAGGTTCATCCATCATGAAGACCTGCGGTTCGCGTTCGAGCCACTTGCCGAAGATGACCTTCTGCTGGTTGCCGCCGGAAAGGCTGGTAATCATATCATCCGGGCCCATGCACTTGGTGTGCATGATCTTGATTTCCTTGTTGGTGGCCTTGACCATCTTGGGGTTGGACAGCGCCACGCCGGCCTTGTACTGGTTCAGGTTGGCAATGGTGGTGTTGAAGGTCAGGTCACACTTCAGGAACAGGCCGTTGGCCTTGCGTTCCTCGGTGATCATGGCAAAACCGTGCTCGATGGCTTCCTTGGCGTTGTTGAAGTTCATCATGCGGCCCTTGAAGTACACGCGTCCGGCGGCGCGGGTACGAACGCCGAAGATGGTCTCCAGCAGTTCAGTACGGCCGGCGCCGACCAGGCCATACAGGCCGAAGATCTCGCCTTCCCGCACGTCGAAGGAGATATCCTGCAGGTGCGGCGCGTACTTGGTAGAAAGATGCTGCACCGACAGGATCGGTTCGCCGGGGGTGTTGTCCACCGGCGGGAAGCGGCTTTCCAGAGAGCGGCCGACCATGGCGGAGATCAGTTCGTTCATGTTGGTGTCGGCAGTGTCCTTGGTCATGACCAGGTTGCCGTCACGCAGCACCGAGATCTGATCGCAGATTTCGAAGATCTCGTCCATCTTATGAGAGATGTAAATCAGAGAAATACCCTGCGACTTGAGCATGCGCATCATCTCGAAGAGCTTTTCCACTTCCTGCACGGTCAGGGAGGAGGTGGGCTCGTCCAGAACGATGACCTGGGAATTGTAGGAGATGGCTTTCGCAATCTCGCACATCTGCCGCTGGGAAACGGACATATTCCGCATGGGCTGGGTCAGGTTCACGGTCATGCCGAGCTTGCGGAACAGCTCGGAGGCCTTTTTCTTCATTCTCGTCTCGTCAACAACGCCGGCGGAATTGACCGGGTAACGGCCAAGGAACAGGTTATCGATGACGTTGCGTTCCAGGCACTGGTTCAGTTCCTGGTGGACCATGGCAATGCCGTTTTCCAGGGCATCCTTCGGGCCGGAGAAGCTGATCTCCTTGCCGTTGAGGAAAATCTTGCCTTCGTCCTTCTGGTAGGTGCCGAACAGGCACTTCATCATCGTGGACTTACCGGCACCGTTCTCGCCCATAAGCCCCATGACAGTTCCGCGCTTTACGTCCAGGTTGATATGGTCAAGAACCCGGTTGCGGCCGAAGGACTTGCACATACCACGAATTGACAAGACGATATCGTCTTTCGCATCTGCCATTCTAGTTACTCCCGTATCTGCAAATTTACAAGCGGCGGCGCAGGGCCGCGCCTGCTGTGGTTTCATCAAAAAACGCTATTAGGGAGAAGCTGCTTTGCATATCAACTCCCTAATAGCAAGTGGGTGTTACCTGTTAACGAATCGGTTCACCGCACACTGCGGTGGGAATCACTGGCTCAGCAGAGCAGTGTAGGAAGCGCCGTTGTCAGTCTTGACCATGTTGATGGCGAAAGCATCATACTGGCTGGGGTTGCTCAGACGGTTGGTGATGTTGGCCTCGGTCTGGCCGTCGCCGGCGATGTATTCGACTTCCAGGTTCAGCAGATCATCATAGTTCTGCAGCAGGGGCTGGTAGGTGGAGCCCAGGAAGTTATCGGCGGAGTTGTAGATGTCCAGCCAAACCTTCTTGGTGGGATGAGTGGTGGCATCCAGCTGGTTGGAGACGGGCTCGTAAACCTTAGTGGAGTCCATGAAGTCCTGATAGTTTTCCTCGGTGACAGCCACGTTCAGAGCGTAGTAGGAGCGCTCGGTATCAACGTACTTGTAAACGTCGTCGCTCAGCACGTTGCCGGCTTCGTCAGCGGTGCCGATACCGGTGTCGATATCCACGCCGTCCAGAGCGTTGCGGATGACGCGCAGGGTCAGGTAAGCCTGAACGTCGGCGTGCTGGCTGATGGTGCCGCCGTAGCCTTCGCCGATAGCAGCAACGGCGTCAGCGTTGGCGTCGTAACCGAAGGTGGGGATGCCTTCCGCTTTGGACCAGGCGTTGAACATGGACATGCCCATGCCGTCGTTGTTGGAAACGACCACGTCGATGGAATCACCGAAGGAAGCGGCCCAGGTGCCGATGGCGTTGCCGGCAGTGGCAGCGTCCCAAGTGGCGCCGGCGGAGTTCTTCATTTCCTGAGAAGCCAGCTCACGGACGATGTAGGTCTTGCCGTTGACTTCCAGAGAGCCGTCCTTAAC
>CALXHN010000128.1 GCA_944388105.1 uncultured Gemmiger sp. | reverse complement strand
TACCGGTTATCCTGTGCGGACACGGCCTAGGGGCACACTTGTCCGCTCTTTTCCACTCTTTGCCTTATGATAGCATTTTTTGTATAATTTTGCAATGTTATTGCATAAATTATCAGTCATTCCGGGCGCAGCCGCGGATCTCGTCCAGGCTGTGCACCCCGTGGGCCTGCATCCAGTCCGCCATCTCGTTCACGATGCGGGTGCAGGCGCGGGGGTCCAGGAAGTTGGCGGTGCCCACCTGCACGGCGGCGGCGCCGGCCATGATGAATTCCAGGGCGTCCTTGCCGGTGCTGATGCCGCCCAGCCCGATGACCGGGATGTTCACGGCACCTACCGCCTGCCAGACCATGCGCAGGGCAATGGGCCGCACCGCCGGACCGGACAGGCCCGCGAAGGTGTTGGCGAACACCGGCTTGCGGCGTTCCAGGTCAATGGCACAGGCCTGGAAGGTGTTGCACAGGCTGATGCCGTCGGCGCCGGCGGCTTCCACCGCCTTGCACATCTCGGTCAGGTTCTCGGCCTGGGGGCTGAGCTTGACCACCAGGGGCACGGTGCAGACCTTGCGCACCGCGGCGACCACCTCGGAAGCGTCGGCGGCCCGGATGCCGAAGGCGAGCCCGCCCTGCTTGACGTTGGGGCAGCTGATGTTCAGTTCCAGGAAGTCGATGCCCGCTTCGCAGAGCATCCGGACGCCCTCCACATTTTCCTCAATGGTGTGGCCGCCCAGGTTGGCCCAGACGGTGGTGCCCAGGGTCTTCATGGCGGGCAGTTCATGCTTGATGAAGTGGGCCACGCCGGGGTTCTGCAGGCCGATGGAGTTCATCAGACCGGAGGGGGTCTCGTACAGGCGCTCCCCGGGGTTACCGGGCTGGCCGTTCAGGGTCAGGCCCTTGCCGGAGATGCCGCCCAGAACCCGCAGGTCCTGGATATCGGCGTACTCGGGGCCGAAGCCGAAGGTGCCGGAAGCCGCGATGACCGGGCTGGCCAGACGCTTGCCCAGCAGGTCCACATGCAGATCTACGTTAGTCAAGGTCGAACACCTCCTCAGCAGCAAAGACCGGGCCGTCCTTGCAGACGGTGCGGGGGCCCACCTTGGTCATGCAGGTGCAGCCCAGGCAGGCGCCCAGGCCGCAGGCCATCTTCCGCTCCAGGCTGACGATGCAGGGGGTGTTGTGCTCGGCGCAGAGCTTGTACACGCCTTTCATCATCACGTTGGGGCCGCAGGCCAGGACCAGGTCGAAGTTTTCGGGATGCAGAATGCCGGTGACCAGGCCGTGGTAGCCCACAGCACCGGAATCGGTGGCCACGCTGACAGCAGCGCAGTAGGGCAGGAATTCTTCCAGCCCATAGGGCTCATCCCGGAAGCCCACATACAGTTCCGGCTTGGCGCCGGCGGCAGCCAGCTCCTTGCAGAGGAGCAGCAGGGGCGCGGTGCCGATGCCGCCGCCCACCACGGCCACCCGGCCGGTGCCGGACTTGGCGGCTGCGGCCACATCAAAGCCGTTGCCGCAGGGACCGGTGAGGGTCAGGGTGTCCCCTGCCTTCAGGGCTGCCAGCTTCTCGGTGCCCTGGCCCTTGACCTGATACAGGAAGGTGATGGTATCATGCTCCGTACTGGCATCGTGGACGCTGATGGGGCGGGAGAGCACGGGGGCCTCATCGGCCGCCCAACAGCGCAGCATATAGAACTGGCCTGCGTGGGGCATGAATTCCGGGCGCTGATCCTCCCAGGACACGGTCAGGCGGCGGATGTCCGGCGCCACCGTTTCCTGTGCCAGCACACTGACCTTACAGTTTATCGCACTCACTCTGGATATCCTCCCTCATGCGGACACATTCATTATAGGCGGCCTCGGCGTAATCCACACCGGGCTGCTTCTTCCAGGCCAGCAGGATGCCGCGGCTGGAATTGACCACACCGCCGTTGCCCTTGTTCAGGTAGCGGGCGATGTCGGCGGCCTTGCCGCCCTGGGCGCCATAGCCGGGGATCAGGAAGAAGGTGTTCTGGTAGGCGGCGCGGATGGCGGAAGCCTCCTCGGTATGGGTGCCGCCGATGACCAGGCCCAGGCTGGTGTAGCCGGTCTCGCCGATGTAGTCCTGGCCCAGGGCGGAGATGCTGTCCCCCACCAGGTCGTAGACGTGGCGGCCGTCGGCCAGTTTCTGGTACTCAAAGTCCTTGGCGCCGGGGTTGGAGGTGCGGCAGAGGACGAACACACCCTTGCCCTGGTCCTTGCAGTAGGGCAGGTAGGGGCTGATGGAATCCAGGCCCATGTAGGGGGCCAGGGTGATGAGGTCGGCTTCGAAGTCGCCGGTGAAGTGGGCCTTGGCGTACATTTCGGCGGTCTTGGCAATGTCGCCCCGCTTGATGTCGGCAATGACCGGCAGGCCGGTCTCCCGCACCATGCGCAGGGTCTCGGCATAGGCGCGCATGCCGTCCAGACCCAGGGATTCATAGTAGGCGATCTGCACCTTGTAGCAGCCCGCGGCGGACTTGGTGGCGTCGATCAGGGCGCGGTTGTAGGCCACCACGTTCTCCCCCGCCGTCTTGGTGGAATCCACGGCGGATTCGGGCAGGTAGCTCAGTTCGGTGTCCAGGCCCACGCAGACGGGACCGTTGGCGGCCACGCTGGCATACAGTTTGTCCATATTGGTCATGGGAAGTTGCCTCCTTACTCTTCGCTCCGATAGGTGATCTTGCCGCCCTTGATGGTCATCTTGATGCGGCCGTACAGGTTTTCGCCGTCAAAGGGCGTATTCTTGCTCTTGCTGTGCAGCTGGTCGGCATGCACGGTATACATGTGGTCGATGTCCACCAGCACCAGGTCGGCGTCGTAGCCGGGGCAGAGCAGCCCCTTGCGGTCGGCCAGACCCATGACGGCGGCAGGACCGGCGCTCATGAGGAAGCTCAGGTGCTCCAGGGGCAGGCCCTCCATCCGGCAGAGCTTGGTGTAGCAGGCGGCGAAGGCGGTCTCCAGCCCCACCATGCCCGCGGCGCCCTTTTCCTTTTCCTCCGCAGTGTGGGGGGCGTGGTCGGTACCGATGCAGGTGACGGTACCGTCCTTGATGGCCTCCACCAGGGCTTTCACGTCCTTGTCGGTGCGGATGGGCGGATTCACCTTGTACTGCAGGCGCTTGTCGTCGAACCACAGGTGGTGGGGGGTCACCTCGCAGGAGACCCGGGCGCCCCGGCGGCGGCTCTGGCGTACCGCGTCCACCGCCTCGGCGGTGGAGACGTGGCACATATGCAGCCGGGTACCGTAATATTCGGCCAGGTGGCAGTTGCGCACCGTCTCGATGTTTTCGGCCAGACGGTAGTCCCAGGGGCTGATCTCCCGGTCCTCGGCGTGGGACATGACGGTGAGGCCCCGCTCGGTGGCGATGGCAAAGACCCGGGCCATGACCGCGTTGTTCATCACGCCGTTGCCGTCCTCGGTGATGAAGCGGATATCCTCCGGCAGGGTGAGCAGATGGTCGATGGTCTTGCCGTCAAAGTCCTTGGTGATGGACACGGTCTGGTTGGCGTCGCACAGCCCGATCTCCCTGGCCTTGTCCTGCACCGCGTAGACGATCTCGGGGGTGGAGCACACCGGTTTGGTGTTGGGCATCAGGTTGACGAAGGTGTACCCGCCCGCGGCAGCCGCGGCGGACCCGGTGGCGATGTCCTCTTTATATTCCAGGCCGGGGGTGCGCCAGTGGCAGTGGGTATCGATGAAAGCGGGCAGAAGGGTGAGTCCGGCGGCGTCGATGACCTCGGCGTCCAGATTGGCGGGCAGACCGACGCCCAGCGCCGCGATCTTCCCCTCTTTGACCCAGACATCGCAGACGCTGCCGTTGGCGTCCTTGGCATTGCGGATCAGCATGATACAGCCTCCCTTTGTGGTGGTTCTAAGCCCGTTTGGGCAAAAAAAAACTTTTCCCCGATGAGGAAAAGTCAAAAAAACCGCACGCACGCGGCGTCAGGAAAAAACACGGCACCGTCAAAATTCAGAACGCTGGACATTCGGGCCGAGCGGAACTGCATGACTGTGCCTCCTCTTTTCTGACAGCTTCTACGGGGGTTTTGTATAATTTTTATTATTCTACCACGCCCCTGTCCCCCTGTCAAGGCAAGGCAGCCCGCCCCGACCGCCGTCTTTCGGGGTCTTTGTGGAAAGGTTTTTGGGCAATCTGACAAAGGCGGAAGGGCCCGGCGATTGACAGGCGTGCACCGCCATGGTAGGATACGGTCAAAGAAACACAAAACAAGGGCGGTGTACGATATGGGCAACGGCAAACTGGCGGTGGTTTTTCCCGGCACGGGCTACACCTGCCGCACCGGGCTTTTGGCCGACGGCATCAGACAATGGCAGATACTGGGGTACGAAGTCATCCCGCTGGATTTTTCAGCCATTCCTTTCGCCGAAATAGACACTTTTAAGGAAGCCTTTGACCGGGCCGAGACCGAAGCCCTGCGCCAGCTGGCGAAGCACGACCTGAATGCCTGTACAGATCTGGTGTTCTTCTCAAAAAGTCTCGGCACGGTGGTGGCACCCCGCTGCGCTGCCAAGCTGGGGCTGCACCCGCGCATGCTCTATCTGACCCCGCTGGCCGAGACCCTGGCCCTGACCGGGGAACGGGACCGGGTCATAGGCATGGTGGCAGGCACTGCCGACCGTCTACTGGACTGGCGGATTGTGGAGGATTTCTGCGCCCGCCGGGCAATCCCTTGTGTGATCTGCGAAGGGGTAGGGCATTCTCTCGCCGATCCCAACGACCCGGCCCGCACCGAAGCCATCCGGCAGCAGGTGCTGGCTCTGTGCCGCCCCCTGTAACGCAGCTTACGGTCTGACATGCAAAAACCCCGCCATCCTTTGTTTCGGACGGCGGGGTTT
>CALXHN010000127.1 GCA_944388105.1 uncultured Gemmiger sp. | reverse complement strand
GGGAAATGGTTTTAAATCCATTCCTTGTTCACCGGCCCCCAGGCCGGTGAATAGGCCGTCGTAAGGTGGCCGCATCTCGGGGTCTGGGGCCGCAGCCCCAGCCGGCGGCCGCCGCATCGGAACGGCGGGCCCTTTTCGCTTCCTTTTCGGGCACGAAAAGGAAGGACTAAACGGCAACCTGCCGTTCCCCCGGCAGCCCCACAGCCAAATCGGAAATTACTTCCGCACACCCTTCTCCAGGGCTTCGATCTTATACAGGTCCACATTCTCTTCGGCCCGTTCCACGGCCACCTTGCGCATGTCGCTGCGGACCATCAGGCGGACCAGTTCCTCGAAGCTGGTCTTGGTGGGGTTCCAGCCCAGCTCGGTCTTGGCCTTGGTGGGATCCCCCCACAGGTTGACCACGTCGGTGGGACGGTAGAAGTCCGGGCTGACCTCGATGAGCACCTTGCCGGTGGCCTTGTCGATGCCCTTTTCCTCCATGCCTTCGCCCTGGAACTCCAGTTCAATGCCCACTTCCCGGAAAGCCAGGGTGCAGAATTCCCGCACGCTGTGCTGCTCGCCGGTGGCGATGACGAAGTCGTCCGGCTTGTCCTGCTGCAGGATCAGCCACATGCACTCCACATAGTCCTTGGCATAGCCCCAGTCCCGCAGGCTGGACAGGTTGCCCAGATACAGCTTGTCCTGCTTGCCCTGGGCGATGCGGGCCGCCGCCAGGGTGATCTTGCGGGTGACGAAGGTCTCGCCCCGGCGCTCGGATTCATGGTTGAACAGGATGCCGGAGCAGCAGTACATGTGGTAAGCTTCCCGGTATTCCTTCACGATCCAGAAGCCGTACTGCTTGGCCACAGCGTAGGGGCTGTAAGGATGGAAGGGGGTCTTTTCGTTCTGGGGGACCTCCTCCACCTTGCCGTACAGCTCACTGGTGGACGCCTGGTAGATGCGGCAGGTCTTTTCCAGACCGCAGACGCGCACCGCTTCCAGCACCCGCAGCACGCCGGTGGCCACCACGTCGGCGGTGTATTCCGGCACGTCAAAGCTGACCTGCACATGGCTCTGGGCCGCCAGGTTGTAGATCTCGTCCGGGCGCACCTCGGCGATGATCTTCACCAGGCTGATGGAATCCCCCAGGTCGCCGTAATGCAGATGGAACTGGGGATGGCCTTCCAGGTGGGCGATGCGCTCCCGGTAGTCCACACTGGAACGGCGGATCATGCCGTGGACATCGTAGCCTTTTTCGATGAGGAACTCGGCCAGATAGCTGCCGTCCTGTCCGGTGACACCGGTGATGAGGGCTTTTTTCATAGTCTGACTCCTTTTTGCCTTTGCCCCGGCCGCCGGGCGGCGGGGTTGTATTTTCTTGCGTCGGGGTCCGGGGCGTCAAAACGGCGCACTTTGCCCTTGCTTTTCGCTTGCCATCCAGTATAATGGTTTTAACAGGCCTTGGCAAGGGAATATCTTGCCGTTGTTTTTGCACGATATTGCTCTGCCCTTATGGGAGGTGTTGGTTTGCCCGAGTACAGTTCCTTTCCCCCTTTTTATGACCCGTCCAGCCTGCGGGTCATCCTGACCCCCTCCGCCTTTGCCCGCCAGAACCTCTTCTTCCTGCAGGAGGCCGGACACATCCGGCTGGTGCAGAGCCACGGGGGCACCCAGCGCAGCAGCCTGGACAGTTTCCTCATCGTGCAGGTGGCGGCGGGCAGCGGACAACTGCAGTACGACGGCCGGGTGTGGCCGCTGCACGCGGGGCAGTGTTTCTGGGTGGACTGCCGCCGCCCCCACGGCTACCGCAGCGCTGACGACGACCCCTGGGAACTGCGGTGGGTGCATTTCAACGGCCGCAGCGCCCCGGCCTTTTACAAGCTGTTTGCCGCCGGGGGCAGTCCGGTGTTCACCCCCGCCGACACCGGCGCCCCGGCCCGCCGCCTGGACGCGGTGCTGGACCTGGCCCGACGGTGGGACGCCACCGCCGAGCTGGAAGCTTCCGCCGAGGTGGCGGCGCTGCTGGCGGGCATTCTGGCAGACCGGGCCCGGGGCGGCAGCGATACCGCCCCGGCAGCCGCCCGCCTGGAGCAAGTGCGGGCCTACGTCATTGCCCACTGCACCGAAAACTTCTCCCTGGACGAGCTGGCCGCCCGGTTTTACCTGAGCAAGTATTATCTTGCCCGCAGTTTCAAGCAGCGATACGGGGAGACCATCCTGGACTGCCGGCTGTCCGCCCGCATCGACATGGCCAAGCAGATGCTGCGCTACACCGACCTGACCCTGGGGCAGATCGCCGCAGGGTGCGGGTTCCGGGAACAGGCCTACTTCACCCGGCGCTTCCGGGCCGCGGAGGGCCAGACCGCCACCGACTACCGCCGCGCCTGGCGGGGAAAACGATAAAGCAAAAGCAGGCTTCCCAAACCGGGAAGCCTGCTTTTTTACGGTATACGAGGAATCACTCGATGGTGACGCTCCAGGTGAAGGTCTTGCTCTGCCCGGGGTCCAGTTCCTCGTGCTTGCCGGCCTCGTTGACGCTGTTGGCCCAGCCGTTCCAGGGCTCCATGCAGACGAAGCTCTCGGCATCCTGCTGCCAGAGCACGCCCTTGCCGAAGGTATCCTGGTCAAAGGCCACGGCGACCTTGTGGCCGTTGCCGGAATCGGTGAGGACCATGGGGGTCTTGACGCCGGTGAGCAGACGGATGGAATCGGCGGAGCCCTCCTTGCGGGTCAGGGTGATGGGCTGCACGGCGGCGGGCTGTTCGCCCTTGGCATCCTCGGAGCAGGTGGCGGCGTCGATGTGGAAGGCCACGTTTTCCAGCTTGCTCACGCTGAAATAGGGGTGGAAGCCCACGCTGAAGGGCAGCACCTTGGCGCCGGTGTTCTCCACGGTCAGGGCCAGGGTGGCGGTGGCGCCTTCCAGGGTGTAGCGCATGGTGAGCAGGAAGTCGAAGGGATAGACGAACTTGGTCAGGCCGTTGGGGGCCAGGGTCAGCTCGATGGCGGCATCGTCCGCCTTCTTCACCTGCCAGGGCAGCAGGTCGGCGAAGCCGTGGACTTCCATGGGATAGGCGGCGCCGTCAAAGATGTGCACGCCGCCATCCGGCTTGCTGCAGCTGGGGAAGAGGATGGGAATGCCGCAGCGGGGACGGTCGGTGGACTCGAAGTTCTTGTCCCGCAGCCAGAGGTATTCCTCCCCCGCCTTGGTGAAGCTGGTGGCCATACCGCCCTTTTCGGGGGTGACGGTCAGGGCGTAGTCGCCGTCGGTGAGAGTGAGGGTGGCGTACTGTACGCCGTATTTTTCGTAGGTGCCGTTGGTGAGAGTGGACATGGCAGAAAGCCTCCTTTTTGATTTCCTGCCTCTATTTTACAGCACCACGCCGTCTTTGAAAATAGAAATTTCCCGGAAACCTTTCTCCTCGGCTTTGGTCTTTTTGCCGCTGGCCACTTCCAGCACCAGGTCATACAGACCCTGGGCGGTCTCGTCGATGGTCTTTTCCCCATCGGCGATGACGCCGGTGTTGTAGTCGATCCAGTTCTTCTTTTTGGCGGCCAGCTGGCTGTTGGTGGACACCTTCAGGGTGGGGGCGGGAGCGCCGAAGGGGGTGCCCCGGCCGGTGCTGAACAGGATCAGGTGGGCGCCGGCCGCGGTGAGGGCGGTGGCGGAGACCAGGTCGTTGCCCGGGCCGTAGAGCATGTTCAGCCCCTTGGTGGTGACGGCGTCACCGTAGCCGATGACGTCCATGATGGGGGCGGTGCCGCCTTTCTGGACACAGCCGCAGGACTTGTCCTCCAGGGTGGTGATGCCCCCCTGCTTGTTGCCCGGGCTGGGATTTTCATACACCACCTCATTGTGGGCGATGAAGTATTCCTTGAAGCCGTTGATCATTTCCACAGCCTTGTGGAAAACTTCCTCGTTGCGGCAGCGGTCCATGAGGAAGCCCTCGGCGCCGAACATCTCGGGCACTTCGGTGAGGACGGTGGAACCGCCCCGGGCCACCAGCATATCGCTGAACCGGCCGATGGTGGGGTTGGCGGTGATGCCCGAAAGCCCGTCCGAACCGCCGCACTTCATGCCCACCACCAGCTCGCTGGCGGGGATGGGTTCCCGGTGGAACTGTCCGGCGTAGGCGGCCAGCTCCTGCAGGATCTGCCGGCCGGCGGCCAGCTCGTCCTCCACATCCTGGCAGGTGAGGAACTTGACCCGGTCGGGGTCATAGTCCCCGATCTCGGCCACGAACTGGTCGTGGGTCAGGTTCTCGCACCCCAGGCTGAGCACCAGCACCGCCGCCGCGTTGGGATGGCGTACCAGGGCGGCCAGCAGTTTGCGGGTCTGGGCGTGGTCGTGGCCGGTCTGGGAGCAGCCGAAGGGATGGGTGAAGGTATACAGCCCGTCGATGGTGCCGGTGACCAGGTCCTGGTTCTCCCGCACCAGGGTCTTGGCGCAGTCATTGACGCAGCCCACGGTGGGGATGATCCAGATCTCGTTGCGGATGGCCGCACGGCCGTCCCTGCGGCGGAAGCCCATGAAGGTTTCGGGCGCCACGGGGGCGGGGTAGTTCAGTTTGGGGTTATAGGTGTATTCCAGTTCCCCGGACAGGTTGGTTTTGACGTTGTGGGTGTGCATCCAGGTCCCGGGCTGGACGTCGGCGGTGGCATGGCCGATGGCAAAGCCGTACTTGATGACGTTCTCCCCCGCCTTGATGGGGCGGATGGCCATTTTGTGGCCCTGGGGGATATCTTCGGCAGCGGTGACGGTGCCCACGCCCTCCACCGGCACCGGGGTGCCTGCGGGGATGGGATGCAGGGCCACCACCACGTTGTCCAGGGGGTTGATATGGATGGTCAGCGGCATGGTTGATCCTCCTTATTTCTGTTGTTTTGAGAAAGGCGGCCCGAGACGGGCCGCCTGGTTTTGGTTTGC
>CALXHN010000126.1 GCA_944388105.1 uncultured Gemmiger sp. | reverse complement strand
GCACAAAAAAATCGCCGCAGGAGAAATTCCTGCGGTGATTTTTTCGGATTCAGAGCGGTTCCTGCAGCTCCGGCTGCCCCCCTCTGGGTCAAAATACGCGGAGGTCAGATCGGTGATGCGCAGACAGCGGGCATCCGGGCACGGAGAGAAATCGTTGCCGATCCGCTGTCCGGTATCCGCCAACTCGCCTGCTGGCACAGGCAGGATCCTTCCGGCGGGGTGTCCGGCCGGGGGATTTCTTCCTTTTGCCGGAGGACTTCCAGAAAAATATCGGTCCTAATCTTTGCACCTTTCTTCTCGGCAATCAAACCGATGGGAAAGGTGAAAGCCGGCAGCAGCCCCGGAGACTGCCCATGGAGAAAAATCCGCAGGCCCGGTTTCCTCATTTCCGGCTCGGCCCCCGTCGCCTTTTTTGCGTTTCTGCCGGTCTTGTTCCCTGCCCCGTACACAAAAAAGGGCGGAACGAGTGGGGGGCTCGTTCCGTCCTTCTCTTTATATAAAAATATAAAACCGTTGGGGGAAAAGGGATGGGTGCTTCTCAGATCTCGTTCCGTTCCATCATTCTCCGCAGCATCTTCCGCTCGCATATGCGCAGGGCTTCCCCGTCGTCCAGCGGCTAAAACAGGTATTCCAGCTGATCCTCTGTGTATCCCTGCTTCTGCAATCTGCGATAAACGTTCTCCAGCGTGCACATCAGTTCCGCCTTGGTACAGTGTCTGCTGACCGGCAGCTTGTTCTGCTTGTGTGTTGCCATCCGGGTGTACCTCCTTTCCTCTGTATTTCGTAAGGCCCTTCCGATACTGGCAGTATACTCCCTTTCGGGCCCTCCGTCCATTGGTAAACCGACGAATTTTTACGATGCACCAACGCTTTACGGCACCCGGGCGCCGCAGTCCTACGTCAGACGTTCCGGTTTGCGTGCAGGACGTGTTCCCTGGCATGGCAGGACGTATGCCGTTGTGCATTTTGCCTTGTGCATTTTGAAAAAAATTGCCGGGTCCGTTTCTTTGTGTTCAGGCGGACTCTCTCCAACTTGCCCAGGAAAGCTCTCTTCCCGCCCCGGTTTTTGGTCACAACCAAAAAATTGTTGCGCAGGCAATTGACGCTTTACGACTATTGTGATAAGATGCATCAATATCACAAAACAGGCAGCAAAATATTCCCGGATAATCCGCCCAAATGCGAAATTTTTTCCGTTTTTTGAGCGGCTTTTCTTTTGCCCTCGGGAGGCCTGTTCGGGGTATAAAAAGGAATCACGAAAGGGTCAAGATGAGAATGAAGAGAACCTTTGCGGGCATGCTGGCGGCGATGCTGGCATGCGCCATGATGGCGGCGCCGGTGCGCGCGGCCTACGACGCCTCTGCCGACACCGGCGCCGAAACGGTGCCCGCAGAGCAGGAGGCACAGGACGAGGGGGAACTGCCCGCCCTGGACGAAGAGTCGGTGGTGGACGCCGACGAGATGGCCGGTGCCGCCGGACTGAACCCGGAGGAGATGCAGGACGACTTTTCCGCCCTGTGGGGGGTGACCGGTCCCACCTGGGAGGAGGACACCGCCGATGAGGTGGACGGCATCGCCCTGTTTGGCGAGGAGGCCGCCGACGAGACCGACGGCACCCCGGATTACGTCTTCCTGTCCGACCGGGCCTACGAATCCGGTTCCAAGGCGGGCCACGGCAGCCTGATGCAGAACCTGGCCCCCAACGGCAAGACCATCCAGCTGCTGGTGAACGGCACCCCCACCGAGTTTGAAAAAGGCATGGGCGCCCACGCCACCTCCACCCTGATCTACGACATCGGGGAGCTGAAGGATACCTATCCTCTGCTGTCCCTGTACGCCGGTGTGGACTACAGCCAGAACGGCAAGGGCAACGGCGTGTGGTTCACCGTGTCCGGCTCCAACGACCTGGACGGGGAGTGGACCGAACTGAAACGCACCGGCGTGCTGACCCCCGGCGAGAACGCCGAGTATCTGTGCATCCCGGTGGGCGAATACCGGTACATCCGGCTGTACGCCAACGACAACGGCGCCACCGGCAACGACCACGCGGTGTACGGCGACCTGCGCCTGCTCAAGGAAGGCTACGACATCCGCAGCGAGCTGTACACCGGCTTCAAGACGCTGGAAGAGTACGACGCCGCGCTGTCCCTGAATTCGGTGGAGGACAACTATTCCCTGCACCGTCAGGAGATCCTGGAGCGGGCCTTTGTGGCCCGGGTGGGCTACCAGTCCATCCAGAACGCGGTGAAGGCCCAGCCCAACGTGAAGGACGCCCTGGACTGGCTGCGCGGGGATATGGACTCGCTGCAGCTGTTCCTGGAAGCGGGCAACCTGTACAACGGCTCCGGCTACAAGACCCTGACCGCCCTGGGCAATCTGTACGCCGCAGCCAAAAACGACATCGGCGACGAGGGCGACGCCCTGGTGTATAAAAAGATGATGCTGGCCACCGCCGTGGCCTACTGCAAGACCATCGTCACCTACATGGTGGGCTTCGGCGGCAACGCCTACCCCTCCGACCCGGTGGTCAAGTACACCACCTTCAAGAAGCTGTACGATGAAGGCTACTTTGTGCGCAAGGATGAGTTCAAGACCTATCCCATGGAACTGGTGCGCTACGTCATGGACTCCAAGACCGAGGACGCCGAGATCCTGTGGCTGCGGGAATATGTGGAAAGCAAATATCCCGACAACCTGACCAAGCGGCTGAACCCCTACACCTTTGTGCGCTACTACAACATCAGCTACAGTCAGGCCAAGTTCTATGACCCGGCCCAAAAGGACAGCTGGGACGCCAAATATGATTTTCTGCGCTACGGCGTGACCTACGGGGAGAAGGATTACTTCCACCTGTGGATGATGATGGAGGTGGGCGGCATCTGCTGGGGTATTTCCGGCATGGGGCTGTCCATCAACGAGACCCACGGCATCCCCGCCGTGAACACCTACCAGCCCAGCCATGAGGCGTACCTGCTCTACACCCAGAACGAAAAGGGCGAAGGCATCTGGAGCATCTGGAACAACATCTCCGGCTGGGCTTCCTCCTACACCCGCTGGGGCTGGAACACCGGCGCCGAAGCCCGCATTCTGCTGGGCTGGGGCCAGATGGACTACAACAAGGTGGACGGGGGCAACAACACCTCCTACATCCTGCTGTCCCAGGCGGCCCTGAACCGGTACGACCAGTTCCTGCAGTCCTGGCTGTACAAGATGGTAGCCGACGTCTATCCCGCCGGCAGCGACAAGCACGAGCAGGCCCTGGACCGCTCCCTGGCATGCCTGGACCTGAACCTGGACGCTTTGTACGGCAAGGTCAAGTCCTACCGCGCCGACCCCAACATCACCGAGTCGGAATGGGCCGACCTGGCCCGACAGGTCATCAGGACCTACACCTACTACCCCGCCCCCATGGTGGACCTGCTGGGCCAGATCACCAAGCACATTTCCACCGGTTCGGTGCTGGTGGAGCTGAACACCATGAAGACCAACGCCCTGAAGCAGGCGGCCGCCGCCACCGCCAGCGAGAGCCTGCAGCCCGACGCCTGCCGCGCCGTGGCCAACTCTCTGCTGGGTTCCGACAGCGTGGAACTGGCCACCTTCTCCTTTGACGGGGACAATGCCGGCTGCGTGGTGCTGGACCCCAGCTACGACACCTACGAACTGATGGTCCGCGTCTCCCTGGACGGCGGCCACAACTGGGAGACCTTCACCGCCGCCGACGGCTCCGAGATCGAGTACACCCCGGAGCACAAGATCCAGCTGACCCCGGACCAGATCGAGCGCATCACCGCCGACACCGACATCAAGGTGGGTCTGACCGGCACCAACGTGAACCACACCATCGACATCAAGGCGGGCAAGACCCTGACGGCCAAGACCCTGTACGCCAACGATGATGAAAACCTGCTCATCGGGGACACCAACGCCCTGGAATACAGCACCGACGGCGGCGCCCACTGGGCCGACTATCCCGGCGGGCTGGACAGCACCGTACGCTTCACCGGCAACGCCGCCGTGACCGTGCGCTACAAGGCCCACGGCGTCTACCTGCAGAGCTCCGAATACACCTACCACTTCACCCCCGAAAGCTACGAGGAAGGCCGGCAATACCTGCCCCTGCGGTATGTGACCATGGAGGGCTACTCCAGCCAGAACAGCACCAGCGCCGATCACGCTGCCAAGAACTTCATCGACGGCAGCGCCTATACCGCCTGGCACACCAAGTTCAACACCTTCGACACCGGCAAGTATTACATCGTCAGGTTCGACAAGGTCCGGGCCATCACCCGGCTGACCTACCTGCCCGGGGGCAAGAACGGCCGTCTGAAGGACGGCACCGTTTATGTGAGCATGGACGGGCAGGACTGGACGCCGGTGAAGACCTTCACCAATCTGGCCAACGACGAGAACCTCAAGACCATCGACATCGACCAGCCGGTGCAGGGCCGCTACCTGAAGATCGTGGCCACCTCCACCTACTACAACAATGCCGGGGAGAAGGACATGTACTTCAGCGGCAAGATGCTGAACTTCTACGAGGACCCGGCCCTGGTCATCGACCTGCCCGCGGAGATCACCTACGAGCCCCAGGAACCCACCCAGGGCAACGTCACCGCCACCCTGGTGCTGCCCGACGGCTGTCGCGCCGATGAGACCAGCTACGAGTTCACCGACAATGACACCCACACCTTTGTGTATTACGACTCCCTGGGCCGGGAGCAGACCATAGACGCCACCGTCAGCTGGATCGACCGCACCCCGCCCACGGCCGCCATCCTCTACTCCCCCGCCGACTGGACCAACGGCAGCGTGACCGCCACCGTGCAGGCCGACGAGGAGGTGACCTTCCTGGATGATTCGGAAGGCATCCACACCTTTACCGACAACGAGAGCTACACCTTCCGGATGGTGGACGCCGCCGGCAACGAGGGCGAAGTGGAGGCGGAAGTGACCTGGATCGACAAGACCAAGCCTGCCGAAGCCGACCTGCTCACCGTGACCAACGGAGAGGATTCCTCCACCGTGACCCTGAACATTGACCCCGCCGCCGTGGAGGTGCTGAGCCTGAACGGCGAAGCCACCGACAGCAACGTGCTGGCCGCCAGTGAGAACGGCCTGTACACCTTCCGCCTGCGCCTGCGGGACACCGGCTACGAGTTCGAGTACACCGTGCGGGTGGACTGGCTGGCCGGGGACATTCCCGAA
>CALXHN010000125.1 GCA_944388105.1 uncultured Gemmiger sp. | reverse complement strand
GCAGCCTTGGCGGCGTTTTCGGCCTTGCCGGCGCCCTTGGCGACGCCGACACCCATGTGGGCAAAGCCGGCGTCCTTCATGATGGAGCGCACGTCGGCAAAGTCCAGGTTGATGAAAGCCGGAATATTGATCAGGCTGGAGATGCTCTCCACGCCCTGACGCAGCACGTTATCCGCGGCCTCGAAAGCGTTCATCAGGGTGATCTTTTCCTGGCTGATGAGCTTCAGGCGCTCGTTGGGGATGACGATCAGGCTGTCCACATGCATCATCAGGTTGGCGATGCCCTGTTCAGCCAGACTCATCTTGCGCTTGCCCTCAAAGCTGAAGGGCTTGGTGACGATGCCGACGGTCAGGATGCCCAGGTCATGGGCAGTCTCGGCCACCACGGGAGCCGCACCGGTGCCGGTGCCGCCGCCCATGCCGGCGGTGATAAAGACCATCTGAGCGCCTTTGAGGGCGTTGGCGATCTCGTCCTTGCTCTCCTCCGCTGCACGCTGGCCCACTTCCGGGTCAGCGCCGGCGCCGCGGCCCTTGGTCAGCTTGGCGCCAAGCTGGACCTTCTGGGTCGCCTTGGAGTTGATCAGGGCCTGCTGGTCGGTGTTCATCGCAACGAATTCCACGCCGCCAAGGCCTGCATCGACCATGCGGTTGACAGCGTTGCCGCCGCCGCCGCCGACGCCGATCACCTTGATGTTAGTTACATTCTGCATCTCTTCATCGAGAACGAACGCCATGAGTGTATCCCCCTAAACAGTTGTTAGTTTCGATGGGCCCGACAACCCGGGCCGCCGCAATGCGGTTATGACCCAGAGGCACAATGGCCCTGTATTTTTAACATATAACTGATTATTAGAATACCAAATTCCCAACACAATTTCAATAGCTGCGGCGCAAAAAATCAAAATTTGCGCCGCAGCCCGTTGAAATATCCAAAAGAGTTTACATGGCAGCGCGGATTTTATCGCATTTGCATAGCAGAGGCAGTTTTCATCGTGGCATCGCTCATTGTTTTGACATATGTGCAGCGCGCGCCCAGGGTCGTCAGCTCCGCGGGCAGGTCCTGATAGCCCCTGCGGATGTGACCGGAGTCCATAACGGTCCCCGTTCCCCCGGCTGCCAGCGCCGCCAGCACCAACGCGGCCCCGCCCCGCAGGTCGGGGGCCGTCACGCAGGCGGCATGCAGCTGCGCGTCGCCGCCGATCCACAGGTCCCGGCCATCGGCCCGGACCAGGGCGCCCATGGCCGCGAACCCTTCGGCACAGGCGAAACGGTTCTGGAACAGGGCATCATGGATATGGCTTTCGCCCCGGGCGCACAGGAGCACCGCTGCCGCCAGCGGCGCCGTGTCGGTGGCAAATTCCGGCCAGGCTCCCGTGCACAGGTCCGCCCCACCCCACAGCGGGATATCCGGGTCCCGGGCCGCCGTAAATCCGTCCGGTCCTGCGGTGATCTCACAGCCGGCGGTGCGCAGGAACCGCAGGAAAGGCGCCAAGTGCCCGGGACGGCAGTGTTCCACCGCAATGCGTCCCCCCGCCAACGCCACCGCGGCGGCATAGGTGGCGGCGGCAATGCGGTCGGGCAAAGGCAGGTGCACGCCGCCGCCCGGAAGCGGTCCCGCCGCCCCGCGTACCCTGATCACAGGGGTGCCGGCCCCTTCGATCTGCGCCCCCGCCATGCGCAGAAAAGCGGCGGTATCTGCAATTTCCGGCTCACAGGCGGCACCGCGCAGCACGGTCTCGCCCCGGGCACAGGCGGCGGCCATCAGCAGGGTCAGGGTGGCACCCACGCTGGGAAGGCGCAGGGTGAAATCGACCCCGTGCAGAGACCCCTGCCGGCGCAGGGTCACCGCAGACTCACTCTCGGAGATCTCGGCCCCCATGGCGCCCAGCCCTGCCAGATGGATGTCAATGGGGCGGGGGCCCAGGCGGCAGCCTCCGGGCAGGGGCAGCTCCACCGTCCCCGCCCGCACCAGCAGCGGCGCCAGATAAAATACCGACCCCCGCATGGCCCCCGCCAGCTCCGGCGGGACATGGCCGCAGACTGCGGCAGGCGGGAGAAGGATATCCGGGCCACGGCGCACCGGTCCGGCCCCCACCGCCCGCAGCAGCGCCAGACTGGCATCCACGTCCGACAGCCTGGGTACCCCCCGCAGCACGCAGGGTCTGCTGCACAAGAGACTGGCCGCCAAAAGGGGCAGCACGCTGTTTTTGGCCGCTGCGGGGCGAATCCGGCCCTCCAGTACCCGCCCGCCCGTGATCTTGATCCGTTCCATCGCCGCACCGCCTTTCGAAATATCCGTCACACCATACCAATATATGCGTCATTCCGCCGAAAGTTACAAAAGCAGCGGCTGAAGCTGCACACCCCGCAGGGCACTTTCCAGGGCGTCCGGCAGCAGGGTGAAGTCGCTCTTCAGGCTGTGGGGCTTTTTGAAACTGTCATCCTGGCCGAAGGGCACAAAATAGATGTTTTTGCGCTGCAGCAGGGCGGCCAGACTGCCCGCACTGCCCGAAAGGCCGTCGTTGGTGGAGGGGGCCAGCAGAAGGGGCCGGCCGCCCCGCAGCATGCTTTTGGCCGCCAGAGTGACTGCCGTACTGCTGATCCCGTTGGCCAGAAGTCCCATGGTGGTACCGGTACAGGGGGCAATGACCATGGCCCGGGCCAGTTTCTGGGGGCCCAGGGGTTCCGCCTGCTGCAGGGTTGTCATGGGCGGGTGGCCGGTCATCTCTTCCAGAGTCCGGTACAGGGAAGCCGCCGTCCCGAACCGGGTATCCTGTGTGGCCGCGCTGGAACTGAGCAGCGGAAGCACATCCCACCCGTCCCGGCAAAGGCGCTGGATCTGGGGCAGCACAGCCCCGAAACTGCAAAAACTGCCGCACAGGGCAAACACCACCGCGCGGGGTGTATCCTGCCATGTCTGTGTCATACCGTCACCCTCCCCTGTTCCTGCAAGATGGTCAATATGGTCTGGGCGATGAGTTCCCCTGCCGTATCGGGTGCACATCGTCCCGGAAGCCCCGGGGCCAGCCGTGCCTGCAGGCCCATGGCCTGGGCGGCGTCAAAATCCACACCGCCCGGAGCGCTGGCCAGATCGATGATCACCGCCCCGCGGGGCAGGCATCCCAGCAGCTGGGCCGGGAGCACCAACGACGGGATGGTATTGACCACCGCATCAAATCCGGGCAGAAGCCGGTCCAGGGCGGTCAGCGGTGCCGCGTGGCAGCCGCAGCACCGGGCCCCGGCCCGCTGGTCGGCGCTGCGGGCCGCCACCGTGACCCTTGCCCCCAGCGCAGCCAGACGTCGGGCCACCGCCTGCCCCACCCGGCCGAAGCCCAACACCAGGACCGGGCTTTCCCACAAGGTGCGGGTGCGCATCTGCATGAGCAGGCACAGACACCCTTCCGCCGTGGGGACCGCATTCAGGCTGGCCAGTTCGCTGCGGGCATAATAGTCCACCGGCACCCCGCCGGTACGCTGGATGGTGCTGCGGGCCTGCGGCGCCATGAGTCCGCCGAAGACCGGTGTGTCCGGCCGCATCCGGTGCAGAAGGTCCAGCTGTCCCGGCGTGATGGTGCGCAGAGGCATGGGCAGCAAAAGAAAATCGGCACGTTCCGGTGCCCCGCGGGTGCACCCGGCTTCCCGCAGAGCACGGCCGGCAGCCTGCTGACGGGCATCGCCGTCAGCCATACAAAATGTAAAGGACATATTTCCACCCCCGTGTTCTGAGCCATCTTATGCCCGAACGGCGGGCATGGTGACGGAAAACCAGCTTTGCCGGCCTTTTGCACTGCGGAAGCGCCGGTTTTGACAAAAGAAAAAAGCCCCTGCCGAAGCAGAGGCTCTGAAAGCAAAAGATCAATAATGGTTGAGGGCGTCACATTCGCCGCGCCAGACAGAGAGCGGTTCCACCGGGACGGTACCCACACGGACTTCTCCGATGGTGGTGCGGTCCGTCTGGGCGATCTCCTGCCCTTTCTTGACGGTGGCGCCCACCTTGACGGAAACGCTGCGCAGGCAATAGAAAACACTCTTGACGCCGGCGCCGTGGTCGATGACCACCGTGTAACCGGCGGTACCGCCCAGGTCTTCGGCCAGGACGACCTTGCCGGCCGCCGGGGCCAGCAGGCTGCTGTTCCGGGTGGTGGACACGATCACATTGTTGCTGATCCGTCCGGTGCCGGTGCCTGCTACCCGCTCGGACCGGGTGCGGCCCACGTACTCGGTGGTGCCGTAGGCCAGCTCCACCTCCGCCTTTTCGGTGAAGGGCAGATTGAAGCCGTCCTCCGTCCAGGCGGGCTGCTCGTCCCCGGTCTTGAGCACCGCCAGTACCTTGGCCGGGGTATCACTTTCGGCAATATACGGGCTGGTCAGTTTGCTCTTGCTGGAATAATCCTTATACACATTGGCCCGGGCCTTGACGGTCAGGCTGAGTTCCTGTTCATAGCCCGCATAGCTGACGGTAATGGTGTAATCCCCCGGTTCCTGGTTGACCCCGATGGGCAGATAGCAGACCCAGTCGTTTTCGCCCCGGTGGAAGGCCGTGGCGGTCAGCTTGCTGCTGGCAGTGGGAGCCACCTGATCGGATACGCCCCCGCTGACCCGCACCGCCACCACACTGCCCTGGGTGGCAGACACGGTGTTCAGGCGGATGGAAGGCCGCAGACTGACCGTGAAGCTGAACAGATAGGTCTGCTTGCCGGAGACTTCCGCCGTGTGGCTGATCTTTTTCTCATTGCGGAAAATGACCAGCTCGGCGGTGTAGATGTCGTTCTTGGTGAAGGTGTAGTTGCCGAATTCTTCGGCCGTGCCTTCAAACACCGACTCCCCGTCGCTGTCCTCCACCGTCAGCCTGGTGTCGCAGTCGGTGTGGCGCACGCTCAGGTCCACCTGTGCCGTCTCGATGGTCGCGGCGATCTGGGTGGGTTCCTTGGAGACGGTTTTGGCGTAGGTGCGCTTGAACACATTGGCCACCACCGGCACATGCCAGCTGTAGGAGGTAGGCTCCAGTTCCTCGCCGTTGAATTCGGCCGAGACCTTGGGGATGGAATCCGGCGTGGCTCCCTTGTACAGCCATGCGATGCCGGCACCGGCCACCACCGCCACAAACGCCACCACAAACGCGACCCACTTCAGCAGACTCCACATGCTGTCGCCGACGCGGCGGTGCAGCCGCCGCAGACGGGCGGGCAAAGACGGATCGGCGGAATCGGGGTCGCCCTCCTCCTCGCCGCTCCCGGCAAATTCCGCGGGGTCCGGTTCGGGGATGGATTCTTCCTCCTCGATCTTTTCCACGATTTTTTCAATGGAAAGCTGGACCGTGCGGGTCATCTGTGCGGCGCGCTGCTGCTGTTCGGCCGATTCGGCCTCCCC
>CALXHN010000124.1 GCA_944388105.1 uncultured Gemmiger sp. | reverse complement strand
CAGGCCGGTGAATAGGCCGTCGTAAGGTGGCCGCATTCCCCGGGTCCAGGGCCGCAGCCCTGGTCGGCGTCCACCGCCTCGAAACGGTGGCGGTTTTTCCGTCGCTTTTTGGCGGCAAAAAGCGACAACACTCCCTCAAGAAGCTGTTTTCCTGTCGGCCATCCGGCCAAACAATCCAGATTCCTTCCCAGAAAGGTGAGTACCAATGGAAGAAAATGTCATTATGACGCCGGGTTCCGGCACCAAGGTCATCGTGCGCGATGTGAAAGAGGAGATCGAAAGCGCTTTCCTGGACTACTCCATGTCGGTCATCGTCTCCCGCGCTCTGCCCGATGTGCGCGACGGCCTGAAACCGGTCCACCGCCGTATCCTGTATACCATGCACGAGCGCGGCAACGACCCCTCCCACCCCTACCGCAAATCCGCCGATACCGTCGGTGCCGTGCTGGGCTCCTACCACCCCCACGGTGACGCCAGCGTCTACGACGCCATGGTCCGTCTGGCCCAGGACTTCAGCCTGCGCTACCCGTTGGTGGACGGCCAGGGCAACTTTGGCTCCATCGACGGCGACCCTCCGGCTGCCTACCGTTACACCGAAGCCCGCATGTCCAAGATGGCCTGTGAGATGCTCACCGACATCGAGAAGGACACCATCGACTGGGACCCCAACTTCGATGAAACCAAAAAGGAACCCCACGTGCTGCCCAGCCGCTTCCCCAACCTGCTGGTGAACGGCAGCCAGGGCATCGCCGTGGGCATGGCCACCAACATCCCGCCCCACAACCTGCGGGAAGTGGTGGGCGGCCTGTGCGCCATGATCGATAACCCGGACATCGACCTGCCCGGCCTGATGGAATACATCAAGGGCCCCGACTTCCCCACCGGCGGCATCATCATGGGCCGGTCGGGCATCCGGGCCGCCTACGCCACCGGCCGCGGCAAGATCACCCTGCGGGGCCGCGCCGAGATCGTGGAAAAACCCAACGGCCGGTTCGAGATCCTCATCACCGAGATCCCCTACATGGTCAACAAGACCCGCCTCATCGAGTCCATCGCCGACCTGGTCAAGGACAAGCGGGTGGACGGCATCTCCGACCTGAACGACGAAAGCTCCAGCCGTACCGGCATGAAGATCGTCATTGAGATCAAGCGGGACGCCAACCCCCAGGTGGTCTTAAACCAGCTCTACCGCTATACCCAGCTCCAGGACACCGTGGGCGTCATCATGCTGGCCCTGGACGACGGCGTGCCCAAGATCATGAGCCTGAAGACCATGATGGAGCGGTATCTGGAATTCCAGGGCCAGGTCATCCGCCGCCGCACCGCCTTTGAGCTGAAGAAGGCCCAGGACCGGGAACACATCCTGGAAGGCCTGCGCAAGGCCGTGGACATCGTGGACGAGATCATCGCCACCATCCGCGCCTGCAAGGGCGGCTTCTCCGAGGCCAAGGCCGCCATCATGGACAAGTTCGGCTTTGACGACCCCCAGGCGGACGCCATCGTCAAACTGCAGCTGGGCCGTCTGGCCGGTCTGGAGATCCTCAAGATCGACGAGGAACTGGGCCAGCTGCGCACCGCCATCGAAAACTACAAGGACATCCTGGCCAACGACCACCACGCCATGCTCATCGTCAAGAACGACCTGCAGGCCCTGGCGGACAAGTACGGCGACGAGCGCCGCACCTCCATCGAGGCCGTCTCCGGCGAGGTGGACATCGAGGACCTGATCCCCAAGGAACAGTGCGTCTTTACCCTGACCCATTCCGGGTACATCAAGCGCACCGCCGCCGACACCTACACCGCCCAGAACCGGGGCGGCCGGGGCGTGCAGGGCATGAACCAGAAGGACGACGACTTCACCGAAGAACTGTTCGTGGGTTCCTCCCATGACCACATGCTCTTCATGACCGACCGGGGCCGGGTCTACCGTCTCAAAGGCTACCAGGTGCCGGAAGGCGCCCGCACCGCCAAGGGCTCCCACATCGCCAACCTGCTGCAGCTGCAGGAGGGCGAAAAGGTCACCATCATGATGCGCCAGCCCGCCGACATCGACGAGGAAAACAACTATATCACCATGGTGACCCGCCAGGGCCTGATCAAGCGCACGCCGCTGTCCCAGTTCCGCAACATCCGCAAGGCGGGCCTGAATGCCATTGCCCTGAACGAGGACGACAGCCTGGTGTGGTGCCACATCACCGGCGGCAGCGATGACCTCATCGTGGCCACCCACAACGGCGCCGCCATCCACTTCAGCGAATCCGGCGCCCGCAGCATGGGCCGCACCGGCCACGGCGTGCGGGTCATCCGCCTGCGGGAAGGCGACTATGTGGTGGGCGTGGGCGTCTGCCGTCCCGGCGCCACCCTGCTCACCGTCACCGAGGACGGCAAGGGCCGCCGCAGCCGCGTGGACGACTACCGCATCACCAAGCGGGGCGGTCTGGGCATCCGCAACTACGCCAAGGGCGGGGTGGCCGCCGTCAAGATCGTGGACGATTCCGACGACCTGATCCTCATCAGCCAGAACGGCATCCTCATCCGGATGCACGCCGACGACATCAACGTCCAGAGCCGCTACGGCAGCGGCGTCCGGGTCATGCGCCTGGGCGAGGAGGACAAGGTGGCCATGGTGGCCCGCGTGGAGCGGGACAACGGCGCCGAGACCCAGAAGCCGGAGGAGGAGGGCGAAGCTGAACCTTCCGCCGAGGAACTGGCCCGCATCGAGGCGGAAGAGCGCGCCGACGAAGCCGCCGACTCCGCTGCCCCCGACACCGAGGACAACGAGTGAGCCCCCGTAAACTGATGTAAAGGGGAATCCCCCATGCAGATTGTATTGAAAACCCCCAAAGGCCCGGTGGCCCTGCCCCGGTGGATGCCCCTGCTTTTGCTGGCGGAGCTGGTGCTGGTTGTGCTGGTGCTGGTGCGGGGGATGGGCACTTTCCGGTCCTGCCTGTTCCTGCCCGCGGACATGACCAACCAGTATGCCGAAAGCCTGGTGCTGGACTACGGCCAATCGGGGGAAGCCACCCCCGACCAGGAACGCTCCACCCTTCCGGACACCCTGACCCCCGACGGCGGGGAGGAGGAGAAAGAGCTGCCTTCCCTGCTGGTCAGCCAGAGCTTTCCCCTGCCGGCGGGGCGGTACAAGGTCACCGTGCGGTATGCGGCCGGACAGGACGCCCAGCTGCAGCTGCTGCCGGAATCGGCGGATATCATCAACATGAATGTGGACCTGCCCGCCACCGGCCAGGAAGAGGGTCTTGCCACCGGCATCGTCTGGCTGGAACAGGGGGACAAGGGCCTGCGGCTGGTGTTCGGTGCCGACCACCTGGACTGGGAACTGAAAAGCGTGGAGGTGGAACGCCAGGGCTGGTATGACATCACCTGCGCCCTGGGCTGGCTGCTGGTCTTTGTGCTGGCCGACCTCTTCCTGCTGGCAGTCCTGCCGGGAACCGGGTTGTTTCCCCGCCCCGGCAGCCGGGTGGTTCTGGTGACCCTGGCCGGTCTGGTGCTGCTGTGCAGCCTGCCGGTGCTCACCGATGCGGTCTCCTACGGCTTTGACCTGAGCTTTCATATGTCCCGGCTGGCCGGCGTGGCCGACGGGCTGGCCCAGGGCCAGTTCCCGGTGCGCATCTACCCCAATTTTCTGAACGGCTACGGCTACGCCAGCCCCCTGTTCTACGGGGATCTGCTCCTCTACTTCCCGGCCCTGCTCATGCTGGCGGGCATGCCCCTCTTCCGGGCCTATAACCTGCTGCTGGTGGGGGTGAACATCCTCACCGCCCTGCTGAGCTGGTGGAGTTTTTCCCGCATCTTCAAGGGGCGGGCGGCGGCCCTCACCGCTACCGCCCTGTACATGACCGCCTATTACCGGCTGTTCAACATGTACTACCGTCCGGCCCTGGGCGAGACCTGCGCCCAGACCTTCCTGCCCCTGATTTTGTACGGTTTCTGGGCCCTGTATGCCGACGACGCCGGCGAGACCCGGCGCCGCCGCGCCTTTTTGCCTCTGGCCTTCGGGTTCAGCGGCATCATCCTGACCCACACCATCACCACCGAGCTGGCCGCCATCGCGGCGGTGTTCACCGTGCTGCTGTGTGCCAGACGGGCTTTCCGGCCCCAGCGGCTGCTGCCCCTGCTGAAAGGTGCGGGTCTGACGGTGCTCCTGTGTGCCTGGTTCGTGGTGCCCATGCTTCAGGAACTGGGCGGGGACTACCGCTTCCGGGCGGATTCCAACGCCATCGACCCGGCAAGCTACGCCATCTCCATTGCCAACCTGCTGCAGCCCTGGAATTCCAAGGTGGATTACATCCGCCTGGGGGCGCCCCTGCTGCTGGCGGCGGCGGGGCTGCTGGTGCTGCTGGTCTGGAAGAAGGATCTGCCGTCCCGGGGCCGCCAGGTAGGGATCGCCGGACTGGTGCTGGGTACCACGGCCACCCTGCTGGTGGGCTACAAGGGTTGGACCACCCTTGCCGGCTGGATGGGCGAAAGCATCGGCCGGATGTTCCTCAACTTCCAGTTCCCCTTCCGGTTCCTGGTGTTTGCGGTGCTGGGGCTGGCCGCCGCGGGCGGCGCCCTGGTGTTCCTGCTGGGCCGCACGGCCGGGGTACGCCCGGGCCGGTTCTGCGCCGCGGGGCTCATTGCCCTGGCGGTGATCTTTGCGGGGCTGGACCTGACCCCCTATGTGGACGCCCAGTTCGGCCGCAGCCGCCACGGCACCACCGATGGCCTTTCGGACACCACCACCAGCAGCGCCATGGAGTACCTGCCCTCGGCCTTTGCCCTGGAACAGGCGGAAAACCCCGACCTCTCCCCCAGCGACAACCTGAGCTGTACGGTGGTGGAAAAGGGCAGCCTGCGGTATACCCTGCGGCTGGTCAATGAGAGCGCCGACCAAAACGCCAACCTGGAACTGCCCCTGGTGTATTATCCCGGCTACCGGGTGCTGGCCAACGACGGCGGCGCCGCCACCGTCACCGAAGGCGAGACCGGCCAGGTGGCCGTGGTGCTGGCTCCCGGCTACGACGGTACCCTGACCGTAGGCTTTGCCGAACCCTTGTCCTGGCGGGCGGCGGAGGTCGTCAGTGCTCTGACTGTTGTCGGCCTGATCGTCTGGCTGGTCCGGGACCGGAAACGGAAAAAAGCATAATCCTTTCTCTTCACCCGGGAGGTTTTCCCGGGTGATTTTTGTTTCTTGGCAGACGGGAGTCTGCCGGGTTCCGGCAAGCGGGTGCTTGCGAAGGGTGACGGCTGCCTGCCGTTTAGTCCTTCCTTTTCGTGCCCGAAAAGGAAGCGAAAAGGGCCCGCCGTTCCGATGCGTCGGCCGCCGGCTGGGGCTGCGGCCCCAGACCCCGAGATGCGGCCACCTGACGACGGCCTATTCACCGGCCTGGGG
>CALXHN010000123.1 GCA_944388105.1 uncultured Gemmiger sp. | reverse complement strand
ATAGGCAGTCCTAAACTTCTCTTTACCTCTGCAATATAAGCGGTATGAACCTTAAAACCATACTTTTCAAGAATATATTCCTTGATTCTCTTGTAGGTAACACGTTCTTTTGGCTTATATTGCTCCGCTCTCTGGACAATTTTATCCACTGGAATCTTGCCTTCGCCCTCGCCAAACTCCACGTCAATGTGGATATAACTATCTGGTTTTTTGTGGGATAAAAGAACTACCGTCTCACAATGTTTTGTGCGGGGGAACAGGTCCACCGGCTGGATGGTTTCAGGGCGGTACCCGGCATCCGCCAGGGCGCGGGTATCCCGGGCGGCGGTGGCAGGGTTGCAGCTGACCATGACGATGGTGCGCGGCGCCATATCCACCAGTGCTTTCAGGGTGGCCTCGTCGCAGCCCTTGCGGGGCGGGTCCACCACGATCACGTCGGGACGGGCTCCTTCTGCCGCAAACCGGGCCGCAGCGGTCCCGGCATCCATGCAATAGAAGTCAGCCTGTTCGGGGGTCAGTCCCAACCGTGCCGCCGTCTCCTTGGCGGCGTCCACGGCCTGGGGGACGACCTCTACCCCCACCAGCCGACGGCAGTCCGGCAGCATGGAAAGCCCGATGGTTCCCATACCGCAATACAGGTCCAGCAGAAAATCGTCAGGGCGCAGGGCTGCGTACCGTCGGGCAGTGGCATAGAGGAGTTCGGCGGCGGGGGTGTTGACCTGGTAGAACTCGTGAACGCTCATGCGCAGAGGAACGCCTGCCAGTGTATCTTCGATCAGACCGGGCCCCAGCACCGTGCGGGTGTTCTGCCCCAAAATCACATTGGTGCGGGCTGTGTTGCGGTTGACCAGGATGGTGGTCAGCTCAAATTCTTTTTGCAGCGTCTGGCAGATCTCCGCTTCGTGGGGCAATCCGTTTCCATTGACCACAAAACAGAGCAGACGCTGACCGCTGTGCCAGCCCTGCCGCATATACAGATGCCGGATGCGCCCCTTGCCGGTCTCCTCGTTGTATGGTTCCACATCATATCTTTCAAACAGAGCGCAGGCCCTGGCAGCCAGGGCATTCATCCAGTCCGGCTGCAGCCGGCAGTCCGGTGTCCGGATGATGCGGTGACTGCGTCCGGCATAAAAGCCGGTAATGATGTGCCCGTCGCTGTCCCGTCCAACCGGCAGCTGTACCTTGTTGCGGTAGCGCTCCACCAGGGGCGAGGGCAGCACATCGGCCACCGGCGTATGCACTCCGCCCAGACGGACAAAGGCATCCCGGACAAAACCGGTCTTGGCAGCACATTCAGCCTCGTAGGTGATGTGCCGCAGACTGCATCCGCCGCAGGGAGCACAGACGGGACAGTCGGGTTCGCAGCGGCCGGGTCCGGGTTGAAGAAGGGTCTCCACCCGGGCAAACGCATAATTCTTCAGGGCCTTTGTGATTCGTGCGCAGATGCGGTCACCGGGGGCGGTGGCGGGCACAAATACGGCCATGCCTTCAAAGTGGCCCACGCCGCTTCCGTCACTGGACAGGGACTCCACGGTCATTTCAATGATCTGGTTCTTTTTCAAAAAAGAGGAAGTCTGGTTCGGCATAATGCTCCTTTACATATAAGAAAAACAGGACGGGGAGAGACACAAAAAACAAGCCCAAAACGCGGCACGTTGCGGCGCTTTGGGCCGGAAATCACAGCTGGGGATCTTTTTCCAGCGCAGCCAGATACTTGCTTGGGGGCACACCCTTGACCTTTTTGAAGACCCGGGAAAAATAGAACTGGTCAAAGAAGCCCACCGAAACGGCAATCTCCGCAATGGAAAGGTGGCTGTTTTTCAGCAGGGAACAGGCCTCACTGATGCGGTATCCGGTCAGGTAATCAATAGGACTTTGCCCCACGTTTGCCATAAACACCCGGTACAGGTGGCTGCGGCTTACGCCCACCGCCTTGGCGATGTCATCCACCGAGATGTCATGGGAATAGTTGAACTGGATATACTTGATGGCGGCCAGCACATACTGGCTGCTGGAACTGCCGGGATTGGGCATGGTGTCCCGGGCTTCCTTCATGAGCTGGGCCATGAACAGGTACAGGTACCCGGTCATCAGCGCTTCGCACTGGGGTTCCGGCCCGCGGGAAAGATATATATTGTAAAGTGCTTCCCGCACGCTTTGCGGATCCTTGCAGTGGTGCAGAGGATGCTGGTCGGTGAACGGAGTCTGCTGCACCAGTTTGTTGGCGCAGGCGCCGTTGAATCCCACCCAGTAATATTCCCAGGGTTCGGTTTCATCCGCGGCGTAGGTGATCAGCTGGTTCGGCTTGGCCAGGAACAAGTCGCCCTCCTGCAGATTGAACGCCGCACCGCCCACCTGGTATACGCCTTTTCCGGCCACCACCAGGTGGATCAGGTAATGGTCGCGCACACCGGGCCCCCAGGTGTGCCCCGGCAGACAGCACTCATGACCGCAGTTGAAGATGGAAAGTTCCACGTTGTCGGTATAGCTTTGCTTATAGGATTGCTTGAGCAGGTTTGCCATGTTTTGCCCCCAAAAGGATGTTGCGGCACAGGCCGCGGGATTTCTTTTATTATAGCAAGGCATTCATCAAAAGTCCATAATCTCGTTGAAAAAAACTGTTTACTTACCGGTAAAATTTGTTATACTGGGTATAGATAGAGCCTCTGAGAGCAGAGTCTACCAAAAAAATGCGAAGCTTTTTGTGCATGATGCTAAAGCTGAACAGAAACGGGAGGTTGTTACGACCATGGCCATTTCCAGCGTTCTCAAAAAACAGATTCAGGACGGCGCCTATGACGCCGCTTTTGCCAAGCTGTACGCGGCTGACCCGGCGGTCATTGCGGCGCAGCGGGCACGTTACATAAGGACCATTGAAAATTTTGAAAAGGAGTTTGGTGCGGACCGCGAAGTGCGGCTGTACTCCGCTCCCGGCCGGACGGAAATCGGCGGCAACCATACCGACCACAACAACGGCGTTGTCATGGCAGCGGCCGTCAACCTGGATATCATCGCTGTGGTTGCCAAAAATGACAACAACACCGTCCGTTTCATTTCTGAAGGCTTCGGCAAGATCGATGACATTGACCTTTCGGTGCTGACCCCGCAGAAACCGGAAGCGGAGCACAGCGCGTCCCTGATCCGCGGTGTTGCTGCCGGTATCGTGAAGGAAGGCGGCAAGGTGGGCGGCTTCGACGCTTTTTCCACCAGCGATGTGCTGCGTGGTTCCGGCCTGTCCAGCTCCGCGGCCTTCGAGGTGTGCGTGGGTGCCATCTTCCGCGGCGAATACAATGACAACGATATGGAACGCCTGAACCAGGTGGAGATCGCCAAGATCGGTCAGTATGCCGAAAACGTCTTTTTCGGCAAGCCTTCCGGCCTGATGGACCAGACCGCCTGCGCCGTGGGCAGCGCCATTACCATTGATTTCAAGGATCCTTCTGCACCCATTGTCAATAAGGTGAAGTTTGACCTGGCCGGCAAGGGCTTTGCCCTGTGCATCAGCGATACCAAGGGCAGCCACGCGGATCTGACCGATGATTATGCCGCTATCCGCCGTGAGATGGAATCGGTGGCGGCCTGCTTCGGCAAAAAGGTCCTGCGGGATGTGGACGAAGAAACCTTCATTGCCGCCATTCCCGAAGTCCGCAAGAAGGTGGGGGACCGTGCGGTGGTGCGCGCCATCCACTTCTACAACGATTGCCGGCGCGCTACAGAGCTGTGCGATGCCATCAAGGCGGATGAATTTGACCGGTTCCTGGAACTGATTCTGGAAGGTGGTCATTCCAGCTTTGAGTATAACCAGAATGCTTACAGCATCAAGAACGTAAAAGAACAGGGCGTACCTCTGGCGCTGGCCATCAGCCAGCGGGTGCTGCAGGGCCGCGGCGCCTGGCGTCTGCAGGGCGGCGGTTTTGCCGGTACCATCCAGGCCTTTGTGCCCCTGGATCTGCTGGACAAGTACCGCACTGCCATTGATGCGGTCTTTGGCGCCGGCAGCTGCCATGTGCTCAGTGTGCGCAATTACGGTGCTGTGCCGGTAGAAGAAACGATGTAACCTGCATTCCGGAAAAGGTAAGGGCGGCTTTTTCTCCGTGCCCGTCTGCATGGAGGAAGGTCCGCCCTTTTTTGTACCGACATCCCATAAGAAAAGACCCGCAGGGGAAACCTGCGGGTCTTTCTTCATCAGGGCAAAGGTGGCCGGACCGCATCAAAAAGCCGGCTGATCCGGATGGATCCTATCAGATTCAGAGATCGCCCGGATAGGGCGGCAGGGAACACCCGCCGCCACAACACCGGCGGGGATATCATGGGTGACCACGCTTCCGGCACCGATGACCGAGCCGCTGCCGATTGTAACACCGCCGCACACCACGGCGTTGGCACCAATCCAGACATTGTCCTCCAGCCGGATGGGCTTGGATGTGCTGATCCCTTCGGACCGCTGCGCGGGATCAAGGGAATGTCCGGCACAGCTCAGGCATACCCCTGGCGCAATGAAAGCACCGGCTCCGATGTGAACGGGGGAGGTGTCCAGGATCACGCAGTTATAGTTGATGACCGTTAATCCGTGGGTATGAATATTGAATCCGTAATCGCAGTGAAAATCCGGTTCGATAAAGGTCAGGGGATGGCAGGTTCCCAGCAGCTTTTCCAGGATATCCCGGCGGGTCCTGGCGTCATCGGGTGCTGTGCGGTTGTACTCCCAACACAGCCGTTGGGCAGCGGCTTTCAGCGTGGGCGGAATGTCCCGGTTCTGGGCGGCGTATCCGGCGGGGTCTCTTAAAATGTCTGCTATTTCCATGGCTCTATCCTTTCCGGCAGCATAACGGCGTGATATAAAATAAAAAAACCGACTTGCAACAACAAGTCGGCTGATTCTGTGTTGCGACGTCAACAATGGATATCGCTGGCCTCGCTTTTACGTTATATCATACTTTGACACAGTTAGACCAACTTTAATAAGGGGTGACACAGTAATTTAGCTCGGCACCAGTTTTCTTAATTATGGGAAGCATTTCCTTTCTTTGGTGCAATAAGGAACTCCATATCCACCTTTTCCAGCTGCAAGAATTCCAAATATATTGCTACGGTTGCTGACCATTAGCCTGACCGATCGCACCTCCAACACCTTACGGAAGCCCCGTAATATCCCTGGTATTCTGCGGAATTAAGGGAAACGACTTACTGCTTATTTCTAAAACAGCAATCCAGTTCTGACGGCGGCCAACCGTCAGAACCATCCGCAGTATCCTCAGCAAACTCATGTGCCGTAAAGTAATGTAAGAGAATTTGATAAGCGGCCACCCCCTATTCCGTATTTTTTCCTGAATCTGTTCAAAAAAGCTTGTTTGTGACGTAACGTAATAAGATATACTATTATACTATAAGCAGGAGGTACGATATGGATAAGCATAAAGCTATACCACAAGGTTATATGACAGTTGGCGAAGTCGCAAAGAAAATGGACGTTACTGTACGGACATTACAACATTACGATAGAGAAGGCTT
>CALXHN010000122.1 GCA_944388105.1 uncultured Gemmiger sp. | reverse complement strand
TCAGCCCCGCACCCGGAACCCCCGCTCGTTTTCCTCCAGGGGAACGGTGCGGCAGGTCATGTTTTCGATCATGATCCACTTGCTGGTGGCGGTCAGGGTGGGCACCAGCTTGTCCAGCACGGCGGGGTCGCCCTGGGCTTCCAGCTCCACGCTGCCGTCCCAGTTGTTCACCACCCAGCCGGTGAGCCCCAGCAGCGAGGCCGCATACTGGGCCCGGTATCGGAACCCCACACCCTGCACACTGCCGGTGAACCGCCAGTGGCGGCGCTGGGGGGCGCTCATTCCTCGATGCCGGTGACCGTGTAATCCTTGGCCTGCACGGCGTCCCGCAGGGCGTCGTCGGCCACCGGAGCGGTCATGGTCACCACGGCGGTGCCGGCCTCATGGCTGACGGCGGCGCTCTCCACCCCGTCCAGGGCTTCCAGCGCCTTCTTGACGGTGGCTTCGCAGTGGGCACACATCATGCCCTCGATATGAATGGTCTTGGTCATAACAGCTTCTCCTTTCACAGGTTGGGGGTCTGCCGGGATGGCCGGACAGGCCACCGGGCAGGCTTTGGGTTCAGGCAATGCTTCCCGGGGCGGGGCCGCATGTTTGGGCGGGGCGTCGCGGGAGGCATCATGGGGATCAAAGGTATTCAGCCGCAGGGCGTTGGTCACCACGCATACGCTGGAAAGACTCATGGCCGCGGCGGCGATCATGGGATTGAGCAGGATGCCCAAGGGATAGAGCACCCCCGCCGCCAGCGGGATGCAGACGGCGTTGTAGAAGAAGGCCCAGAACAGGTTCTGGTGGATGTTGGTGACCACCTTGCGGGACAGCCGCACCGCGGCGGCCACGTCCGCCGGGTCGCTGCGCACCAGCACCACGTCGGCGGCATCCAGGGCCACATCCGCCCCGGCGCCGATGGCAATGCCGGTATCCGCCCGGGTCAGGGCGGGGGCGTCGTTGATGCCGTCCCCCACCATGGCCACCCGGCCGTCCTCCTGCAGGCGGCGGACTTCCGCCTCCTTGCCGGCGGGCAGTACCCCGGCCACCACGTCGGCGGTGTCCAGGCCCACCTGCTGGGCAATGTAGGCGGCGGTTTTGGCGTTATCCCCGGTGAGCAGCACCACATGCAGGCCCAGGGCCCGCAGTTCGGCAATGGCCTGCTTGCTGCTGGGCTTCACCGAATCCGCCACCCCGATGACCCCGGCGGCATGACCGTCCAGGGAGAAATACAGCGGCGTGGCCCCCTGTCCGGCCAGACGGCGGCCTGCTTCCAGCAGGTCGGCGGGCACATCCGCCTGACTGCAGATGAAGTCCTCGTTGCCGCCGGCCATGACCTTGCCGGCCATCTTGCCCACCAGGCCCTTGCCCGGTACGGCCTGCACGTCCTTGACCATAGAGGGCCGCACCCCGTTCTCTTTGGCGCAGGCCAGCACCGCCTTGGCCAGGGGATGTTCGCTCTGGCTTTCCAGGGCGGCGGCCATGCCCAGCAGGAACTTCTGGGGCACCTGACGGGTGCCCACCACCTCCACCACCGTGGGTTCGCCGGTGGTCACGGTGCCGGTCTTGTCCAGCACCACCGTGTCGGTGTAGCCGGTGGCTTCCAGGCTGGCGGCGGTCTTGAAGAGGATGCCGCTGCGGGCCCCCAGACCGGACCCCACCATGACGGCCACGGGGGTGGCCAGACCCAGGGCGCAGGGACAGCTGATGACCAGCACGCTGATGCCCCGGGCCAGGGCGAAGTCAAAGGGTTTGCCGATGAGCAGCCAGATGACCAGGGTCACCGCCGCAATGCCGATGACCGTGGGCACAAACACCCCGGCCACCTTGTCGGCGGTGCGGGCCAGGGGCGCCTTGGTGGAGGCGGCGTCCGCCACCAGCCGGATGACCTGGCTCAGGGTGGTGTCCTGCCCCACCCGGGTGGCCCGACAGGTCAGGGCGCCGTTCTGGTTGATGGTGGCGGCGCTCACCGGGCTGCCCTTTTCCTTGTCCACCGGCATGCTCTCGCCGGTGAGGGCGGCCTCGTTCACGCTGGACTGGCCTTCCAGCACCACACCGTCCACCGGGATGCTCTCCCCGGGACGGACCAGGAAGATGTCCCCCACCCGGACCTGTTCCACCGGGATGGTCAGCTCCCCTTCCTCCCGCAGGACGCAGGCGGTGGGCGGGGCCAGCTGCATCAGGCTTTTCAGGGCGCTGGTGGTCTTGCCCTTGGAGTAGGCTTCCAGCATCTTGCCCACCGTGATGAGGGTCAGGATCATGGAAGCGGATTCAAAATACAGGTCGTGGCGGAACTGCATGACCTGGTCCGGGTTGCCGGAGGCCAGCCCCGCCCCCATCATGATGATGGCAAAGACGCCGTAGACCAGCGCCGCCCCGGCGCCCATGGCCACCAGCGTGTCCATGCCGGGGGCCAGACTGCGCACCCCTTTCCAGCCGCTGATGAAGAAGGCCCGGTTGATCCAGCACACCGGCAGGGTCAGGGCCAGCTGCAGAACGCCGTACACCACCGCCCCGGCGCCGTCCCCTTCCAGAAAGGGCGGCAGGGGCAGGCCGATCATATGTCCCATGCTCAGGTACATCAGGGGCACCAGGAAACACAGGCTCAGAATCAGGCGGCGGCGCAGTTTCGGGGTCTCGGTATCTTCCAGGGCGTCGGCGTCCGCCTCCTCGGCCACCGAGGCGCCGTACCCGGCGGCCTCCACCGCCGCGATGACATCCTCGGGCACAGGGTCGCCCTCATATTCCACCTGCATGCTGTTGGTCAGCAGGCTCACCGCCACCCCGGACACCCCGGGCACGGCGGCCACAGCCTTTTCCACATGGGCGCTGCAGGCGGCGCAGCTCATGCCGGTCACTTCAAACCGCTGCATACGGTAACACTTCCTTTCCGTTGCGGTCGCATTCTTTCAAAACAGCCCTTCGGGCAGGAGGATGTCCTGCCGGGGCACCTTTTCCCAGGAAAAACCATCCGCCAGCTCGGCGGGGGTGCGGGGGTCGGGGGCCTTCTGCAGCCCGCAGACCCAGGCCAGCCGCCCGATGATCTCCTCAGGGGTATATTTCGCCTGGAGGTTTTCCAGGCTTTCGTCCCCGTCCCGCTTGGACAGCCGCCGCCCGTCCGGGGCCAGCAGCAGGGGCATGTGGAAAAATTCCGGGGCTGGCAGGCCCAGGGTGCGGTAGAGCCACAGCTGCCGGGGGGTGCTGGAGAGCAGGTCCTCTCCCCGCACCACCTGGGTGACGCCCATGAGGGCATCATCCACCACCACCGCCAGCTGGTAGGCGAACACCCCGTCCGCACGGCGCAGGTAGAAGTCCCCGCAGTCCCGGGCCAGGTTTTCCTGGTAATAGCCCAGATGGCCGTCGGTGAAGCCGATGGTTTCGTCAGGCACTTTCACCCGCCAGGCGGGCGGCCGGCGGCGGGATCTTTCCGCCACCTGTTCGGGGGTCAGGTTCCGGCAGGTACCGGCGTAGACCACCTGGCCGTCGCTGCGGTGGGGGGCGTCGGCGGCGTGGAGCTGGCTGCGGCTGCAGAAGCAGGGATAGACCAGCCCTTTTTTCCACAGAATCTCATAAAATTGTTGATAAATCCCGCTGCGCTCGCTCTGGTAGTAGGGACCGTGCGGGCCGCCCTTGTCCCCGCCCTCGTCGGCGGCAAGGCCCAGCCAGTCCAGATCCTGCTGCAAAAGTTCCGCGAACTTGCGGGGGCAGCGGGCCTGGTCCAGGTCCTCGATGCGCAGCACCACCCGGCCGCCCTGGCTCTTGGCGGAGAGCCATGCCAGCAGGCAGCAGCACAGGTTGCCCAGGTGCATCCGGCCGCTGGGGCTGGGTGCGTAGCGGCCTACGGTCATTCAGCGGCCTCCAGGGTGTACTGGCCGTCCCCCAGGCAGCGCAGATGGGTGCGGTAGAAGGCATCCACCGCCCGCACCATGGCGTCGGCGTCGGACACGGCGGCGGTCTCCACCGCGCTGTGCATGCCCAGCTGGGCCAGACCGATGTCCGCCATGGGCACCGGCAGGGTGTGGCTCTGCAGGTTGCCCAGGGTGGAGCCTCCGGGCAGGTCCGCCCGGTTGGCGAACTGCTGCACCTTTACGTCGGCCAGACGGCAGATCTCCTTGACCACCGCCCCGGACAGGGCGTTGGTGGTGTATTTCTGGCTGGCGTTCACCTTCAGCACCAGGCCGCCGCCCAGCCGCACCGGGTTGGCGGGGTCGGCCTTGTCCGCGAAGTTGGGGTGGGTGGCGTGGGCGTTGTCGGCGCTGAGCACAAAGCTGTTGGCCAGGGCCCGCTGCATGCCCTGGGCACTGTGGGGGATGGCGTCGTACACCCGGTCCAGCACGTCCCGCAAAAAGACGCTGGCCGCGCCCTGGCGGGTGCCGCTGCCCACTTCCTCATTATCAAACATGGCCCAGACGGGGGCGCAGGCGCTGTCGGTGTGGTCGGCAGCCGAGAGGAAGCCGAACAGGGTGGTGGCGGCACATTCCAGGTCGTCGATGCGGGGCGCCAGGAAGTACTCCCCATCCGGCCCGATGGTGGTGGGCACCTGCCGGGTATAGAGGGTCAGGTCAAAGTCCACCATCTCCTCCTCGGCCACGCCCAGAGCCTGGGCCAGCAGGGCGGTCAGGGGGCGGCAGCCCTCGGGGCCGTACAGCGGCTGCATGTCCACCTGGGGGTTATACTTGTGGCCGTCGTTGAGGGCCCGGTCCATGTGGATGGCCAGGGAGGGAATCACCACCAGGTCCCGGTCCAGATCCACCAGACGGGATTCCAGGCCGTCCTCGGTGCGCACCAGCACCCGGCCCGCGATGGACAGGGGGCGGTCCAGCCAGGTGGCCATGTTCATGCCGCCGTAGCCTTCCACGTTCAGGCGGGTGCAGCCCGCCGAGGTGACCGAGGTGTTCTTGATGCGCCAGGTGGGGGAATCGCTGTGGCTGGCGGTGATGCGCCAGCCGCCGATGGCGTGGTCGGGCACCCGCCAGGCGATGAGGGAGGAGTTGTTGCGGGTGGTATAGTAGCCGCGGCCCGGTTCCAGGTTCCAGTAATCCGCCTCTTCCAGGCGGGTGAAGCCGGCGGCGTCCAGCAGGGACGCGGCGTGGGCCACGGCGTGGAACGGGGTGACCCCCGCGTGGAGAAACTCAAACAGTTGTTGCAGCAGCATGGTATGTTTCCTTCTTTAAGTATAGGTTTGCCCGGCCCGGTGAGGGTTGGGCATGCTTTTATTGTACCGCAGCCCCGGGCTTGCGGCAACAGAATTTTGGTGGTATTCTTAATTCTACCCTGATTTGCCCAAAAGGCAAGTACGCACTTAAAAGATACCGCTATCCAAAAGGAGAGTAAAGCTTATGAGACCGGGACCGGGATGCAACTGCCGTTATGCGGACGTGGGATGCGACAAGATGGAACAGGTGATGGAACAGATCAGCGGCAAATGGAAGCTGCGGATCCTGTTCATGGTGGGAGCCCACGGCACCCTGCGGTACGGGGAGCTGCGCAGCCTGCTGGGCAGCGTGACCCACAAGATGCTGAGCAACCAGCTGAAAGAGCTGGCGGCGGACGGGCTGATCTCCCGCCGCGATTACGGGGAGGTACCGCCCCGGGTGGAGTACAGCCTGACCGAGCACGGACAGGCCCTGATGCCGATTTTTGATGATATTCAGGCGTATATCAAGAGGTTTGGGGATTGTGTGTGCGG
>CALXHN010000121.1 GCA_944388105.1 uncultured Gemmiger sp. | reverse complement strand
ACGTACTTCTTTTTGAAGGTGCGTTCGGATTTGCTTTTTATTTTCAGATTATGAAATAGAGTGAGCCTTGCAGGGACCCCTGCAAGGCTCACTCTATTTCATCTACGATGAGGCCGGAATGACCGACGGAATACAGATGTACGCTAGCCGGACCCTACTTTACTGAAAATTAACTTTCATTTTACTGCTTTATGGTGGAGAAAATTTCATAAGCGGCCTACAATGAAACCGTACCCCGCAAAGGGGAACAAAACAGAGCGAACGAAAACATTGGGGAGGCAATCCGCTATGAATGCAACGCAAACCAAGACGATGAATCAGTCCCAGAAACTGATGGTCTTTGTGCTGACCATGTCGCTGTACGGACTGGCTACATTGTTCACCGAACTGATCCCGAAATTCCAGGTAGGTCTGGTGGAATTTTCCGTAGAATATTTCCTGTTCATCCCGCTGGTGCTGGCCATGCTGTTTGACCCCCTGTCGGCGGCGCTGGGCGCAGCCACCGGTGAACTGGTTTTCAGCGAGATCATGCTGGGCCAGTTCGGCGGGCTGGGCGAGCTGGAAAAATTCATCACCGTCACCATCGGCGTCTATCTGGCAGGACGGCTGGTGCGGGATCCCCGCAACACCCGCATGGTGGGTCTGGCGGCTTTCCTGGGCACCGGCGCCCAGCTGCTCATGGGCACCATCGTGGATATCTGCAAGGTGCAGTTTGCCGTGGAGGACTTTGAGGCCGTGGCCGGCCTGCCCGAAAGCGTCTTTGCCACCGAAGGCTTTGCCTTCCTCAACGATCTGCTGTTCTCGGGCATCTTTTTCTGCCTGCTGCCCACCCTCTACCTGGTGCCCAAGCTCTACGGCAAGATCGAGCCGCTGCTGGGCATGAGCCCCCGCACACCGGAAACCGCCGCCCCCGCCCTCAGCGGCAAGACGCTGGCGGGCTGTGCCGTGGCCTTTGTGTGCGCCGTTGCGGCCGAAATGCTGGCCACCAGCGGCCTGGAACTCATCGACTGGGAGGCTTCCTGGGCGGAAAGCGGCACCGCCTTTGCGGTGGGCATGATCGTGGCTGCCGTCATGGTTCTGGCGGTGCTGGTCGTCATGAAGAAAAAGGCTGAGGCGAAGTAAAGCGGTATGTCCATCATCGAGATCAAAGACCTTTGCTATACCTACCCCGGCGCGGCGCAGCCCACCCTGCGGCATCTGGATCTGACGGTGGAACCGGGGGATTTCCTGGCCATCGTGGGCAACAACGGCTGCGGAAAATCCACCCTGTGCAAGGTGCTCAACGGGCTGATCCCCCACTTCATCACGGGGACCTTTTCCGGCTCGGTCAAAGTGGCCGGACAAGAGACCCTGCAAAGTGATGTGGGCAGTCTGGCCCGCAGGGTGGGGTATGTCTACCAGGATTTTGAAAACCAGATCGTCCGCCCCACCGTGCTGGACGACGCTTCTTATGCCTGCCTGAACTATGGCATGGAGGATTATCGGGCTCTGGGCCGGCAGGCACTGGCCCGGTGCGGCCTGCAGGGGCGGGAAGAAGAGTACGTCTGGCAGCTCTCCGGCGGGCAGACCCATCTGCTGGCATTGGCGGGAGCGGTGGCCCTGGGACCGGAGATCCTGATTCTGGACGAGCCCATCGCCCAGCTGGACCCCGGCCATGCCGACCGCATCTACGGCGTGCTGCGGGAACTCAACGAAAAATGGGGCAAGACCATCCTGGTCATCGAGCACCATACCGAGTACATTGCCGACTACTGCAAGCATGTGCTTCTTCTGAAAGAGGGCCGGGTGCAGTGGCTGCTGCCCACCCGTCAGGCGCTGGGGCGGGTGGAGGAACTGCGGCAAAGCAACATCTTTCCGCCCCAGGTGACCCAGGCCGGCTATGCCCTGCAGCAGCAGGGCCTGCTGGACCCGGCACAGGAACTGCCCTCCACCGTGGAGGAAGGCGTTGCGGCCTTTGCGCCGCTGTCCCGCAGAAGGCTGCCCCCGGAAACCCCTTCCCGCCCGGAACCGGGCCCCGAAGCCGCTGCCCTCCATGGGGTGACGGTGGCCTACCGTAGCGTCAAGGGCGCTCCCCGGGTGGTTTTTGAAGGGCTGGACCTGACCTTCCGCAAGGGGGAAAAGATCGCCCTCATCGGTTCCAACGGGGCGGGCAAATCCACCCTGATGAAGCTGCTGGTGGGGCTGCTCAAACCCAACCAGGGCACGGTGTCCCTGGACGGCACGCCGCTGCGGGATACCAAGCCGGAGGCGCTCTCCCGCCGTATCTCGCTGGTGTACCAGAACCCCGAGGAGATGTTCATCAAGGACAGTATCCAGGCCGATATCGCCTACGCCATGCAGGTGCGGGGCGTGGACCGCTGGCAGGAAAAAACCAACGCCCTGCTGGAACGGTTCCGCCTGACCGAGCTGGCGGACCGGGACGGACGGCTGCTTTCCGGCGGACAGATGCGTCGGGCCAGTCTGGCCATCGGCGTGGCGCTGAACCCGGGCATCCTGCTGCTGGACGAGCCCACCGCCAACCTGGACATCGCCACCCGGCGGGAGATCCTGCGCACCCTCCGCGATATGAAAGAGATCACCGACACGGTGGTCATTGCCACCCACGATATGCAGCTGGTCTGCGAGTGGGCCCAGCGCATCGTGGTGCTCTGCGGCGGCAAGGTGGTGGCGGACGGCACCCGGGACCAGATCTTCGGGGATGCCGCCCTGGCGGCCCGGGTGGGCATCCGCCCGCCGGAAATTTTCGCCATGGGCCGCGCCCTGGACCAAGGGGCTTTGTGCTACACGGTGCCGGAATTTCTGCGGCAGTTTGAAGGAGAGAATGGGGTATGATGCAGAAACTGTCTGAAAACATCCTGGACAAATTTTCCATGGATTTCCTGCGCAACCAGGTGCTGAAAAACGCCTACGGCAACAACGATACCGTCATTGCCGCCCGGGACCCCCGGGTGCTGCTGGTGTGGTATCTTTTCTTTGGGCTGGTGCCCTGGTTCGTGCAGGACACCGCCTTTCTCCTGGGCTGCTTTGTGCTGGTGATGATCACCACCCTGCTGGCCCGGGTGGCGGGGCTGGTCCTGCTGCTCTTCGGGGTAGGGGTGTTCTCCCAGACCGGCTATCTGCTGGTGGTCACCTGGCTGTTCGGCGGGGACGCCTCCGCCATCGCACCCCTGCTGGTGCTCACCCTCAAGGTGGCCACCATCTCTCTGGCGTCGGTGACGGTCTTTTCCGGGCTGGACCCTGACCGGCTGGCCAACGGCCTGATGTGGTTCGGCTGTCCCGAACAGCTCTCTTTTTCCATCTCCTACGCCTACCGCATCCTTCCCATGCTCATGGAGGAATTCCAGAACGTGCTGCTCAGCTACCGGCTGCGGGGCAATCCGCCCGCCCACGATACCCTGACAGGCAAGATCCGGTATCTGGCCTACCAGGTCAAAATCATCATGGCCGCCTTTTATCCGCTGATGCTCAACACCGCCAAGCGCAGCCGCACCACGGTGGAAGCACTGGAACTGCGGGGCTACCGCTATGCCGCCCAGAACAAGACGGTGCGGCGCATCAAGCTGGCCGGGCTGCATCTCACCTGGGACGACGGCATCTTTGCCGCTGTGTCGGTGCTGTGGGTGGCGGTCACCGTCCTGCTGGCCGGTCTTGTATAACAGGAGGAAACTATGTATCTCGATTTTCATACCCATGGCAAGCTGGCCAAAAAGCTGCCTTTTTCCGAAGAATACACCCACTGGCTTTTTGGGGAAGCCCGGGCGGCGGGGCTGGATGCCATCTGCCTGACCGAGCATTTCAACACCTGGGGTTTTGCCGAACTGTACCGGTATATCGTCTCCCAGTCTGAGCGGGAAGGGGACACCCTGGTCTTTGACGGGCTGCGCATCTTTCCCGGCATGGAGACCGATATTGCCGAGGGCGGGCACATCCTGTCGGTGGGGCCCATGGAAGCCATCCTCGAACTGAACCGCCGTCTGGAACCCCACAAGGTAAAAGGCAATTTTCTGCCTTTTGCGCAGCTGATGGATCTGTTTGAAGAATACCCCGTCTTTGTGGGCGGGGCCCATCCCTTCCGGGCGGGGGGCCACATCCCCGAACTGCCCACCGACCAGCTCACCCGGCTGGATTTTCTGGACATGAACGGCAAGGATCTGGCCGAGGACCGTGCCCGCACCCAGCGCCTGACCACCGGACTGGGCAAGACCCTGGGACTGCCGGTGGTCAGCGGCAGCGACACCCACCAGGCCGTGCAGTACGGCTGTGTGCGCACCCGTTTTGCCGAAACGTTGACCACGGTGGAGGCTCTGAAACGGGCGGTAAACGGCGGAAACTATGAAATCAGCATTTCGGACAACGCCGCCCGCCAGGTGGCCACGGCGGCTCTGCTCAAGCGGTCTCTCAAGGAGATCCACGCCCTGGGCGGGGATTATGTCTCGGTGCTGCTGGGCAAAGAGCCGGCCTGGACTGCCCAATACGCGCCGGCTGTGGTATAATACAGGCAAATATCATCCTTGGGAGTGTCTCTATGCCGCTGCAATTTCCCCAAAGTCCCGAAAAACTGACCCCCGCCGAGCGTCGCCTGCTGGAATTTATCGAAAGCCACCGGGAAGAGTTTCTCTTCATGACCATCGGGCAGCTGTCGGCGGATCTGGGCGTTTCGGAAGCTACCATCTCCCGGTTCGCCCGCCATCTGGGCTGCCAGGATTTCAAACAGCTGAAAAACTGGGTGCTGGCCCAGAACCACCTGGAAGGGCCGGCGGGCAAGCTGGCCCGCACGGTGCTGGCTGACGGCGAGTTTGACCCCCGCCACTATCTGCAGCAGCAGCAGACCTGCCTGCAAAAGACCATGGAAGCCTTGGATATTGCCGCTTTTGGGGCGGCGCTGGAGGCGCTGCTTAGTGCCCGCCGGATCTTCATCCAGGCCAAAAGCGCCTCGGTCTCCATGGGGCAGCTGCTGTTCTTCCGGCTGCGGCGGCTGGGCCTGCCGGTGGAACTGCTTCCCGGCAGCGGTTCGGAGCTGCTGGAAGGGCTGGTCCAGGCGGGGAAGGGGGATCTGGTGGTGTTTTTCGGCTTCTCCAAGGTTTCGGCAGAAGGGCGGATGATCCTGCGCCGGCAGAAGGAAGCGGGCTACCGCACCCTCTGCTTTACCGGGCGGCTGCATCCTCCCGCTGAGGACCGGGCCGATCTGAACCTCTATGTCTACCGTGGTACCGAGAAGGAATATCACTCCATGACGGCGGCCGCGGCTTTGGTGGATACGCTGGTGGTGGCCGCCTCCCAGCGGCTGGGTGCCGACGGTGCCGCCCGCCTGAAGGAGCTGCACCGGATGAAGCAGGAATTCGGCAGATGAGATAGAAGACAGCCCCCCGGTTTGACCGGGGGGCTGATGGTATATAGGTTGGGCGCAGAGGCGGCGCCCGGGTTCCTGCGGAGGGCTCGCCCTCACCGGGAAATGCAGTCCTGGGCCTGGGCGCGCCAGCACTGCAGCGCCTTTGCCAGCTGATCCGGGCAGGAAGTCCCTTTGTCCAGACACTGGATGCCATCCAGCCGCGCGATGGCCTCTTCCACGGACATGCCGGTCAGCACCCGGCTCAATGCCTGGGTAAATCCGGGACAGCCCCGCACAAATTCCACCGAACGGATGACCCCGTCCTGCACGTCCAGGTGAATTTCTTGGGAGCAGGTGCCGGTTGTTTTGTATACGAAC
>CALXHN010000120.1 GCA_944388105.1 uncultured Gemmiger sp. | reverse complement strand
CACCCATACCTGATACAGTTTATCATCCCAAGGGGCAGACACGGCAAAGACGCGGGCAGATGCCGCGCGGGGGCTGTGCCTGCCCTTTTTTCAACACAATTCGGAAAGGAGAGCGCCATGCCCTTGTCTGATGCCAACCTGCGGTATCTGTTTGCGGTGTCCGATCTGGACGCAGGGGGACGCCCTGTGCGTTCCAAGGAGGTGGCCGATGTCCTTGGTGTCACCCGTCCCTCGGTGGTGCGGGTGCTGCGGACCCTGGCAGAGCACGGTCTGGTGGAAAAAGCCCCCTACGGCAAAATCACCCTGACGGAACGCGGCCGTTTTGCCGCACGCTATTACCGCAACCTGGTAGAGCGGATCAACGGGGATTTCCCCTCCACAGGACTGGAACTGACCCCGGCCCAGCGCTGGCAGGCGTCGCTGGTGCTGGCAGCGGCTCTGCCGGATACAGAGTACCTCCGCCGGTGCCCGCCGATCCTGAAGACGCCGGAGGGATCCAGATGCGAAGCCTGATTTTTTCGCTGCTGTTTGCGGGAACGGTGGGGAGCGGTACCATTTTTATCCGGCACCTTGTCCGCCGGATGGTCCGCCTTGACACCACCCGGTCCGCATGCTACAATGACCAACAGAATTTGTAGGAATTAGGAGGACGGAGCCTTATGATCGACCAGTTTTCCCGCACCCGCGCCATGCTGGGGGAAGCCGGCCTGCAGCGTCTGCAGCATGCCCGCGTGGCGGTGTTCGGCGTGGGCGGCGTGGGCGGCTATGCCGTGGAGGCCCTGGCCCGCAGCGGCGTGGGGACCCTGGACCTGATCGATGACGATGAGGTCTGCCTGACGAACCTGAACCGCCAGATCATTGCCACCCACGATACCATCGGCCGCCCCAAGGTGGAAGTCTTTGCCGAGCGTATCCACGCCATCAACCCGGCGGCGGTGGTGAACACCCACCGGGTCTTTTTCGGTCCGGATACCGCCGGCCGGTTTGATTTTTCCGCCTTTGATTATGTGGTGGACGCCATTGATACGGTCAGCGCCAAGGTGGAACTGGCCTGGCTGGCCCAGCAGGCGGGGGTGCCGGTGATCAGTTCTATGGGAGCCGCCGGCAAGATGGACCCCACCGCGTTTGAAGTGGCGGATCTGTATGCCACGTCGGTGTGTCCGCTGGCCCGGGCCATGCGGACCCAGTGCCGTAAGCGGGGGGTCCGGTCCCTCAAGGTGGTCTATTCCCGGGAGACGCCCCACGCGGTGCCCGCCCAGAGCGGCGGCAGCCTGGATACGGCCCGTGCCGGCTCCGGAAAGCGGTTCACGCCCGGTTCCAATGCGTTTGTGCCTCCGGTGGCCGGACTGATCCTGGCGGGGGAGGTCATCAAGGACCTGGCCGAATGGCCCGCACTTGCCGATCAGGAGGTGATGGCGGATGCCCCGTGAACTGCAGCCTTATGAAGTGATTGAGCGAAGCCTCATCAAGAAATACCGCAAGCAGCTGTGGAACCCTTTTGTGGCCGCCATCAAGCGGTATGAGCTGGTACAGGAAGGGGACCGGGTGGCGGTGTGCATTTCCGGCGGCAAGGATTCCATGCTGCTGGCCAAGCTCATGCAGGAACTCCACCGCCATACCGAAGTGCCTTTCGAGCTGAAATTTTTGGTCATGGACCCCGGTTATGCTCCGGAAAATCGCAGACAGATCGAGGAAAACGCCCGACTGCTGAATATTCCCGTCACGGTGTTCGAAACCGATATTTTCGACACGGCCTATCACACCGACCGCAACCCCTGCTACCTGTGTGCCCGCATGCGCCGGGGGCATCTGTACAAGCAGGCCCAGCTTATGGGCTGCAACAAGATCGCCCTGGGGCATCATCTCAATGATGTCATCGAGACCGCGGTCATGAGTATGTTTTACGGGGCGCAGCTGCAGGGCATGCCTCCCAAACTGCACAGCAAAAACTTCCCGGGCATGGAACTCATCCGTCCGCTTTACTGTGTCAAGGAACAGGATATCATTGCCTGGGCCCGGTACCATGATCTGCATTTTCTGCAGTGTGCCTGCCGCATGACGGCCCGCAGCGATGAACCCGGCGCCTCCAAACGGCAGGAGGTGAAAACCCTGCTGCGGGAGCTGAAAAAGACCAATCCCAACATTGAAAACAATATTTTCAGCGCGCTGCATGCAGTCTGCCTGGACACGGTTCCCGGCTATAAATCCCATGGGGTGGCCCACACCTTCCTGGAAGGCTACGACGACGCTCCGCCTGTCTCCGAATAAATCATAAGGCACCTGCCATCCCCGCTGGATGACAGGTGCCTTTGTTTATGGTTTGCCCTGTGCTTTCTGTCGCCGTTCCAGAATTTCCTCCCGGCTCAGCCCGTATTTGCGGGCGATGTCCCGGGCATAACTCAGCCCGTCCGGTTTGGTGCGCAGGATGCGGTAACTGCGGGTCCCGTCGCCCACGTTCTGCATCTGCGCCACCAGATTGTCCAGCTTGCCGGGGCCTACGCTCAGTTCGTCCAGGCGCTGACTCAGTTCATGGATATGGGTCACATACAACCCGCCGCAGCCGATTTCACTGATGGCTGCCAGTACCTCGGCGGCGATGTAGCCGCCTTCCAGCAGGCTGGTGGAGCTGAAGCTCTCGTCCATCAGCAGCAGATCCGTGTCGTGCAGCCGGGGCAGAATGGCGCTGATGCGGGCACATTCGCTCTCCAGCCGCCCTTTTCCGTAGTTGTCCTCGTCGGAAGTGGGAAAGTGGGTGTAAATGCCGGTTACCGGGCTCATCTCCGCTTCCTCCGCAGGCACCGGCAACCCCAACTGGAACAGCGCCTGGGCCATGCCCACCGCATAGCAGAAGATGGACTTGCCACCATGATTGGGACCGGTCACCAGATAAAAACGCCCGTTCTCATCCAGGCAAAAATCGTTGCATACAATGGGGTCGTGAAGGTTTTTTAAGGCCAGCATGGGATTGTATACATTGTGCAGCCGCAGGGCGCGATCCTGTACCGGACGGATAACAGGCCGGCACACCGGACACCCGACCTGCCGCAGCTGACAGATAAAAGGGACTGCCGCGGCCAGAAACCGCAAATCGTCCATCAACGCAATGAAAAATCGGGTCTCATCATGGAAAAACTGGTTGATCACCGGCTCCCAACTGCGGATGGTCCTGGCAAACACCGTGTCCAGGGCGCGGCAGACCGCACCGTTCAGTGCCTGCCGTTCTTCATCCCGTCCGGCCTTGCTCACGTTGGCAAAGCCGGAAAGGCATACCATGGGGTCCTTGTGACGGCCCAGCAGCTTGTCCAGGATGCTGCCCTGCCGGAAGGGCTGTGTGTGCAGACCCAGCAGACCGGCCTCGGTCACATGCAGGCTGCCGTCCAGATTCACTCCCAGAGAGATGCTCTTGACCTGTCCGATCTGCATGTCCAATTCCTGCAGATGGGCACGCAGAGCCCGATAATCTTCACTTTCACAGCGGGCCTGTATCTCGGCTTTCAGCCGCCGCAGGCCGGCACTGGCAAGGTCCAGGGACGCCAGACGGGACCGGAACAGCTCCACAAGTTCCAGGTACTGCTCGATATACCGGGTACTGGCCAGCCCGCTTTCCAGGCTGCCGTCGCCCTGTTTCAGGACCTTGCACATCTCGTAGGCATCCCGGATCAAAGGCAGGGCATCCCGGACCAGCCCCTGCAGCGCTTCGCTGTCCGCAATTTCCAGGATCAGTTCTGCCCGGTAAGCCAGAACGGCGGGCTCGCAGCTGAAGAACTGCTCCAGCCGCAGGTCTGCAATGCCGCGGTAGCTTTCCCGGCGGATGCCGATCATCTGGTCCAGCTGCAGGGTGTGGATGAATTCTGTGTCCGGCAGGGCACTGCCTTCGGCGGGGGCATATCCCGCAGGGAACAGCAGCCGAAAAGGTTCGTTGGACATAAGGCGTATCCTTTCTTATCATGAAACCTACAGTTTCATCTTACGCTTAAAAAACAGGAACGTCAATTCATTTGCGCGCTGCTTTGCTGGACATTTGGCCGTGTATGCGATACAATAGGAAAGAACCGAAGCTGTGCACTTTTGTGCCTGCGGTTTGAATTTTGCTTTGTATCACCTGAAAGGGGAACATAATGGGTAAATATTTTGGTACCGACGGCTTCCGCGGCGAAGCCAACATCACCCTGACTGCCGACCATGCCTACAAGGTTGGCCGGTTCCTGGGCTGGTATTACAATGAAAAGCGCCGCCGCGCCGCGGAGGAGGGGCTGGCCCCCCAGCAGGGGCCGGCACGCATCGTCATCGGCAAGGATACCCGCCGTTCCAGCTATATGTTTGAGTACAGCCTGGTGGGGGGACTGGTGGCTTCCGGTGCGGATGCCTACCTGCTGCATGTGACCACCACCCCGTCTGTGGCGTACATTGCCCGCGTGGACAATTTTGACTGCGGCATCATGATCTCCGCCTCCCACAACCCCTACTACGACAACGGCATCAAGCTCATCAACGGCCAGGGGGAAAAGATGGACGAAGAGACCATCTCTCTGGTGGAAGCCTACCTGGACGGCAATCTGGAAGCCTTCGGCCAGAAATGGGAGGAACTGCCCTTTGCCCACCGCGATAAGATCGGCTGCACCGTAGACTATATCTCCGGCCGCAACCGGTACATCGGTTATCTCATCAGCCTGGGCATGTACAGCTTCCGCGGTGTGAAGGTAGGCCTGGACTGCGCCAATGGTTCCAGCTGGAACATTGCCAAGGCGGTGTTTGATGCGCTGGGAGCCACGACCTATGTGATCAACGCCGAGCCCAACGGCCTGAACATCAACCTGAATGCCGGCTCTACCCATATTGAAGGGCTGCAGAAGTTTGTGGTGGAAAAGGGCCTGGATGTGGGCTTTGCCTACGATGGCGACGCGGACCGCTGCCTGTGCGTGGACGAGAAGGGCAATGTGGTCACCGGCGATCATATCCTGTATATCTATGGCCGCTATATGAAAGAGCGCGGCAAGCTGGTCACCAACACGGTGGTCACCACCGTCATGTCCAACTTCGGCCTGTACAAGGCTTTCGATGAACTGGATATCGACTATGCCAAGACCGCTGTGGGCGACAAATATGTCTATGAGTATATGCAGCAGCACGGCAGCCGTATCGGCGGTGAGCAGAGCGGCCATATTATCTTCAGCAAATACGCCTCCACCGGTGACGGCATCCTCACCAGCCTGAAGCTGATGGAAGTGATGATGGCCCGCAAGAAGCCCATGAGCGAACTGGCCGCCCCGCTGGCCATCTATCCCCAGGTGCTGGAAAACGTCAGGGTCACCGACAAGGCCACGGCACAGAACGATCCGGATGTGCAGGCCGCCGTGCAGGCCGTCGCTGCGGAGCTGGGGGACACCGGCCGCATTCTGGTGCGGGAATCCGGCACTGAACCGCTGGTCCGTGTGATGGTGGAAGCGCCCAGCAAGGAGATCTGCCAGAAGTATGTGGACCAGGTCGTGGAGGTGATTCGCCACAAAGGCTACGAACAGGCGTGAAAAATTGAAAAAATCAAAGTTTTTGTAAAAAAACTGCAGAAAATCCCTTGACAAAACCATTCAAACCCGTTATAATCATACATGCTGATTGACCGGCTCGGTCGTAACCGGGTGTAGCGCAGTTTGGTAGCGCGCTTGAATGGGGTTCAAGAGGCCGTGAGTTCGACTCTCGCCACTCGGACCAAAC
>CALXHN010000119.1 GCA_944388105.1 uncultured Gemmiger sp. | reverse complement strand
CTGGCGGCTGTCGTCGTTCTTCTGGCCGCCATTATCCTGACGATCGCCCTCATTCTTCTGACCGCCATTGGGCGGGGCGGACTCGCGCCCGGGGGGCGGCGACACGGGACCCGTCCGGTCGGTCTCGCTCTTGTCCAGCTGCTTGCTCATGGCCTGGTCGTAGGCCTTGCTGATCGCCTGGTAGCTGGCGGAAGGCTCCTTGGGCTGGATGTTGTGGTTCCGGTCGTAGATGAACTGGGCCAGGGTCTGGTCGATATGAGGATCGTTGTAATTCCTGGCGGCCTCCTGCAGGGCGGCCTGATAGGAATCTGCCTTCACCGAATTCAGGTAGGCCTGCGCATTGGCATCGACCTTGCCGGTAAGTTCCATCTGCTGAAGGATGGCCTGGACGGTGCGGGTATTGCCCTCCCGGAAGGCTTCGGCCTCGATGGGCTGTATGCGGTAGAGGTCGGCATCGGTCTCGAACTGGATATAGGTGTAGCCCTGGCGGCCCTCCTGGTACTGGAATCCATGGGTGCCCTCGTGAAAAACGGTGTCCAGCATGTTCCAGTTGGGGGCGGGGGCGTTGATGGTGGTGATGATGTTGTTGCCCTTTTCATCCTGGTCCGAAAGACGGAACTGCCCGCTCTCCAGCACGTCCAGGTTGAGGTACAGGTGGTTGCCCTGCTGGTAACCCCAGGTGTAGCCATCCTGAAGGGAGCCTACCATGGAAACGGCAGAGACCTGGATGGGCGGATGTCCGGTCTCGGCCGCGTAGCGGTTCTCCACCTCCTGGCAGGCGGCAAGCCGCTGATCGGTGCTCAGACTGTTCCAGGTGTCGGTGGTGAACAGTCCGGTCAGCTCGACACCGCTCAGCTGGGAGTAGCAGGTGGAAAAAGAAGAGGTGCCGGATGCCATGATAAACCCTCCTTATCGACGGAAAATTCGCAGCCGGCCGATCTCCGGGTCCTTCAAAAGCCCATCCATCAGGGTCAGAGCCTCAAAGTAGCTGCGGCCTTTGCGCATGCGCTGGATCATGATGACCGAGAATTCCCCCGAACGGAAGTTCCCGGTCTCGCCGGAGTCCAGATAGGCCCGCAGCAGAGGGTCCAGCCGGTCGTCCATCGTGCTGCGGTACTCCTCGGCGCGCTGCGCAATGACCGAGGCATCCCACCCGGGGTGATCCCGGGCGATCAGGTCCCGCAGCTCCTGTACGCTCACAGAAGAAAGCATGGTATATCGCTCCTTTCCCAAAGGTCCGGCTTGCCCGGACGCTCCCAGATATCCTGTGGTCCGCTGCCCGGTCCGGTGTGTCTGCACCGGCGGGCGCTGCGGTCCCCGGCTTATATAGAACAGACGAATCCACCGGGGGTTTATCGGATGTGTTCTCATTATACCAACTGCAGCGATAAATGGAAATTGGCAAATCGACTAAAATATTAAAACGACATTCGGCATCATTGAACTACATTATACTTCATAATAAAACATAAAGAAAAAAGCCGGATTTTGCCACGGGAAAATGGGTTTTGAAGGGTAAAAATGGGCGTTTTGCACATTGTTCTCTTCTGTTTTTTGTCAACATCACAAAACTTCATCAATGTTCATATAACGTCTTGAAAAAATCGGGTGCGGTGGTACAATGAACTTGACCCCCGTATTGCGCATCCGGCCCACGGCTGCAAAGCGCGGCGCCTTTCTGCAGCTTTTGCGGCGGGCGGCGTATCGGGAATCCTGGAAAAGAAAGGAGGTTCTCCTCAGTGAACAAAAAAGACCTGGCGCAGAAGATCATTGTGCTGCGCGGCAAAAACGGCTGGACACAGCAGGAACTGGCCGAAATGTGCGGCACCACCCAGCGGACGGTGGCGGCCTGGGAGACCGAGCGCTCGATCCCGCGCAAAGCCATGCTGGTGCGGATCGCCCGGGTGTTCGGTCTGCCGGATGAGTATTTTCTGACTGAAGTGACGCAGGACACCGCCGGCAGCGATTTTGTGGCCGAGTTCAGCGATCTGCTTGAACAGCAGACCGGCCTGTCCCACAGCAAGAAAGCGGAACTGCTGGACCAGGTGATCAAGACCCTGAACAAATGACAAGGCCGGCGCGCAAGTAACTGGAAAAAACAGCCGGCGTGTCGTCTTTACAGGCAGATCCGGATGAAACCCAAGGCGGAGTCCGGTTACGCAGCGGCCCGAAAAGCGTCCGGAAAGAAGAAAAATGAGGAGGAACTTGAATATGGCATTCATTATGGGCATGGATTTCGGCAACTGGTTTTCCTATCTCTGTTACGTCAACGACGACCAGGCCTTCGGAGGACGCCTGGGCAGCAAGCCGAAGGATCTGCTGCCCAACAACAGACCCAACGACAACGGCTACCCCAGCATCTTCTTTTACAGCAAGTCGGCGGCAGACAAATGCACCGACCCCAACCGCCGTCCGCCCTGGTACGGGTATGAGGCGCTGCGCAGAAAAGCAACCCCGGCGAGCCATCGGGTGCGCGGCCTCAAACGGAAAATGGGCCAGCCGCTGCAGCTCGACGACTGGGACGGCGATGTGGACAAGGCCATCACCCTGCTGATCCAGTACCTGGTGCGCGAAGGCAACAAGGTGCTGCAGACCGAGGAGATGACCACCACGAACCAGCTGTCCCTGGCCTATCCGGCAACCTTCAACACGGCGCAGGTGCTGCACCTGAAGGATCTGGCCCAGGCCGCCACCCTGGAAGACGGCCGGCATGTACAGGTGGTGGGCATGATCGCCGAACCGGCGGCAGGCGCACTGGATTATCTGGCCGAACACGGCCACACCGACCACGACTACACCGTGCTGACCTACGACCTGGGCGGCGGGACTTTTGACCTGGCGGTCGTTACGGCCTATCCCCAGGGAAAGACGAGCGCCAGCGGCGGTACTTACTACTATGACGTGGAGAAGACCGGCGGTCTGGCCACGGTGGGCGGCTGCGACTTTGACCGGGAAATGGCCGATCTGCTGCGGCGCAAGGCACCGCAGAACGTCCGTTTTGATGAAGAAAAACTGATGGTCGATGCGGAAAATGCCAAGATCGACCTGACCGACGGCACGGAGACGGAGGTCTCCATCATCGCCACCGACAGTCGGGCGGTGGAACTGACCGTGACCCGCGACGAGTTCGAGCGGGCGGCGGCGCCGCTGATGCGGCAGACCATTGAGGAGACCCGCCGCGTTCTGGCCGAGTACGCCACGACCGGAAAGCCCGCACCGGAATTCATCGTGCTGACTGGCGGCGCCAGCCAGATGCCGATGGTCAGGCGGGAACTGGAAGAAAACTTCCCTCAGTTCCGGGGCAAGGTGGCCTGCTACCGTCCCAACAGGGCGATCGCCTACGGTGCGGCCCGCTACGGTACCCCCGTCTCGGATTTCGTGCAGATGCGGGTGCGCTATGATCTGGGAATCCGGCTGTATCACCGGAACACGGACGATCTGTTTGTGGATGTGATGATCCCGGCCGGCAGCCCGCTGCCCTTCACCAGCGAGGACAATATCTCGGAGACGCGTGCGGAGGACCAGATGCAGTCCTTCTTCGTGGTGATGGAGGGCCGGTTCGACAACCCGGATCCCGAGGAGATCGATACCGACTTCCGCAGGATCGTCTCGGTTTCGCTGGATTTCGGGCGCAAGGTCCCCAAGGGGACGGAGTGCGCGAGCCGTCTGATCGTTGACAAGAACGGGCTTCTGACCATCGAGGCCCGGGAAGCCGACGACTCGGCGGGCAGCAAACCGGTCTCCGTATCCTGCCAGCTGGAGAACCTGAGCAACTGAGCCCTGCGGCAGATGGTGAAAAAAGGAGGAATCCCGTATGATAGACGCTTACGGAAGTGACATCGGCAACGCCTACGCTTTCCTGTCCGTGGTGACGCAGGAAGAACTGGACGCTCTGCCGATGATTCCCGTGCAGATCGACCGGCTCGGCATGCCCACCATCGCCTATGTGACCCCGCCTGAGGGCAGCCCGATCTATGTCAATTTTGCCGCGAACTGTGATTTCAGGACCCGCAGCCGCATCAAGCATGACCCCGGTCATATTGTGCGTGCCATCAAAACCCAGCTGCACGGCAACAAGCTGCCGCTCAAGGCCCTCAACACGGAGCTGTCGCCTTACCGGGTGTACGCCGAGGTGGCAAAGGAACTGGTGCGCGTGGGCAATGAATGCCGCAAGGAAGAGGGCCTGCCGCCCATCTACCGCCTGGTGCTGACCTATCCCGCCGCCTTTTCCAAATATCCGGACGAGCTGCAGCTGCTCAACCGGATGCAGCAGGCGGTGGAGTCGGTGGAACTTGACGGACATCACCTTGAGGTGGTGGGCCGGCTGCCCGAACCGGCGGCCGTCGCCATCGACTATCTCTATCGTGTGCGCAGCGTTCCGTCCCAGAATGACCAGCTGCCGCAGGACTCCCTCACCGTGCTGGTCTATGACCTCGGTCACGGGACCTTTGATGTGGCGGCGGTCACAGCCCGCAGCAAGGGGGAACCCTACCAGGTGTGGGACAGCGACGGCCTGCCCGACGTGGGCGGCAAGGACTTCGACAGCCTGCTGGTCCAGGAGCTTCTCTCCCAGATGGAGAAGCTCGGCTACCGCCCCAGCAACGATGCCGAGCGGGAGGAACTGCTGGAGGAGGCCATCCGCGCCAAGCATGAACTGAGCGAGGAGGATGAGGTCTCTGTCCAGCACCAGAAGCGCACCGACGGCAGCTATCTTGAACTGACCATCACCCGCGAACGGTTTGAGGAGATCACCCGCCAGCTGCTGATGGAAACGGTGGAACTGACCCAGCAGATGCTCACCGCACAGCTGCAGCAGGGCCGCCAGATCGACCGCATCGTCCTGTCGGGCGGTGCCAGCCAGATGCCGATGGTGCTGGAAGCGCTCAAGACCAGCCTGAATCCCAAGGTGGAGGTCCTGCCGCCCTACCGTCCGGCCCGTGCCGTATCCTTCGGCGCGGCCCGCTACGCGGCCGGCCTGCCGGAGCCTGAGGACTCCGGCGGCAGAAAAGATCCGGGGCCTGCGCGCCCCAGCCGGGTGGCCCAGCTGCGTGCAAAGCGGGGCTACGGCGTCGAGGTCCTGCAGGAAGGGGAGCTGGAAAGCCGGGTACAGGTGCTCATCAAGGCGGGGGAACCGCTTCCCGCCATCGGACGCATCGAAAACTACCGGCCCAGCGCCGGCGTGGCCGGTCACATCGACTGTGTGATCGACTGCCCGGATGTTTCTGCCGAAGCCGGCGATCTTCTTTTCAAGTCGGTGTGCCACAACTTTATTCTTCTCCACTTTGATCTGCCGCAGCAGGGCACCTACGACCTGGATTTCACACTTGATCCCAACTACAATATCACGGTGACGCTGACCGACAGTGACGGCGTCGCTCACACTGCCGGTACGGCGGCCCCGGCCGGGGAAGGAGGTACTGACGAATGAACAACAGGGATCCCAAACAGGAAGGCGAGGCTATAAGGGTGCATAAAAAATATCAGGGTTTCAGAGCCAACCGCAGCGCCGGGGACGCGAACACCGGCCGCCTTTTTTATGAGGAACTGTGGGAGGCAATCCAGCGTGATTACCGCGACAGCGGCCACTGTTACTATGTGGAGAACGTTGCCAACGGCCGGTACGGATGGATCAGGGTAACGGAGTTGAGTCTGCTCTACGCCATGCGAATCAGCGATCAGCTTCCCGACCTGAGCAGAGCTAAACTGCCGTATCAGGATCACAACTGGTATGAATCCATGGACAACACCGACGGCACGGCCACGGACGTCCGGGAATGGGCAAGGCTTCTCATCGAACGAAAAAAGAAATTGCGGGCTCAGGGCGATGGG
>CALXHN010000118.1 GCA_944388105.1 uncultured Gemmiger sp. | reverse complement strand
TTTTTCAGGGCCACAGGCTGATGCGCCGGGAAATGATGTTGTCATCCCGGACGGTGACAAAGTAATCGCCGTTTTCATCTGGCTCGGTCCGGGGCAGGTCCTGCAGGCAGGCTTCATGCCAGACTTCGCTGCCGTCCTCCCCCAGGGTGATATAGCTCAGGATCGCATCCGCCGGGACCTTATCCCCCTGGATGTAGACCTTCACGCTGTCCGCATAGCGGGTCATATCGTCGGTGACATGTGCCACCCACGCCACGTCATATCCTTCGTAATCGCGGGCATAGCACAAAAAGTAAATAGGTTCGCCGTTGGGCTGAGGATCGTTTTCCCACGCATCCACATGGTAGGCATTGCGGCTGCAGTCGCCGTACCGCAGGAAGAAAGCCTCCTGGGCGCCCTTATCGCTGCCCCAGACATTGAACTCGCACACCAGGGGCGAATCCTGGGGCACATCCGCCGCCAGTCCGGCCTCCACACTGTCGCACAGGAATTCGTAGGTGGCGCGCTTCTCCGTTCCGTTGTGCTGGCGGGTGGCCGCCCGCTGATAGGCTCCGCAGGCCGTCAGCCCCAGGATGACCACCACGGCAAGCACGACCATACCCCAGCGGGCATACCGGCTGCCGCGCACCAGGCGGAACAGCCAGACCAGCACCACCAGGACCATCAGGGCCACACCGAAAGATTCCACCGCCGCCGGGATGTACGCGGTGGTCCAGGTCACCCAGCCGTCCTGATACTTGCCGGACAGGCCCACCAGAAAGGCCGGTCCCGCCAGCATGGACAGTCCCATCAGGAACAGAAACACACTCTGCCTTTTATCCGGTTCCGGACGTCCCAACCACAAAAAGCAAACCACCACGGCCGCCAGCACCAGCGGCCAGAAAAAGTCCCCTGCCGTGTAGGAAGTGGGGTGGTAGTCGGACAAAAGGATGGTATTCAGCGGGAATCCGGCGGACATCTGCTGTACCCAGGTCAGAGCGATCTCCTTCAGATCAAAGGAGGCCTGCACGCCGGCATAGGATTGGCTCCCGGCAGAGGTATTCAGCCGGGAACTCATCACATACAGGCACAGCGCCGCCACTTCGCCGCCCAGGAACGGCAGGCCGAGGCGCACCGCCTTCCAGAAGCGAGGTTCCAGCACAAGGGCCAGAAACCCAAGCATGAGGATATAGGTATATCCGATTTCATAGGTGCCGCAGGTCCAGAATGTCAGCAGCGCGCCCAGCACGCCCCAGCGCCAATGCCCCGTCTTATGCAGCGCCACCATGCACAGTCCTGCCAGAAGGGCCGGACACAGGGCCATCTGCGGCAGGGCTTCGTAGCTGAACATTCCGTTGCTGGACCAGTCCGTCCACAGGCAGAGCATCAGGGGCAGCAGGGCAAAGAGGGCTCCGCCCAGCCGTTTGCGGCCGGTGGCTTTGGTCACAAGCAGGCCCAGCAGGGCTGCATCCACCAGGGTATGGCCGATGATGAACAGCCGGTACCGGTCAATATTGCCCTTGAACCAATAGCGCAGGGGCACCGGAAGGGTGGAAAAAGGGAAAAAGCGGCTGTTCTGCAGGGTAAGAGCCTTCCAGATGCCGGCCGCTTCCTGTTTCATCAGCCCCCATACAGAGCCGTGTGTCAGTTCGTAATAAGACCTGAGGTTGTTGACCTGATCGTCCCCGCCCAGCGGCGCCAGCAGCGTGACCCTCAGATAGCCCACGGCCGCCGCCAGTGCCACTGCCAGCAGTATCCACCAGAACCAGGCCGCCCCCGTGAGAGCGCGGACATTTCTTTTCCGTGTTTCCTGTTGCTTTTTCACCTTGTCTGTGTTCTCCTCTGTCATCAGCATCCGTGCAGGAATTCCGCGATCTCCGCATCCATCTCCGCCGGGATATCCCCGCCTGCCAGCCAGACCTTGCCAAAGCGGCAGGTCATGCGCATGCACTCCTCTATATGCCAGCGGGGATGCCAGCCGAAGGCAGCCTTGAGCTTGCTGCAGTCCAGCTTGAGGAAGTTGGCTTCGTGGGGGGCATTGGCTTCGGCGCGGTTCTCCCACCGGGCACCTTCGCCCCAGCAGCGGCAGAACAGGTCCACCAGATCCCCGGTGGTGACGCAGTCGCAGTCGTCCGGGCCCACATTGTAATATCCCGCGAAGGCCGGGTCCTCATACTGGGCCCTGGCGATCATCAGATACACCGCCAGCGGTTCCAGCACATGCTGATAAGGGCGGGTCGAATAGGGATTGCGCACCCCGATCGCCTCGCCCTTGGCCATGGCACGGATGCAGTCCGGAATGATCCGGTCATTGGCGAAATCCCCGCCGCCGATGACATTGCCGGCCCGGGCGGTGGACACCGCCACCCCCATGCCGTCCAGAAAACTGCATTTATAGCTGTGGGTCACCAGTTCGGAGCAGCTCTTGCTGTTGGAGTACGGATCGTACCCGTCCAGAGGCTCATTTTCCCGGTAGCCCCAGTGCCATTCCTTATTTTCGTATACCTTGTCGGTGGTGACGTTGAGCACCGAACGGGGCGGCTGCGCCGCCGTGCGCACGCATTCCAGCAGGTTCACGGTGCCCATCACGTTGGTCTCGTAGGTGTAGCGCGGGTCCTTATAGCTGTCCCGCACAATGGGCTGTGCCGCCAGATGCAGCACGATCTCCGGTCTTGCCTGCTCAAAGGCCGCCTTCAGAGCGTCCATGTCCCGGATGTCCCCGATGACGCTGGTCATCTTTCCGTCCAGATCCGCCATGCGGAACAGGGCGGGGTCGGTGGGCGGTTCCAGGCTGTATCCGGTGACCAGGGCACCGGCGCCGGTGAGCATCCGGCACAGCCAGGTCCCCTTGAACCCGGTATGCCCGGTCACAAACACCCGTTTGCCTGCAAAGAAATTCAGGTCCAGCATCAGTCGTTCCACACTTTCCAGGGCGCCTTGCCTTCCGCCCACAGTTTTTCCAGCTGGTTTCTGTCCCGCACAGTGTCCATGCATTTCCAGAATCCCCCGTGGCAGCAGCTCTGCAGCTGCCCCCGGGCGGCCAGGGTCTCCAGCGGTTTCTTTTCCAGGACGGTCTCGTCCCCTTCGATGACATCAAAGATCTCCGGGTTGCAGACCATGAACCCGATGTTGATCATGCTGCCGTCCATCTCCTGCTTTTCCCGGAACCCGGTCACCAGACCGGTGTCATCCACATCCAGCACCCCGAACTGCTGGCCCACATTGTAGCTGGACATGGTCACCGCCTTGCCGTGGGCACGGTGGAAGCGCTCCAGCTCGTTCAGGTCGATGTCGGACACACCGTCGCCGTAGGTCAGCATGAACGGCTCCTCCCCCACATAGGGGCGCACCCGCTTGATGCGGCCGCCGGTCATGGTGTTCAGGCCGGTGTCCACCACCGTCACCTTCCAGGGCTCGGCGTGCGAGTTCAGCACCTGCATGGAATTGGTGGCCAGATCGAAGGAAACATCCGCGTTGTGCAGATAGTAGTCAAAGAAATACTGCTTGATCACATCCTGCTTGTACCCGGCGCAGATGATGAAATCGGTGTAGCCGTAATGGGCATACCCTTTCATGATATGCCACAGAATGGGTTTGCCGCCGATCTCCACCATGGGTTTGGGCTTGAGAACGCTCTCTTCGCTGATGCGTGTTCCGAATCCGCCGGCAAGAATTACTACTTTCATACCGTCACCTACCTGATTGCATGCTTATTGGTAATTTTACCATATCCAGCGGCTTTTGACAATGAGCGGGCATACTTTTCATTTTGTTCATTCATTGAATTCCCCTTCGCGATATGGTATACTGATTTTATGTAAAAATTCTGTCGCATTTTCTGCTGCCGGACATGAAGCTGCCGGAAAAGAAAGGGGCCGTTATGCCGAAAATCGGGATCGTCATCTCCAACTACAATGGCTGGCGGGATACCCGGGTCTGTCTGGAAAGTCTGCGCCATCAGACCTTCCGGGATTTCGAGGTCATCCTGCTGGATGATGCCTCCACCGATGATTCGGTGCAGCAGCTGGGCGGCATGCTGGACGACAATGTGGTGTTTTTGCCCCAGACGCGCAACCAGGGCTTTGCCGCCATCAACAACCTGGGCATCCGGCGGGCGCTGGCGGACGGTGCGGACTGGGTGATGCTGCTGAACAACGACACCGCCTGCGCCCCGGATATGCTGGAAACCCTGCTGCGGCAGACCCCGCCGGATGGGGTGAGCTGTCCCAAGATGCTCTTCATGGACCCGCCGGACGAGATCTGGTTTGCCGGCGGCACCCTGGACCGGAAGACCGGCAAGGTGGTCCATCTGGGCGGGCACGCCAAGGACGGGCCCGATTTTTCCCGGAAAAAGCAGGTGGGGTTCATCACCTTCTGCTGTGTCCTGCTGCCCCGGAAGGTCATCGAGGCTGTGGGCTACCTGGACGAATCGCTGTTCATGTACTGTGAGGATGTGGACTACTGCATCCGCCTGACCGACGCCGGCGTACCCATGTGGTACCTGCCGGATGCGGTGCTGCACCACAAGGCCGGCGGAACCGCCGGGGGCATGCTCTCGGTATACTACATCACCCGCAACACCCTGACCCTGCGCTGCCGGGGCCGCTCGGCGGCTTTCCGCCGTCTGGCCGGGATCCTGGCGGCCCTGAAAGGCGGTTTGTGCTGTCTGGCTGCGGCCGCCCTGGGGCATCACAAAGGCCGCAGCTACGGCGAATGGCGCGGCGCCGTGGACTTTCTGAAAGGCCGCACCGGCCGCATGCCCGCCCCCTGAGAACTGTACCGGACAAGGAGTGATCGTATGTCCCCTCTCATCTCGGTGGTAGTCCCTGTATATAACAGCGCCCCTTATCTGGAAACCTGCCTGCGGAGTCTGCTGGCCCAGACCTGGCAGGACTGGGAAGCCATCCTGGTGGATGACGGCAGCACCGACGGTTCCGCCCGCCTGTGTGACACCTGGGCAAAGAAGGAGCCCCGTCTGCGGGTGATCCACCAGAAAAACGCGGGGGTCTCTGCGGCCCGCAACGCCGGCATCGCGGCGGCCCGGGGCGAATATCTGGCCTTCGTGGACGCGGATGACTGGGTGGAGCCGGACTATCTGCAGACCCTGTTCAACTGCATCGGTTCCCACGATATGGCGGTGTGCTGTGTCTGGGATCTCTCCGACTGGAACGAAAAAGTCTGCGGCGAGACCGTCTCCCTGCAGGTGCTGCGCACCACGCCTTCCCGGTACGCCAATCCGGTCTTTATCAACTATGCCTGCAACAAGCTGTACCGCACGGCCCTGGTCAGGCCCGCCATCCGGTTTCCCGAGGGGGTGCGCCGCTGTGAGGACGCCTACTTCGCGCAGGATTGTCTGCTGGCCTGCCGCAGCATTGCCGTCTGCCCCGACAAGCTGTACCATTACGAGCAGCACGAAGGGTCGGCGCTGCATCGGTTTTATACCGGCGTGTGCCGGGACGAACTGCCGCTGATGGAACGGCAGCACACCCTGTTCCACCCCGCCGCCCTGCCGGCGGAGGAGGAAAGGGCATACCGCGTCTGGGAATACGGAAAGGTCCTGGCTGTCTGCCGCTACATCCGGCAGTATGCGCCGGACAGAGCCACGCGGAAGGCCTACCTGCAGCGCTGGGTCACCGCACCGGCGGTCTGGCACGCCCTGAGGGCCCTGCCTCCCTGCCTGGGCCGCAAGGCAACAGTCCTGAACCTGCTGACCGGCCTGCGCCTCAGACGGCTGTGCATCGCCTTTCTTGAATATCTCTGCCAATAAATTTTCGCAGACCCAAAAGAGGAGAGTGGATTCCATGATGGCTTCCGCCGCACCGAAAATTTCCATTCTGATGCCGGTGTACAATGTGGAGCCCTACCTGCCGCAGGCAATCGACAGTGTACTGGCCCAGACCATGCCCGACTTTGA
>CALXHN010000117.1 GCA_944388105.1 uncultured Gemmiger sp. | reverse complement strand
TTCCTTGCTCAGGCCCCCCAGGGCCTGAGTAGGCCGTCGTAAGGTGGCCGCATTCCCCGGGTCCAGGGCCGCAGCCCTGGTCGGCGTCCACCGCCTCGAAACGGTGGCGGTTTGCCCCGCAGGGGCAAGCAACGCGCAGCGTTGTTTCCGAAATTGGCGGCCGCGTTCAGCGGCAATCTAGAGGTTGCTACCTAAATTTACACCGGCAAAAAGCGACAACACTCCCGCAAGCTCCCGCTTGCCAAAAAAGAACAACTCTCCCGCAAGCACCCGCTTGCCAAAAAGCCACCATCTTTCCACAAAACCCCCACCTGTTTGTGGAAAACCAACCCGCCCTCACCCCCCGCCATTGCCGCGGCGGCATTTTTGTGATACCATAAACCAAAAAGGGGGAAGGTATCCTATGCAGCTGTCAACCACCGTCTGCGCGCTGGCCACCCCGCCCGGGGAGGGCGGCATCGCGGTGATCCGGGTGAGCGGCCCGGACACCTACGCCATCGTGGACAAGGTCTTTGTGCCCATCCATCAGAACAGGAAAGTCATAGAAGCCAGGGGCTACACCGCCCTCTTCGGCCATTTTGTGCTGCGGGGCCAGACCATGGACGAGACGGTGGCCCTGTTCTACCGGGCTCCCCACAGCTATACCGGGGAGGACGTCATCGAGCTGTCGGTGCACGGCGGCACCGTCATGGCGGACAGCCTGCTGGAAGCCCTCTATCTGGCCGGGGCCGTGCCTGCCGGACCGGGGGAGTTCACCCGCCGTGCCCTGCTCAACGGGCGGATCAGCCTGACCCAGGCGGAAGCGGTCATGGAGATCATCTCCGCCGGGGGACGGCAGGGGGCCGCCCTGGCCAGCGCCGCCCTGGACGGGGCCCTGGCCAAAAAGATCGCCGGCATCCAGGCCACGCTGCAGTCCCTGTACGCCCATCTCAGCGCCTGGGTGGATTACCCCGAGGAGGACGTGCCCGAGCTGCTGCCCGAGGAACTGACCATGACCCTGGAAGAGACCAAGGGGGAGCTGGACAAGCTCATCAATGGCTACGGCGCCGGGGCCATCCTGCGCCACGGGGTGGACTGCGTCCTCTGCGGACGGCCCAACGTGGGCAAGAGCACCCTGCTCAACCTGCTGGCCGGGTTCGAGCGCGCCATCGTCACCCCGGTGGCGGGCACCACCCGGGATGTGGTGGAACAGGCCGTCATGCTGGGGGACATCCGCCTCAACCTCTTTGACACCGCCGGTGTGCGGGACGTGGGGGAGAAGGGGGACGCCATCGAAGCCGAGGGCATCCGCCGCAGCTGGAAGAAACTGGACGAGGCCGGTCTGGTGCTGGCTGTCTTTGACGCCGACGCGGGCCTGGGCCCCGATGACCTGTCGGTGGCCGAAAAGTGCCAGGGCCGTCCGGCCATCGCCATCCTGAACAAGCAGGACCTGGTGGCCGACGACGAACGGCTGGGCACCATGGAAAAGACCCTGGCCCCCTACTTCAGACAGGTACTGCCCCTGAGCGCCAAGGACCCGGCCAGCCTGCCCAAGCTGAGTGCGGCGGTGGCCGATCTTTTGGGCACCGGGCAGGTGGACACCGGGGCGGCGGCTTTGTGTTCCGCCCGACAGCTCCACGCCGCCACCGCCGCCCGGGATGCCCTGGCCCAGGCCATCCGCAGCCAGCGGGAGGAGGGCCTGGGCCCCGACGCCGCCGGGGTCTGTCTGGCCGACGCCCTGGCATCCCTGGCGGAACTCACCGGGGAGGACGCCACCGAGGCCACCATCGATGAAGTGTTTTCCACCTTCTGTGTGGGCAAATAAAAAGGGAGTGGTGTGATGAAACGGATCAATCTGTTCATGGGCGGCATCTTCACCGCCGTGGGCGTCGTCTTTGTGGTGGTGGGGCTGCTCACCGCCCTGCTGCTGCGGGTGCCGCTGCTGCTTCTGTTCGCCCTGTTCGGGCTGCCCTTCCTGCTGCTGGGCATCGGCTTTCTGCGCCGGGACGCCAAGGAAAAGCAGGACGACGCCTGGCTGCAGGAGAACGGCTCCAGGATCTACGCGGATTTCGTGGCCGTGCAGTTCAACACCTCGGTGCGGGTGAACGGCCGGTGCCCCCTCATCATCCAGTGTCAGGCGGTGAACCCCGCCGACGGCAAGGTGTATCTCTTTGAGAGCAAAAACTTCTGGTTCGACCCCGAACCGTTTTTACAGGACCGGCCCAAGATCCCGGTGCTGGTGGACCGCAGCGACTACCACCGGTATCTGGTGCTGACCGAAGGCATCCTGCCCGAAGAGGGCTGAAAGGACAAGCAAGAACTGACTATGGATAAACTGGGAAAGTATGATGTGATCGTCATCGGCGCGGGGCACGCGGGCATTGAGGCCGCCCACGCGGCGGCGGTGCTGGGCGCCAGGACCGCCGTCTTCACCCTGACGCTGGATTTTATCGGCAACATGCCCTGCAATCCCTCCATCGGCGGCACCGCCAAGGGCCATCTGGTGCGGGAGATCGACGCCCTGGGCGGGCTGATGGGGGTGGCGGCGGACGCCACCTTCCTGCAGAGCCGGATGCTGAACCGGGGCAAAGGCCCCGCGGTGCACAGTCTGCGGGTGCAGACCGACCGCAAACGCTACCACATGTGGATGAAACATGCCCTGGAACTCACCCCCAACCTGGACGTGCACCAGGGGGAGGTGGTGGCCCTGGACATCGCAGAGGGCCGGGTGCAGGGCGTCATCACCAGCCTGGGGGGCTATTATGAGTGCAAGGCGGTGGTCATCGCCACCGGCACCACCCTGGGCGGACGCATCTTTGTGGGGGAGGCCAGCTACGCCGGCGGCCCCGACGGCCAGCACGCCGCCACCGCCCTGACCCAGTGCCTGGTGGACAACGGCTTCACCCTGCGCCGGTTCAAGACCGGCACCCCCGCCCGGGTCCACCGCCGGAGCATTGATTTCTCCAAGCTGGAACGCCAGCCCGGGGACCCGGACGAGAGCCTGCAGCCCTTCTCCTTCCTGACCCGCACCCCCATGCACAACAAGGTGGACTGCTACATCACCTACACCAACCCCGAAACCCACAAGGTGATCCTGGAAAACCTCCACCGCTCGCCCCTGTACGGCGGGATGATCCAGGGGGTGGGGCCCCGGTACTGCCCCTCCATCGAGGATAAGGTGGTGCGCTTCAAGGACAAGGAACGCCACCCCATCTTTGTGGAACCCTGCGGCGAGGACACCGAGGAGATGTATCTGCAGGGGCTGTCCTCCAGCCTGCCGGAAGTGGTGCAGAACGCCATGTACCGCACCATCTCGGGGTTTGAGCATCTGGAGATCATGCGCCCCGCCTACGCCATCGAGTACGACTGCGTGGACCCCACCACCCTGTATCCCACCCTGGAAAGCAAGGTGGTGGCGGGGGTGTACGGCGCCGGACAGTTCAACGGAACCTCCGGCTACGAGGAGGCCGCCGCCCAGGGTCTGCTGGCGGGGCTGAACGCCGCCCGGGCCGCCCTGGGCAAATCCCAGCTGGTGCTGGCACGGCACACCTCCTACCTGGGCACCCTGGTGGACGACCTGGTGACCAAGGGGGTCATGGACCCCTACCGGATGATGACCAGCCGCAGCGAGTACCGGCTGAGCCTGCGCCAGGACAACGCCGACGAGCGCCTGACCCCCATCGGCCGGGAATACGGGCTGGTGGACGACGCCCGGTGGGCGGTGTTCACCCAGGACCAGGCCATCAAGCAGGCGGAGATGCACCGCCTGGAAACCACCCGGGTGCCCCTGGCCGACCTGCGCAAAGCCGCCGAGGAAGCGGGCGTGGACAGGAGCCGGATGGGGGAGACCGGGGGCACCGCGGCGGAACTGCTCCGCCGGCCCACCGTGACCTACGAGCTCATTGCCAGGGTCATCGGCTGGGGGCAGGACGTGACCCCCGCCATGGCCCTGCGCCTGGAGACCGAGATCCGCTACGCCGGGTACATTGCCCGGGAGCAGCGGGCCATCCGGGAAGTGCAGCGCCACGAGCAGGTGCTCATCCCCACTGACTTTGTGTATGAGGACATCCCCACCATGACCCTGGAAAGCCGGGAGAAGCTGACCAAGATCCGCCCCCGCACCCTGGCCCAGGCCGGACGCATCCCGGGGGTCAGCCCCAGCGACCTGGCCCAGCTGAGTCTGGCCGTGCTGCGGTTTCAGAAAGAAAAGGAGCAACATCCATGATCGATACAAACCGTCTGGCAGAGAAATGTTCCATGTGGAACATTTCCCTCACCCCCGACCAGCTCACCGCCCTGGACAGGTACGCCGAATTGCTGGTGGAGACCAACAAGCATCTGAACCTGACCGCCATCACCACCCCCGAGGGCATCGAGGACCGGCATTTTGTGGACAGCCTGCTGCTGGCCGCCCAGCCGGAGGTGGCGGGGAAGATGGTGGACGTGGGCACCGGCACCGGGTTCCCGGGCATTGTGGCCAAGATCTACAAGCCGGAGCTGGAACTGACCCTGATGGAACCCACCGGCAAGCGGGTGGAGTTTTTGCGCACCGTCTGCGGGGAACTGGGGCTGACCAATGTGGAGTTTGCCAAGGAGCGGGCGGAGGAAGCCGCCCGCAAGCGCTGGCGGGAAGCCTTTGACCTGGCCACCGCCCGGGCGGTGGCGGCATTGCCGGTGCTGTGCGAATACTGCCTGCCGCTGGTGAAGGTGGGGGGCCTCTTCATTGCCATGAAGGGCCCCGACGCCGTCGCCGAGACCGACGCCGCCCAAAATGCCCTGCACAAGCTGGGGGGCAAGGTGGAGGAGGTCCGGGCTTTCCATCTGCCCGACGGCAGCACCCGCAACCTGGTCCTGGTGAGAAAAATATCGCAGACTCCGACCGTTTACCCCAGAAACGGCGGAAAAATTGCGAAGAAACCCTTGTAAAAGCGCTGAAAACCGAAAATGCCGGCGAACGATTGTGCTGGCACGCCCCCGCGGCCCTGTGGTATGCTGAAATCAGCATACGAATCCACAGGGCCGTTTTGTCGGCCATCCGATACAGAAAAGGGGACACCATGGCAAAATCAAAAGAGAAGAACCGGCAGAAGGCGGGCAAGGTGCTCATGATCCCGGTGGAGCAGATCGAGGCTTCGCCCTATCAGGCGCGCACCACCTTCGACGATACCGAGATCGCCGCCCTGGCGGTGAGCATCTTACAGAACGGGCTGCTGCAGCCGGTGAGCGTGCGGCGGGCCGGGGTACATAAGTATCAGCTGGTGGCGGGGGAGCGGCGGCTGCGGGCCTGCCGTCTGGCCAAGCTGGAAAAGGTGCCGGCCATCCTGGCGGACTACGACGACAGTGAGAGCGCGGCCCTGGGCCTGCTGGAAAACCTGCAGCGGGCCCAGCTGGACCCCTTCGACGCGGCCCGGGGCATCCGGGAGGTCATCCGGCTGTGGGGCTGCACCCAGGCGGAGGCGGCGCGGCGCCTGGGGCTGAGCCAGTCGGCCCTGGCCAACAAGCTGCGGCTGCTCACCCTGACCACTGCCCAGCAGCAGCTGTGTGTGGCCAACCACCTGACCGAGCGCCACGCCCGGGCGGTGCTCCGCCTGCCCGAAGGCCGCCGCACCGCTGCCCTGGAAAAGATGGCCCGGGAAGCCATGAGCGTGCGGGACGCGGACAAGCTGGTGGACGCCATGCTGGCCGCCCCCAAGGCAGGGCCCAGCCCTTTGCGCCGCACCGTGCCCATGGTGCGGGACGTGCGCCTGTTTGTGAACACCCTGCAGCATGCGGTGGACATGATGGCGGCCAAGGGCATTGCGGCCACCACCACCTGCGGCCAGAAGGACGGATGCCTGGAATACACCGTGCGCATCCCGGTGCACGGGGAGGCCGGGGCAGGGGAGGGCTTCGCGGTGGTGCCGGTGCCCATGCAGAGCGCCGGGGCCTCCGCCCCCGTGACCCGCAACCCCCACCGGATGAACCCGCTGCGCCGGCCTG
>CALXHN010000116.1 GCA_944388105.1 uncultured Gemmiger sp. | reverse complement strand
GCCAGATGGGTCAGGCTGATGCTCTGGCCGCCGTACTGGTTGGACGCCACCTGGGCGATGATCTGGGTGGCGATGTTGCAGGCGGTGGAGAAGGAGTGCGGCTTTTCGATCAGGGTACCGGAAATGACGGTGCCGTTCTGCAGCATGTCGTCCAGGTTGACCAGGTCACAGTTGTGCATGTGCTGGGCAAAATAGTCCGCATCATGGAAATGGATGATGCCATCTTCGTGGGCCTTGACCACCTCCGGAGGCAGCAGCATACGCATGGTCAGGTCCTTGGAGACCTCACCGGCCATATAGTCACGCTGCACCGAGTTGACGGTGGGGTTCTTGTTGGAGTTTTCCTGCTTGACTTCCTCGTTGTTGCACTCGATCAGTGCCAGGATGCGGTCATCGGTGGTGTTGTGGGTGCGCTTGAGGCTCTGGACATACCGGTAGGTGATATACTTGCGGGCCACCTCATGGGCACCGGCTTCCATGATGGCGTTTTCCACCAGGTCCTGGATCTCCTCCACGTTCATGGCATGGTTGCGTCCGGCGCAGACTTCCTGCACCTGGTCCGCAATGCCGATGATCTGCTCCTGGGTCAGACGCTGGTTGGCCGGCACGACGTTGTTCGCCTTGCTGACTGCCGCGATGATCTTGGAAATGTCGAAAACGACCTCGCTGCCGTTGCGCTTGATGATCTTCATGGTGATTCTCCCTCGATGATTCTATGGCAAGCCCCTCTCGCCGGGGGCGCAGTAAGTGATATGGCGCGGAAATATTACAATATGTATATTTCGCCTTTGGCGAGCAAACCTATCTTACCGTATCCTACTGGGAAAGTCAAGGGAAAATAACACAAGATATTGTGTCCGCTGCAACAGACAGCCCCAAAATAGCAAGGTTTTGACGTTCCCACGCAGAAAAGCCAACGCCTGCAAAAACGCCGAATTTCCGGGCGGAATTTTGTAAAAAATGGGCTAGTTTTTTCATTTCATCGCTGTATCGTTTATTTTCAAGTTGGCAGTGGAAATGCCTCTTGCGCTTTATGGTGGCGGCTGGTATACTGTATAAGCTGATTTTATCCAGATACAGGGCCGGTCATTCCTTCCGGCTACAAGATATTGTATCACGAATTTTCTTTGACAGAAAGAGGCCCACCCATGAATTATGCCAACATCAAATACTGCGACATCGCCAACGGCGAGGGGGTGCGCACCAGCCTGTTCGTGTCCGGCTGCCGCCGCCACTGCAAGGAATGTTTTAACGCTGTGGCGTGGGATTTCTGCTACGGCAAACCCTTTGACAAGGAAACCCGCAACGCCATCCTGGCCAGTCTGGCACCGGAATACATCGACGGGCTTTCCCTGCTGGGCGGCGAACCCTTTGAGCCGGAAAACCAGCGGGCCCTGGTCCCGTTTTTGCACGACGTGCGGGTGCTGTACCCCCACAAGACCATCTGGTGCTACACCGGCAACAGCTACGAAAAGGAGCTGCTGGCCCCCAGCGCCGCCCGGTGCGAAGTCACCGACGAAATGCTGAGCCTGATCGACGTGCTGGTGGACGGGGAGTTCCTTATTGATGAGAAGGACATCTCCCTGCGGTTCCGCGGTTCCCGGAACCAGCGCATCATCGACATGAACCGCACCCGTCAGGCCGGCCATGTGGTGCTGTGGGAGGACGACCCCATCTTCGCGGACCACAAGATGTAAGGTATCCCTTTTGCCGCCGCTGCCCCTTGGTGCAGCGGCGCTTTTTGTTTCCGGCGCAGAAAAATGTTCTTGCTTTTCACGCCTGCGTGTATTATAATGATATAGTCATGCCGGTGTGTTGGAATTGGCAGACGAGACGGACTCAAAATCCGTTGGTAGCAATACCGTGTGGGTTCGACCCCCACCACCGGCACCAGAAAGCCCAGCCGCTCGGCTGGGCTTTTTGCATATGGCCGCACAGAAAACCGCCGAAAGGAGACTTCCCCATGCAGGAACCGGACAGCTGCCGTACCCTTTCCCCCATCATCCTGGTGCACGGCACCGGGTTCCGGGACCGCAAGGGCATCAGTTACTGGGGACGCATCCCCAAAGCCCTGGAAGCCCGGGGCGCCCGCGTATTCACGGGCGGGCAGGACAGCTGGGGCACGGTGGAAGAAAACGCCGCCGCCCTGAAACAGCGGGTGGAGGAAGTGCTGGCCATCACCCAAAGCGAAAAGGTTCATCTCATCGCCCATTCCAAGGGAGGGCTGGATGTGCGCTACATGGTCACCACCCTGGGCATGGCCCCTTATGTGGCGTCGGTGACCACCGTCTCCACGCCGCACCGTGGGTCCCGCACCATGGACGCCCTGCTCCTGGCACCGCGGTGGTGCTTCCGGCTGGCGGCCGTCTTCGTGAACGGCTGGTTCCGTCTGCTGGGAGACAAACATCCGGATTTTGTCGCCACCTGTTACCAGTTCACCACCGCCTGGGCGGAGAACTTCAACCGGCAGAACCCGGATATGCCCGGTGTGCTGTACCGCAGCTATGCGGGGGCCATGGCCAGCTGGCGCTATGATCTGCTGATGTGGTGGCAGAACCTGATTATCGGCCGGATCGAAGGGGAAAACGACGGGCTGGTGACCACCGCTTCCGCCCAGTGGACCGGCTTTCATGCCGAGTGGCGGGGGCTTCCCGGGCGGGGCGTCTCCCATATGGACGAGGTGGATTTCCGCCGCCGTCCCCTGCGCCGCCGCGGCTTCTCCTGGGATGTGGTGGACCGGTACATTGAGATGGTGGGCGAACTGAAGGAATACGGTCTGTAAAACAGGACCGGGCAGAGACCGCCCCGGGGCGCCTGCTGCCCGTTTTTCCCGCTGTGCGGGCATTCCCTTTTCCTTGACAAGGTTCCCCGTAAACGGTACAATTCAGGTAGTATTCTCTTTCTGAAAAAACCGGACCGGAAGGCCGCCCATGGGCATCCTTTCACGGTGGACAGCCTCCGGCCCGCTTCGGGACAAAAAAGCAGGCCCCCGGCAGACTGCCGGGGGCCTTTTGCAACACAAAACGGCGTGTCGGTCCCTGTTCCGACACGCCGTTCCCGAAAAGAAGAAAAGAGAAAGAGGAGTGGATGAAAAAGTTTGTCTGCTTCCCAGCGGACTTTGGATCCGGGTCCCTGTTCCCGGATGTTCCTTTTGGGAACAATTAAAGAATACCCGAAAGATGTGACAAAAAAGTGATGGTTCTTTCAAGAAATTACGAAAGAACTTGAAATACTCTGTGAATAAACCCGCAAGGAAGGAATTCCATCATGCCCAACCGCATCAACTATGAACTGGAAATGGAAAAGACCATCCGGGCCCTGGCCGCCGAAGGCCGACGCCCCCGGCTTTTGCTGCATGCCTGCTGCGCCCCCTGTTCCAGCGCCACCCTGGAGCGTCTGGCCGACGCTTTTGAGGTGACCATCCTTTATTACAATCCCAACATTGCCCCGCCGGAGGAATACCACCGCCGTGCGGATGAGCTGGACCGGTTCGTGCAGGACGCCGGCTACGCGGGGCGGGGCATCACGGTGGTGCGCCTGCCCTATGACCCCCAGGAGTTCTACACCGCGGTGCGAGGGCTGGAAAACGAACCGGAGAAGGGAGAGCGCTGCACCGTGTGTTACCGGCTGCGGCTGGAGCAGGCCGCCCGCTACGCTGCGGAACACAACTTTGAGTGGTTCACCACCACCCTGTCCATCTCCCCCATGAAGGACCCGGTGCGGCTGAACACCATCGGCACCCGGCTGGCGGAACAATACGGGGTGCGGTACCTGCAGAGCGAGTTCCGCAAGAAGGACGGCTACAAGCGCAGCCTGACCCTGAGCAGTGAATACGGATTGTACCGGCAGGACTACTGCGGGTGCATCTTCAGCAAACAGGAGCGGGAACGCCAGGAGGCGGCCCGCCGGAAGGAGGCAGAAGCATGAAACGGATTCTGGTGGCATTGCCCCTGAACGAAGAACAGTGTGACCGGCTGCACCGGGCCGCCCCGGGCACCGAAATGCAGATCACTCCCCAGCCATCGGAAGAGGACATTCTGTGGGCGGATGTGATCATGGGCAACGTGCCGGTGGAGATCATCCGCAGGAATGACCATCTGGAATGGTTCCAGAGCAACTTTGCGGGGCCGGACCCCTACCTGGAGCCGGGTGTGCTGCCCGAAGGCTGCTATGTGACCAACGCCACCGGTGCCTATGGTCTGGCCATCAGCGAGTGGATGCTGGGTATGTGGCTGGGGCTGTGCAAGGACCTGTTTTTGTACCGGGACCGGCAGAACCGCTGTGAGTGGGATGCCATTGAGCGGCCGGTGCGCAGCGTGGACGGGTCCCGGGTGCTGTGTGTGGGGTTGGGGGACATCGGTTCCAGCTTTGCCCGTCGGGCCCATGCCATGGGTGCCCGGGTGGTGGGGGTGCGCCGCCATGCCCACCACACCTGCCCCGCCTACTGCGATCGGGTGGTGGGCCAGGAGGACCTGGACGCCGAGCTGCCCCAGGCCGATCTGGTGGCCCTGAGCCTGCCCGGGACCGACGAGACCGTTCATCTGTTTGACGCCGCCCGCATTGCCCGGATGAAGCCGGGGGCCATCCTGATGAACGTAGGCCGAGGCACGGCGGTGGACACCGACGCCCTGACCGAAGCCCTGCGCAGCGGGCATCTGTTCGGCGCGGCCCTGGACGTGACCGATCCGGAGCCCCTGCCCGCCGACCATCCCCTGTGGAAGCAGCCCAACGTGCTCATCACTCCCCACATTTCGGGGCGGTTCAGCCTGCCCCGCACCCTGGACAACATTGTGGACATCTTTGCCCGCAACCTGCGCCACTATCTCAACGGCGAGACCCTGGACAACCAGATGTCCCGCCGCACCCACTATGTGAGCGAGGACACCGCCGGACAGCGGCTGCGCTGCGAACCCGACGACTGAGCCTCATCCGCCCCTCCCTTCTTAAAACTGAGAGGTTCCTTGTATGACATTCTTCAATCTGGTCTGGCTCTTTTTCTGCTATTCCTTCCTCGGCTGGCTGGCTGAGGTCCTGTTTACCGCCGTGCGCCGCCGCCGTTACCAGGACCGTGGCGTGCTGGGCGGGCCCCTGTGCCTGATCTACGGCGTGGCGGGCAGCATCATCACCGTGGGTCTGCGGGAACTGGCCATGGACAGCTGGTTCTTCCTCTTCCTGTTCAGCGCCGTCATTGCCACGGCGGTGGAATGGGTCGGCGGACACATTCTGGAACGGTTCACCGACGCCCGCTGGTGGGACTACTCCGACCGGAAGTTCAACCTGGACGGCTACATCTGCCTGACGGCCTCGGTCTTCTGGGGCGTGCTGGGTGTGGTCACCGTGAAATGGGCGGCGCCCCTGCTGCTGAACCTTTTTGCCCTGCTCCCCACCCTGGCCGGACAGATCCTGATCTGGGTGCTGCTGGTGCTGCTGGCCCTGGACGGCATCGGCACCGTGCTGACCCTGGCGGGCATCCGGTACCGCTTCTCCCGGGCGCAGGAGGTGCACAACCGTCTGGCCGCCATCACCCTGAACCTGGGCATGTGGGTGCTGGGCTGCACCGAGCGCCGTATGGCCAAGGCCTACCCCCAGGCCAACTTTGTGCGCCCCAAGCGGGAAAAGAGCACCGTCTTTGCCGAGGGCTGCAGCTTCTACAAGCTGTTCCTGCTTTTTGTCATCGGTGCCTTCCTGGGGGATGTGGCTGAAACCATCTTCTGCCGCATCACCGCCGGGGTGTGGATGAGCCGGTCCAGTCTGGTGTGGGGCCCCTTCTCCATCGTGTGGGGGCTGGCCATCGCCCTGGTCACCCTGCTGCTCTACCGCTACAAGGACAAGAGCGCCAGCTGGCTGTTTGTGGCCGGCACCCTGCTGGGCGGCGCCTATGAATACCTGTGCAGCGTCTTTACCGAGATCGTCTTCGGCGCCGTGTTCTGGGATTACAGCAAGATTCCCTTCAACCTGGGCGGACGTATCAACCTGCTGTACTGCTTCTTCTGGGGCTTTGCGGCGGTGGCCTGGTTCAA
>CALXHN010000115.1 GCA_944388105.1 uncultured Gemmiger sp. | reverse complement strand
TGGCTGCTGACCAGGATGGTCACCCCCTGTTCGGTCTGCAGCTGCTGCAGCAGAAGCCGCACATCCCGGATGCCCTCCGGGTCCAGACCATTGGTGGGTTCATCCAACAGCAGCAGGTCCGGGCTGCCCAGCAAGGCCAGCGCCAGTCCCAGGCGGCGGCGCTGGCCCATGGAAAAACGCTTGGCCGCCTTTTTGCCCATCTTGTCCAGACCGGTCTGGCGCAGCACCCGTTCCACAGCCTTGTTTTCCTCGTCCAGGCCCAGAAGCTTGGCTCTCAGAAGGCAGTTATCCCGGGCAGATAGCGACCCATACAGGCCCGCATCCTCCACAAGGACACCCATCCGGCGGGCAACCGTTCCGGCGGAAAGAGATTGCCCGAAAAGTTCGATCTGTCCGGCAGTGGGCACCGCCAGTCCGGCCAGCAATTTGAAGGTGGTGGATTTTCCGGCACCGTTGGCACCGATAAAGCCATAGATTTCTCCTTTGGGCACCTGCATGTCCAGATGGTCCACGGCAGCTTTGCCGCGGTACTGTTTGCACAGGCCCATCGTTCGCACAGCGATTTGCATGGGATCCTCTCCTTTGATTGGTATGGCTTTATTCTATCTGTCAAAGGCCAAACAATCGCAAAGGAATTATAAAGAAAGTATAAAGCTGATCCTACTCCAGCCGGAATCCGATGCCCCACACCGTCTTGATGTAGGTATCGGTACCGGTGGGACGCAGCTTGGCCCGGATGTTGGAAATGTGTACGTTGATGGTCTTGTCCTCCACAAAAGCCTGCTCCTGCCAGACAGCCTCATAGATTTCCTGCCGGGTAAAGACCTTTTTGGGGCGGGCGGCCAGCAAGGTCACGATCTCGTATTCGTGCAGAGTCAGCGGCACAGGGACCCCATGCACGGTCAGCGTGCGGGTATCCGGGTCGATGTGCCAGTCTTTATAATCCAGGGCGGATGTTCCCACAGCCGACGCCCCCGCGTGACGCAGCTGCACCCCCACCCGCAGCCACAGCTCCTGCAAAGAGAAGGGCTTGGTCAGATAATCATCAGCCCCCAGTTCCAGCAGTTCCACCTTGTCCTGCAGTGCGGTGCGGGCAGACAGCACAATCACCGGGACACTGCTGTGGGCATTGCCCCGGATTTCCGCCAGCAGCTGCTGCCCGGTCAGCCCCGGGAGCATCAGGTCGGCAATGATCAGATCCACCCCGCCCTGCTGCCAGTAGAGCCGCCCCTCGGTGCCGGAAAAGGCCTGGGTACAGCGGCAGCCCCGGGCGGTGAGATAATCCGCTACGGCGTTGTTGATATCGGTGTCGTCCTCTACGATCAGGATGTGCGGCACGGTGTATTCCCCCTTGTATGCGGCAGTTCTGCTGCTATCATACCGCAAAAAATCTTTTCTGCAAAGAGGGGTTGACAAACGCTGCGGACGATGTATTATTGTATTAGATGGTTAACACAATAATACAAAGGAGGTGCCGCCATGGATTGGAACATCGAGGCCGGACGGCCGGTGTACCTGCAGCTGATTGAACAGCTGGAACTGGCCATTGTGACCGGTGTGATGCCCGCCGGGTCCAAAGTTCCCCCTGTGCGGGAGCTGGCCGCCCAGGCCGGGGTCAATCCCAACACCATGCAGCGGGCTTTGCAGGAACTGGAAAACCGCGGGCTGATGAAAAGTCAGCGCACCGCCGGACGCACCGTATGCGCCGGTACCGAACAACTGGACGGGCTGCGCCGTCAGCGTGCCGAAGCCCTGGCCGAGGAGTTCTGGAAACAGATGCAGGCACTGGGCATCCGTGCCGAAGAAACCGCCGCACTGCTGCGTGCGGCCGCCGAAAAGGAGAATGTGTGATGCAAGCGATTTATCAGGCCAAAGGGCTGACCAAACGGTACGGCCATAAAACAGCGCTGGACAACCTCAGCTTTGAAGTGCTGCCGGGACGTCTGGTAGGACTGCTGGGGCCCAACGGCAGCGGCAAGACCACTCTGCTGAAGCTTTCCGCCGGCCTGCTGAGACCTTCCGCCGGACAGGTGTTCATCGGCGGCCGGGAACCGGGAGTTGCCACCAAGACCATCACCTCCTACCTGCCCGACCGCATGGCACTGCCGGTGGAGATGCGGGTGGATGATTTGGTGAACCTGTTTGCGGATTTCTACGAGGATTTTGACATGGTGAAGGCTTCCCGGATGCTGGCAGACCTGAAGCTGGACCCACGGCAGCGCATCGGTACCATGAGCAAGGGCACCCAGGAAAAGATGGAGCTGTGTCTGGTCATGAGTCGGGCCGCCAAACTGTACCTGCTGGACGAGCCCTTGGGCGGCGTGGACCCGGCGGCCCGGGAGTACATCCTGAACACCATCCTGCGCAACTACAACGAAGATGCGGCCGTGGTCATTTCCACCCATCTGGTGGAGGATGTGGAGCGGATGCTGGATGAAGTCCTGATCCTGAAGGAAGGGCAGCTGCTGGCCCACCGTGCCGTGGATGAACTGCGGGAGGAAAGCGGCATGAGTCTGGACGAGTATTTCCGTCATGTATTCCGGGTCTGACCCCATCACAAGAAAAGAGGTGCATCTGCTATGATGAACAAACTTTTGAAATATGAATGTCTGGCCGTGTGGCGGATTCTGGTGCCCATCTGGGCGGGAACAGCGGTGTTTTCCCTGCTGACTGCACTGGTGACCCGGCTGAACGGCACCTTTGCCAATATGGCGGGAACGCCCGTCATCTCCGTACTGGAATCCTTTTTTCAGCTCGCGACTGCCCTGCTCATCTTTGCCACCATGGCCGCCTGCGTCATACTGAACATCCAGCGGTTCTATAAATTGCTGGGGGAACAGGGGTATCTGATGTTCAGTCTGCCCGCTGCTCCCTGGCAGCATATGGCCGCCAAGCTGCTGTGCGCCTGCGGGTCCACCATTGCCTCCCTCCTGGTTTCCATAGGCTGTGTGTGGATGGCAAATTCCGACGGTGAAGAAGAGGCAGCCCAGACATTCTCGGACGCTTTTTCCCTTTCCAACACCATGGGCACAGTGTTTCTGGTACTGCTGCTCGTATTGTCCCTGGTCTCCGCTTATCTGTACCTGTATCTGTGCATGGCCATCGGTTCCCGCTGGCCTCAGCAGCGGATGCTGGCCAGCATCGCCACCTATTTCGTGCTGGGCTTCATCATCCAGATGGTATCGATTTTCCTGTTCGTGGCAGGCGCCATCGTCATGGCAAACCTGCCACGGTCGGTGCTGGACGGTATGGCTCCCTTCTTCATAGAGATAAGCCGAAACCAGACGGCTGTCACTTGGGGCCTTGCCGGTTTTGTTCTCTTGCTTTTTGCCGCCGCAGATGCTATCCTGTGGGCAGTGACACAGTATCTGATCAGCAAAAAGCTGAATCTTCCCTGACGACCAAGGAGGTATGAAATGGAAAAGCAACAATACGTCTGCCCGAAATGCGGCTGCCGGCAGTATGTGGCCGACCGTCTGCAGGCCACCGGCGGCAACTTTGCCAAGCTGCTCGACATCCAGAACAAAAAGTTTACCACCATCAGCTGCTCCGACTGCGGTTATACCGAGCTGTACCGGGAAGTTGGCGGCGACGGCTGGGATGTGCTGGACTTCCTGATCGGCGGCTGAGCCGGCAGATACAAAAGAACATGGCAAAAGGGACGGTCCCCGGGAGGGGGCCGTCCCTTTTTTGCTGCGTGGCCTGTACAGGCACCGCTTATTTGCGTTTGTAGAGGATGGGCACATCGTACCCGAACGTGCGCTTGCCGTTCATCTCCATCTGCTCGGTCACTTCCAGACAATCGGGAGAAAAGCGCTCGAACAGGGTGAATTTGAGCACCGGGGTGAACATGCTGACGCTGCCGCCTTCCCACACGCCGTCCTTGCAGGTGTACAGCGCGGGAGTAAATTTCCGGGACGGCTGCAGGGACGCAAACTCCACATCGTGCAGCTGGGCTGCGGTGAAGCTGTTCTTGTCGTAGCCTTCCGGCGTGTCATAGGAAGTCAGGCGGACAGCGTCACCCTCCTGGGTGAAAAGGAACAGATGGGGCGATGCATGGGTGCGTCCGGCCACCGTATAGTAGCTTTCTTCCACCAGGAACACCCCTTCAAAATCAGCGGGCAGGCCGCGGATCTTATCGTTGCAGGGGGTGTTGCGGTGTTCGGCAAAGGGAAAATCTGCCTGCCCCGCCGCCGTCAGTTCGGCGTGCTGGGCTGCGTTGTCAAACTCGCCCGAAAGGAGCGAAACAAATTCCTGAAGTTTGGACATGTCCGGTACCACCTTTTTCAGTCACGATGGCGGCCCAGGATGCGCAGCACATACAGGAAGATATTGATATAATCCAGGTACAGGCTGAGCGCACCGATGATGGAAGACTTGTGCAGCATGGCTGCGTCGCCGCCAAAGTAGGAGTAATAATATTTCAGTTTCTGAACGTCGTAGGCAGTGAAGGCCATGAAGACCACCAGGCTGACGGCGCACAGCAGCAGGTCAAAGGTGCTGATCAGGCCGGGGACAAAGAACATCAGCAGGCTACCCAGCAGACCCACCACAATGAGGGTGATCAGCGCACCGGAGAGCATGGGCCCCCAGGAGCTCAGATCTTTCTGGGTGCGAGAGCCGTACAGAGCCATGATACCAAAATACAGAGCCCCCACCAGGAAAGCCAGGACCAGCGTGCTGAAAGCATAAGCGGCAAAGATCACGCTGAGGTTCAGACCATTGAGCACCGCATACCCGAAGAACAGGCTGGTGGCCGTGGACGGGCGCAGCTTGTCAATGCGGGCGGAGAGCACCACAACCATGACCAGCTCCGCGATGCAGAGCAGCAGGTACAGACCACTGTTGAACAAAATCCTGACCAGCGGGCTGTACAGAGTGCCGACGCCCACCGCAAAGGTGACAAGCAGACCGGCGAACATCCAGACAAAGGTGCGGGTCATATATTGATTGAGGGTGCCGAAGGGACTTTCGGCATACGAAATGGTATAATATTTTTCGTCCATAGTTCACTAGGACCCCTTTCTTTTTACATACCCCTATTATATACTCTATCTGTCTGAAAATGTGTAAACGATATATGAATCATTGACCATTTTTTTGTTAAGAGGTGAAAAAACTTGCCCCAGGACCGTTTCGGGATCTATCTGCACATTCCTTTCTGCCGCGCGAAATGCCGGTATTGTGATTTTTATTCTGCCCCCGGCAGCCGGGAGGTGCCCCAGCCCTTTGTAGATGCTCTGCTGCGGGAACTGCGCCAGAACCACCGGCGGCCGGACACCCTGTATTTCGGCGGCGGGACCCCGGCCCTGCTCTCCCCTGCCCAGGTACGGGCACTGATTGAGGCGGCCGCGCCCCTGCCCGGGGCGGAGATCACATTGGAAGCCAATCCGGACGTGGTGACACCGGAGTCTCTGTCCGGGTTCCGGGAAGCCGGGGTGAATCGGCTGAGTTTCGGGGTGCAAAGTGCCTCGGATACCCAGCTGCGCACCCTGGGCCGCACCCACACCGCCGCCGGAGCTGCCCGGGCCCTGGCCTGGGCGCGACAGGCAGGGTTTGACGACCTGTGCGGAGATATCATGCTGGCCCTGCCCAACTACACCTACGGCGAATTTGACGCCACCCTGGACCTGCTGCAGTCCGGCGGATGCACCCACATTTCGGCTTACCTGCTCAAGATCGAACCGGGCACCGCCTTTGCCCGACACCGCCCGGAGAATCTGCCGGATCCGGACGCCGCCGCGGATTTTTACCTGTATGCAGTGCGGCAGCTGGAAACCGCCGGGTACCGCCAGTATGAGATCAGCAATTTTGCCCGTCCCGGGCACGAGGGCCGCCACAATCTTTTGTACTGGAACTGCCGGGATTACCGGGGGGTAGGGCCTGCTGCCCACAGCTGCATCAACAACGTGCGGCGGTTCTGGCCGGACGATACCGATGCTTTTGTGGCCGGGACTCTGACCGAGCAGGAGGAAGGCACCTGTGATGCCGAGGATTTTCTGCTCATGCAGCTGCGGCTGACCGCCGGACT
>CALXHN010000114.1 GCA_944388105.1 uncultured Gemmiger sp. | reverse complement strand
CTTCCGCCTGTGGAACCGCAGCCGGAAGAGCTGACTTCCGGCGAACAGGATGCCCTTTTGGGGGCGGCCCGCATCTTTTTCGGCACCCTGGCACCGCACCGGGCCAGACTGCTGCGCGGTGTGCAGGTGAACAAGCTGCAGGTCTTCTGGACCGTGACAGGGGAGGACGCCGCCGATACGGCCGTGGCCTACGGCCGGCGCATCGCTCTGAGCAACAATCTGCTCACGCTGGCCAGACAATATCTGACCATCCGGGCCGAATCCCTGCGCCTGGAACCGGATTTTACCGGTACGCTGGCGGGAAAACGGATTTTTTCTTGCCAAATCCGCACAAGGCCGTATATAATATTGTTGATCCTGTTCTACCTGATGCGTCGGGATGAGAAGGGTCATATCCCTCTGGAGGAAATACAGGACAAGCTGGGCGCGCTGACCTGAGCGGCGCGTAGGGAATATAGGAGGTAATTTACTATGGCAGAACACCCGCTGCAGGGTATGATGGGGATCACGATGGACAAGGTCCGGGATATGGTGGACTCTTCCACCATCATCGGCGACCCCATCAAGGTGGATGAAGATACCACCATCATCCCGGTTTCCCGGGTCACCTTCGGCTTTGCGTCCGGTGGTTCGGATGTGGGCGCCAACGCCAGCAAACAGATGTTCGGCGGCGGGTCCGGTGCGGGCGTGTCCATCACCCCGGTGGCGTTTCTGGTCATCAGCCCTGCCGGCGTGCGCACCGTGCAGCTGATGGAACATGCCACCACCATCGACAACGCCATCGCCGCGCTGCCCGAACTGGTGGAAAAGCTGGCGTCCATGCTCGGCAAGGGCAAACCCAGCAAGGAGACCGCTACCGAGGCCGCCAAGGAGGCTTTTGCCCAGGCGGACGCGAGCCAGAACTGACCTGAGGTCCGGCCGGAACGCGCCGGGGCCGGGGCAACATACAAAAACACACGGCGCAAGGCGGCTTCAAGCCACTTTGCGCCTTTTTGAAAGGAATTTTTTATTATGGCAGAACAACGCATTCAGAAAGTCCTCTCCGACCAGGGCATCTGCTCCCGCCGCGCGGCAGAGCGCATGATCGACGAAGGCCGGGTCAAGGTCAACGGGCATCCCGTCACCCTGGGAGACAAGATGGACCCGGATTTTGACAAGGTCTCCATCGACGGCAAGACGGTGCGCATCGTGCGCAAACGCAAGTACATCTATATTATGCTGCATAAGCCCCGGGGCTTTATCACCACCGCCTCGGATGAACTGGGCCGCAAGACGGTCATGGATCTGGTCAAGGGGGTGGGCCGCCGGGTGTACCCTGTGGGGCGCCTGGACAAGGACAGCGAAGGCCTCCTGCTCATGACGGACGACGGCGCTTTTGCCAATCTGCTGACCCATCCTTCCGGCGGTGTGGGCAAATTGTACCGGGTCACCGTGCGTCCCCGCGCCACCGAGGAGCAGATCGTCAAGATGTCCAGCGGCGTGGTGCTGGATGACGGGGTCAAGACCGCTCCGGCGGTGATCCATGTGGTCACTGATGAGCCCAACCGCACCGTGCTGGAGATCACCCTGCACGAAGGCCGCAACCGCCAGATCCGCCGCATGTGTGAAAGCGTGGGCCTGGAAGTCATCCGCCTGAAGCGCAGCGCCGAAGGTCCGGTGAAGCTGGGCATGCTGGCTCCCGGCGAATGGCGGGAACTCAAGCGCTCGGAGGTCACGGCTCTGCGCAACGCAGCCATCAAGTCGGGCGGCAGCAAAAAGAAGGACTGACACGGGGCATTTCTGCAAAAAAATCCGAAAAAAACCGCGCAATTTGAACAAAATCCACTTGTCCCACTGGAAATAAAGTAGTATAATCATTGCATATGGCATTGTGAAAACCATACTGCTATCAATACAGGAGGTCACTAAATGGCTGCAAAGAAACCTGGCAAGGCAGAACTCCTTGCCGCATTTTTTGACGATGGGAACTATACCGCGCTGTTTGCCGACGGCCCGGTCAGCGCCGCATATGGTTGTGCGGGCGGCCAGAGCGTGTACGCCGTGATGCAGGACGGTCGTCCCGTCGATGTGGATGATATCGAAAAGAATATCCGTGTTCTGAACATGGCCGCCGAGACCGGCGCTCCGGTTGTCACTTTCTACAACTCTACCGGCGCCTGCCTGGAGAGCGGGCTGGCACTGCTGAACGCCAACTCCCGCCTGATGGGCCAGATTGCCCGGATTTCCGGTGTGGTGCCCCAGGTGGCAGTGATCACCGGCACCTGTGCAGGTTCCTCCGCCGTGCAGGCGGCCGCCGCCGATCTGTGCGTCATGAGCAAGGACGCCGAGCTGTTCCTGAATGCACCGTTCACCAGTGAGGACAAGGTGTCCATTGCCGGCACTGCCGAGTTCGCCGCCCGCGCCGGTGTGGCTGCGGTCCTGGCCGATGACGACCTGCAGGCCGCCAAGAAGGCCGCCTCCATTGTGGCTTTGCTGCCCTCCAACAACCTGGCCGGCCCTGCGGTGTTTGATTTCGCCGCACCAGCCAAGCCGCTGGACCTCAATAAATATGAACCCGCTGCCGCGGCCGCTTCTCTGGCCGACGAAGGCAGCCTGGTGGAACTCTACGCCGGGTACGGCAAGGCCGTGTATACCGCGCTGGGAACCGTGGGCGGTGCCGCTGTGGGCATCGTGGCCACGGCCAAGAGTGCCATCAACCACCATTGCACCGCCAAGGCGGCCCGTTTCATCCGCCTGTGTGATGCATACAGCATCCCCGTGCTGACCATCGTCAACACCGACGGTTTCGTCCGCAGCGAGGGAGACGACATGGCCGGCGGTATCCGTCAGGCTGCCCGTATGGCCGGTGTGTATGCTGAGGCCACCACCGTCAAGGTGGCTGTGCTGGCCGGTGAGGCCGTTGGCCCCATCTACACCGTCTTTGCCGCGTCCGCCGACTGGCGCATTGCCGTGGACGGCTGCACCATCGCGCCGCTGGCACCGGAAACGGCCGTCAGCGTTCTGTACAAGGACGAGATCTACGCCGCCGACAATGTGGAAAAAGCCACCAAGGCCAAGGCCGAAGCCTATAAGGCGGAGGTCTGCAGCGCTTCCGCCGCCGTGGCCGCCGGTTCCGCCGACGCCGCCGTGGCGCCTGCCGGTGTGCGTGCCGCCGTGGCCCAGGCCCTGGATATGATGGCCAGCAAGCGCGCGGTGCGTCTGGCCAAGAAGCACGGCAACATCACCCTGTAACATCACACGATCATACATACCAAGGAGGATTCTGTCATGAAACATCTCACCGTTACCGTCAACGGCGTTGCCTATGATGTGACTGTTGAAGAAACCGCCGGCGGCCCTGTGGCCCCCGCTGCCCCTGCTGCTCCGGCGCCCGCTCCCAAGCCGGCTGCTCCGGCTCCCGCGGCAGCGCCCGCACCTGCCGGTGCTGCCGGTGCCGTCACCGTTTCCGCCCCCATGCCCGGCAACATTCTGGATGTGCGCGTCCAGCCCGGTGCCTCTGTCAAGGCCGGCGACACCCTGATGATCCTGGAAGCCATGAAGATGGAAAACGAGATCTCGGCTCCGCAGGACGGCACCATTGCCAGCGTCAACGTGCGCAAGGGCGACACGGTGGCTTCCGGCGATGTGCTGTGCACCATGAACTGAGCCCCGCAGCAGTTTGAAAAAGAGGTGAATCAGATTGGCTAAGAAACCCATTCAGATCACGGAAGTTGTCCTGCGCGACGCCCATCAGTCGCTGCTGGCCACCCGTATGACCATCGACGAGATGCTCCCCATCCTCAAGACGATGGATGAAATCGGTTATTTTTCCATCGAGTGCTGGGGCGGCGCCACCTTTGATGCCTGCATCCGTTTCCTGGATGAAGACCCGTGGGAGCGCCTGCGCACCCTGCGCCGGGAAATGCCCAAGACCAAGCTGCAGATGCTGTTCCGCGGCCAGAACATGCTGGGCTACCGTCATTACGCCGACGACGCCGTGGAATACTTCGTGCAGAAGTCTGTGGCCAACGGTATCGACATCCTGCGTATCTTTGACGCCCTGAATGACCCGCGCAACCTGCAGACTGCCATCAAGGCCGCCCGCAAGGAAAAGGCCCATGTGCAGGCCTGCATCAGCTACACCCTGAGCCCGGTGCATACCAACGAATATTTCGTGGAGTATGCCAAACAGCTGGAAGAGATGGGCGCCGACTCCATCTGCATCAAGGATATGGCCGGCCTGCTCAAGCCCTACACCTGCTATGACCTGGTCAAGGCGCTGAAGGAAGCGGTCAGCATTCCCATCGATATCCACAGCCATTACACCGCCGGTCTGGCTTCCATGTCCATCCTGAAGGGCATCGAAGCGGGCGCCGACATCATTGATACCGCCATGAGCCCGCTGGCTCTGGGCACTTCCCATATGCCCACCGAGAGTCTGGTCGCCGCCCTGCAGGGCACCGACTACGACACCGGTCTGGACCTCGCCAAGCTGAACATCGTGCGGGAGCACTTTGCCAAGCTGCGTGAAAAGTACATTGCCAACGGCCAGATCAGCCCGAAGGTTCTGGGCGTGGACGCCAACACCCTGCTGTATCAGGTACCCGGCGGCATGCTGTCCAACATGATCAAGCAGCTGAAGGATGCCGGCAAGGAAGACCAGCTGGACGAAGTGCTCAAGGAGATCCCGCGGGTGCGTGAGGATGCCGGCTACCCGCCGCTGGTCACGCCCACCAGCCAGATCGTGGGTACCCAGGCCGTGTTCAACGTCATCATGGGCGAGCGCTACAAGATGGTCACCAAGGAGTTCAAGGGCCTGGTCCACGGCGATTACGGCAAGACGCCCGCGCCCATCAAACCGGAGTTCTCCAAGATGATCCTCAAGGGCGAAGAGCCCATCACCTGCCGTCCCGCGGACCTGCTGGAACCCGAGATGGAGAAGATGAAGGCCGAAGCCGCCAAATATGTCATCCAGGAAGAGGACGTGCTGACCTACGCCATGTTCCCGCAGGTCGCCCCCAAATTCTTTGAAAAGCGCAACGCCCGCCTGCACGGTGTGGATGCGCAGCATGCGGACTACGAAAACAAGTCCCATCCGGTCTGATTTTTCGCTGACTGAAACCCAAAGCCCCCGCGCTGTATGGCGTGGGGGCTTTTTCTGCCTGTATGCCGCCCTTTGCCTTGCCAAACAGCGGTGTGGGTAGTATAATAAATTGAATACCTATCAGGAAAAATTTGCTGTGTAAGATATGAGGAGTTCAGGTATGGTTCTCAGCATGACAGGCTATGGCCGGGCCGAGCAGACGCTCAACGGCCGCAATATCACAGTGGAGCTGCGCAGCGTCAACGCGCGCTTTTTCGAGTATTCTTCCCGGCTGCCGCGCACCTGCGGCTTTCTGGACGACAAGCTCAAAGCGCTGGTGGCCGACCGTGTCCATCGCGGCAAGGTGGAACTGAATCTCACCATCCAGAGTGTGGCCGCCGCCGACACCGTGGTGCAGATCAACTGGCCTCTGGCTGAAAGCTACCGTCATGCCCTGCATGCCATGGCGGAACGGCTGGACATCAAGAATGACGTCACCGTCACCGCACTGGCCCGTTTCCCCGATGTGCTGACCCAGACCGCGGCTCCCGCTGACCCGGATGCTTTGTGGGCGGATGTGTCTTCGGTGGCTGCCCAGGCGGTGGATGCCTTCCTGGCCATGCGCGCCACCGAGGGCGCCAAGCTCAAGGAAGATGTGGAAAACCGCCTGCAGGTGGTGGAAGACCTGGTGGGCCAGATCGAACAGGGAAGCGCCGGCCGGGTACAGGCCTACACCGAACGCCTGTATGCCCGCCTGCAGGAATTGCTGGCCGACCGCAATATTGACGAAAGCCGCATCCTCACCGAGGCTGCTCTTTTTGCGGACAAGACCGCCATTGATGAAGAGACCGTGCGCCTGCACAGTCATGTGGCCCAGTACCGGGAAATCCTGGCCCTGGATGAGCCCATCGGCCGCAAACTGGATTTCCTGACCCAGGAACTGAACCGGGAAGCCAACACCATCGGCTCCAAGTGCCAGGACG
>CALXHN010000113.1 GCA_944388105.1 uncultured Gemmiger sp. | reverse complement strand
GGGAAACTTTACCGGTCCCACTTGTCACACAGCGAGGCAATCTGACTGGCAAACCGGGCCAGGTCCTTGTTGGCGCCGCCCCGGTTGTGCTCGATGACCACCATGAGCCGCTTGCCCATGTTGACCAGGCGCTCGTAGGCGGCCGCCGCACGGCGGGACTTGTAGCCTTCGGGGGCGGTGGAGGCTCCGGGCTCCTTGGGGGCGATCTTTTCCCGGTTGCCGGGGGCCACACAGTGCACCTGTCCCCCGCCCAGCAGATACTCGCTGCCGTTGTAGGGGGCTTCGGCGGCGTAGCCTTCCAGCTGCAGGGCCTTGGCAAAATCCGCACAGGCGGCGTCCTCGCCATGGTTCACGAACACAAACCCCGGTTTGGGGGCAAAGCTGTGGATCCAGCGCAGCAGCCCTTCGTGGTCGGCGTGGCCGGACATGCCCGACATCTGGGCGATCTCCGCATTGACCTGCACCGTCTCGCCGAAGAGCTTCACCTCGTCGATGCCTTCCAGCAGGGCCCGACCCAGCGACCCGCCCGCCTGGTACCCCACGAACAGGATGGTGCATTCCTCCCGCCAGAGGTTGTGCTTGAGATGGTGGCGGATGCGTCCGGCGTCGCACATGCCGGAGGCCGAGATGATGACCTTGGGGTTGGGGTCGGCGTTGATGGCCACCGAGTCCTCCTTGGTCTCGCTGATGCGCAGGTTGGGGAACTGCAGGGGGTTTTCTCCCCGGCGCACCAGGGCCAGGGCTTCCTCGTCGTAACACTCGGAATAGTTTTCCCGGAAAATGGTGGTGGATTTGCTGGCCAGGGGACTGTCCACATAGACTTCAAACCCATCGTGGTGCTTGATCCGCCCCTCCTCCTTGATCTGGCGGAGGAAATAGAGCATCTCCTGGGTGCGGCCCACCGCAAAGCTGGGAATGACCACGTTGCCGCCCCGGTCAAAGGTGCGCTGCAGAATGGCGGTCAGCTCCCCCACATAGTCCGGCTTGGGCCCGTGGCTGCGTCCGGCATAGGTGGATTCCATCACCACATAATCGGCATCGGTCAGGTACTGGGGGTCCCGCAGCAGGGGCTGGTTCAGGTTGCCGATGTCCCCGGAAAAGACGATGGTCTCGGTGCTGCCGTTCTCGGTGACATACAGGCTGATGGAGGCGCTGCCCAACAGGTGCCCCACGTCGGTGAAGCAGGCTTTCACCCCGTCTACAATGGGCACCCGCTTACCGTAGGGCTGGGCCCTGAACTGGGCCATCACCGCCAGGGCGTCCTCCACCGTGTAGTCCGGTTCGATGAGGTCCCGGCCGCTGCGCTGGGCCTTGCGGTTCTTCCACTCCGCTTCCTGCTCCTGGATGTGGGCCGAATCCTCCAGCATGATGCCGCACAGGTCCATGGTGGCGTCGGTGGAGTAGATGGGCCCCTTGTAGCCGTTCTTGTACAGGTAGGGGATCCGCCCGGAGTGGTCGATGTGGGCGTGGGTCAGCAGCACCGCGTCGATCTCCCCCGGGGCACAGGGCAGGTCGGCGTTCTCGTAGGTGTCCTTTCCCTGCTCCATGCCGCAGTCGATGAGAAGTTTGTGCCCGCCGGTCTCCAGCAAAGTACAGCTGCCGGTCACCTCCCGGTCGGCGCCCAAAAAGGTCAGTTTCATGGTGTTCCCTTCCTTCCCGCAGTGGCGTGTGTCGGAATATTCGGCGTTCAGCTCACCCGGCCCGCCCCGTAGGCGGGGGCGTCGGGCAGCACGAACGGATCGGCAAAGTTGTTGGTGCGGTCGTTGATGTTCATCCGCACATCCCAGAACGCGTCCCCGTAATCCCGCAGGACGGTGTAATTCTGGTCGCTGAGGGTGCGCAGGGTCCCGGTGTCGGTGATGAGCAGGGCGTCCCCTTCCGCCTCATAGCCCACCAGGCTGTCGGCGTAGGTCTGGGTGACGGTGCCGCTGTCCAGCAGCTGGGCCACCGCTTCGGCGGTGGTCCTGACCAGCTGCACCCGCTGCCCGGAAGGCAGGCTGTTCAGCAGGGTGCCCCGGGTGATATCCCCGTAGTCCGGCTGGGTCACGCCCCCGGCCACGGCGGTGAGGGGCAGGTCGGCCAGACCTTCTTCCAGGCTCTGCCAGTTGTCCTTGTCCCCGTCGGCGTAGGCCAGCCAGACCTCCGCCACATAGTTGCCGAAGGAGATGGTCTTTTTGCCCTCCTCAAAGGTGAAGAGGGTCTGCCCCGCCACCTCGGTGTCCCCTGCCGCCAGCTGGGACAGGCTTTGGGTGGTGGAATCGTAGACGGTGCGGGCCTCCTCCGGGAGGGTCTCCCGGTTGGCCTGCAGGGTGGCGGCGGGCAGGGTGGCGGCGTTTTGCACGCTCACACCGCCCCGGGCGTCAAATACCAGTTCCAGACTGCCCACACTGTCCAGGCCGCTGTTCACGGCGATGACCGGCAGGCTGCCGGAGGCGTCGGTCTCGGCGGCGTTGGCGCTGATGACCGCGTTCACCCCCAGGGTCTTTAGGTCATTCAGGATGGGGGTCACATCGGTGTCCGGTCCGGCGATGCAGAGGATGGCCTGGGCGCCGGCGGCTTTCAGGGCAGCCACCTGCTCGGAGGCCGTCTGGGCCAGGTCGTCGGCGGACATGCCGGCGGCGTGGGCGTAGTTGCCGGTGGAAGCCAGGGAGAAGAACCCGATGGTCTTGCCCGCCCGCTGCACCGTGTAGTTCATGCCGTTGGAGATGCGGTTGCGGCTCCAGCAGGTGGAGCGGTAGAACAGGGGTGCGCCCTCGGTGCCGCGCAGGTTGGCGGCCAGGGAGGGGCCGTTGGCGGTGACCACGTCATCCAGCAGCCGTTCGGGGCCGAAGGCCAGGTCCGCCCCGTCGAAAGCCTGCAGGTCATACCCCGCCGCCGCAAAGGAGGAGGTCATGTCCATGCCGCCGGTCAGGCTGGTGTTGGCGGTGCCCTGCACGCTGCCCCCGGCGTCCAGCAGGATGGCGTCCTGCCCCGAAGCCAGGGCGGCCACGTCGGCCAGGGTGACGGTGCCGTTGTCGGTGACGCCCCGCAGGTTGCCGGTGGCGTAGACGGGCACGGTTACCTGCCCCACCCGCACGGTGACGGCGGCGGACTGGCGGCCGTCGGCCAGGGTGGCGGTGACGGTACAGCTGCCGTCCCCCTTGGCGGTGACCACGCCCTTCTTGTTCACGGTGGCCACGTTCTCGTCGCTGGAAGTCCAGAAAATCCGCTGGCCCCCCTCCTCCTCGGTGACTTCATCGGTGGTCAGGGTGACCTTGTCCTTGGCGGCGCCCAGCCACAGTTCATTGGTATAGGTATCGTTGGTGAAGCTGGGCTGGGCCGCGGCGGCCTTGGCGTCGGTGATGCCGGTGAGCAGCAGCTCCTCCATCACAAAGTCGATGTCCACCGTCTCGCTCTGCACCCCGTAGGTCTCGCCTGGTTCGGTGTAGCTGGCCTGCCACATGGTGTAGGGGCCGGTGTAGCCCAGGTCGGAGCTGAAGCGGGCGATCCAGAAATTGTCCCGCCATTCATCAAAGCCCGCGTCCATCAGGCGGCCCCGGGTCCAGTTCAGGGAGGCATAGACCCCCTGTTCCCCGGTGTAGCCCCATTTTTCCAGCTGGTCGAAGAAGGCGGCGGTGAGTTTGGCCATCTCGTCGGGGAACAGGCCGGTGATGGCCTTGTCCTCCAGGTCGTAGTAAACGGGGTAATCCAGCTTGTAGGGCTTGGAGGTGTAGTCGGTCAGGCCCTCGTGGTCGGGGGCTTTCAGGCCCAGTAGACGGGCCACATGGTCGGCTTCGCTGCGGGCCTGTTCCTCGGTGGTGGCGTAGGAGTAGAGGTACGCCCCGAAGGGAATGCCCAGCCGGGTGCACTCGTCGGCGTTGCGCTCCCAATACTCGTCGTCCTGGGCATACTCCCCTTCCCCGTTCCACTCGCTGCCGAAACCGCAGCGCAGGATGGCAAAGTCGATGCCGGCGGCCTGGGCTTTCTCCCAGTCCACCTCGCCCTGGTATTTGGACACGTCGATGCCCTTTTTCACCGCGGGCAGGATGACCTGGCCCGCATCATTGAAGTAAAAGCCGTTTTCGTTCTTGGCCCAGGCGCCGGCGGCATTGCCCACATCGGGCACGGCGGGTTCCTTGGGACCCCGGTCCCGGCCGGCCAGCACCACGATGACGATGGTCAGGATGACGGCCAGCACGCAGACAGCACACAGCAGCACCGCGCGGCGGCGCTGGCCGCCGGAAGAGCGGCGGGGCGGGCGCGGGGGATTTTGCGGGGCACCGGTCCGGGCCGGACGGCGGTGCACGGTTTTACGGTCCTTTTCCATAACAGTCCTCTTTTTTATTTCTGGGGGCAGGGCGGCCGGGGACCGCCCGCAGGCTTCCTGTATATAAGTTATATACTACCATTTTACCCGTGAAATTACAACGCCCGTTTCCGACAGAATGTGTAAAATCCTGCCGGAAACGGGGCGTCTCTTATTGCGTTTTCTCCAAAATGGCATCCACTTCCGCCCGGGTCAGACCCAGGCGCACGGGGGCGGGCTCTCCCCTGTCGGATTCCTCCGCCAGATGCAGCCACCAGGTCTGCACGTCCAGCCAGCGGCCGAACTTGTACCCGGACCGGGGCTGGGTGCCGGCCTTGAAAAAGCCCAGGGCTTTGTGGAAGGCTTCGCTTTCCGGGTTGGGGTGGGTGACCAGGGCGGCGGCTTCCCGGTAGCCCTGGGCCTTGAGCATGGCCAGCAGGGGACGGTAGAGTCTGCCCCCCACCCCCTGGCCCATGCAGTCGGGGGCGCAGTAGATGGTGGTTTCCACGCACCAGCCGTAGGCGGCCCGGGGGTGCAGGGGATGGGCGCAGGCATAGCCGCACAGGCGGCCGGTGGCATCCTCCGCCACCAGGAAGGGGGCCCGCTGCAGCACGCCCCGGATGTTTTCCCGCATCTCCTCCACCGTGGACAGCTCATACTGGAAGGTGGCGGTGGAGTGGGTGACGTACCAGTTGTACAGGTCCACCACGGCTTCGGCATCGGATTCATCGGCCAGCCGGACGGTGATCTTGTGCTGGGCGGCCCAGGCATCGGCCAGGGCCTCCTTTTCGGGGCGGGAGAGCTTTTTCAGCGCCGCTTCCCGGCGCAGGGCCTCGCTCTTGTCGGCGCAGCGCTGGGCGTAGGCCAGCTTCGCCCCGCCCTTCATGCGGGTGTACCGGGCGCCGGTGCCCCCGGCGTGGTGGCGCAGGCGGCGGGCCAGGTCATTGGTCCAGCCGGAATACAGGCTGCCGTCGGCGCAGCGGACCATGTAGGCCCAGGCGGTGGGGGCGTCCTCCGCCCGCTGGTCGGCGGTGCTGGGGGCAAAGCCCCGGGGCGGGTCCTCGTGAAGATAGGGGCTGGTCACTGGCTCACCGGCTTTCCGGCGGCGCGCAGGGCGCGGCGGCAGGCTTCGATGGCCTGGTCCTTGTCATCGGCGGTGATGAGGAACCGGCTGGGATGGCAGAACCGCAGCCCCAGGCCGCTGCGCTCCCGCAGGACATTCTCGGGCTGGCCGGCCCAGGCGGGAGGGAAGGGGACCTTGCTGCGGCGGGTCTTGTAGTCGGTGACGCACTGGGCGCTGTAGCCGCCCCGCTGGCTGGGATACACCACAAAGATGGCGTCGGTCTTGTACAGGCCGTTTTTCCAGGGCATGTAGGCGGGCAGGACCACAATGCCGTCCTTGGAGGCTTTCCAGGCACGCTGGACCGTCTCGTCCGCCCGGTTGACGGCGTTGGCGGCGGCGATCTCGTTGCGCAGGATCTGGTCGGCCACCGCCACCGCCCGCCAGAAGCACTGGTCCGGGTCGTCCTTGGAGTCCCACAGGGGGTTGAAGGAGCCGATGGCGTCGGCCAGGGAATTCTGTTCCCCGGTGTTGTCGTTCAGGTCCAGGGGCTGGACGAAGTTTTCATCCAGCAGGCGGGCCTGGTGTTCCCCCACCAGGCCGGGGCCCAGCACCCGCCACAGCAGGCCGAAGGCGGCGTAGGGCACCCCGTTGGGACGGGTGTCCCGGGGTTCGCTGTGATGGTCGAACATGCCGCCGCCGATATCGAAAACGATGCCGTCGAAATCATCCGGCACGGCGAATCCCCGGGTGATCTGGATGTCCGGGCGGACGATGCGCAGCAGGGCGGTGGAAAAAACGTCGTCGGCATGGAATTTGCCGCCGTGGGTAAAGCCTTTGGAAGGGATCTTCATGGAATTTCCTCCTGTATGGGTACGGCCGGGAAGGCCGGGTGGTTGGTTTGGGGTGGATGGGATTTATTATAGCACATTTGGGGGGTGGGGGAAAGGACTTCGGGGGCCCCGAAGGGGCGACGGGGG
>CALXHN010000112.1 GCA_944388105.1 uncultured Gemmiger sp. | reverse complement strand
GCGAAGCAATGGGTGTCCTCATGCAGCAGCATGGCGCCCAGGTTGCCGTGGCCCAGGCCCACATGGCGCTGTTCGGCAACGGAGCCGGGGATGGTGAAGGCTTCCAGTCCTTCGCCGATGGCGGCGGCGCAGTCGGCAGCGTTCTTCAGGCCGCGCTTGACAGCGATGGCGGTGCCCAGGGTGTAGGCCCAGACAGCGTTATCGAAGCAGATGGGCTGCACGCCGCGGATGATCTTGTCGCAGTCGATGCCTTTGGAAAGGAGCAGTTCGTTGCAGGCGTCCAGGGATTCGAGGCCGTTGGCTTTCAGGCACTCGTTGATTTTGGGCATGCGGCGCTCCTGAGATTCAAAAGTAGCCATATAGATGATACCTCCCTGTCTTATTCTTCGCGCGGGTCGATGTACTTCACAGCGCCCTGCTCAGCGGAGAAGCGGCCATAGGTGCCGATGTTCTTCTCGTAGGCGGTCTTGGGATCAACGCCGTGACGGATGTCTTCCATCATCTTGCCCAGGCGGACAAACTGATAGCCGATGACCTGGTTGTCCTTGTCCAGAGCGGTCTTCAGGATGTAGCCTTCGGTCAGTTCCAGGTAACGGACGCCCTTGGCCTTGGTGGAGAAGATGGTGCCGGTCATGCTGCGCAGACCCTTGCCCAGGTCATCCAGGCCGGCGCCGATGGGCAGGCCGTCCTCAGAGAAAGCGGTCTGGCTGCGGCCGTAGACGATCTGCAGGAACAGCTCGCGCATAGCCACGTTGATGGCGTCGCACACCAGGTCGGTGTTCAGAGCTTCCAGGATGGTCTTGCCGGGCAGGATCTCGCCGGCCATAGCAGCGGAATGGGTCATGCCGGAGCAGCCGATGGTCTCGACCAGGGCTTCCTCGATGATGCCGTTCTTGATGTTCAGGCTCAGCTTGCAGGTGCCCTGCTGGGGAGCGCACCAACCCACGCCGTGGGTGTAACCGCTGATGTCCTCGATCTTATAGGCCTTTACCCACTCGCCCTCTTCCGGAATGGGCGCGGGGCCGTGCTTCGGGCCTTTGGCGATGGGGCACATGTGTTCGACTTGTGCAGAGTAGGTCATAATTTTCTCTCCTTTGCCTGTATTGTGCGCATGCCGAGAGCCGGCGCACGCCTTGTGAATTCATTCACAGCCAATTCTATTATACGTTCCTGCCGTGCAATTTTCAAGGTGTCTTGCCCGAACTTTTGCGCTTTTTGGCGTTTTGTTCGCCGCTGCGGAAAAACTTTTGCAAAATATTGCCGTGGCAACAAACCATTTGTGCCCCTGTCGTGTATACTATAAACACAGGAAGGGCAGCGACGCCCGGACCTGAACTGATTCAGAACCAAGACGCGGCGGGCTGTGCCGCGCTTTCACCCCCACAAATATACAAACGGAGGTTTTTTACCATGATCAAGATCTATCGCTGCGCCCACTGCGGCAACATCATCACCATGCTCCACGATTCCAACGTTCCCGTGTTCTGCTGCGGCCAGAAGATGGACCTGCTGGTTCCCGGCAGCGTGGACGCCGCCCAGGAGAAGCATGTTCCCGTGGCCACCGTCAACGGCAGCACCGTGGAAGTGAAGGTGGGTTCCGTGACCCATCCCATGACCGCCGAGCACTGGATCGAGTGGATCCTGCTGGAGACCGACAAGGGCTTTGCCGTCCAGCACCTGACCCCCGACGCCCAGCCCGCCGCCACCTTCGCCCTGGCGGAAGGCGAGACCGCCAAGACCGTCTACGCCTACTGCAACCTCCACGGTCTGTGGAAGGCCGACCTGTAATCGGCGGCTCCTGGTTTCATCGCCAACTTTCCCTTTTTACTCTCCATACACAAAAAGCGGCATCCGCTCCGGCGGGTGCCGCTTTTCTTTCAGGATCAGGTCTCGGAGGGTCCGTACACCCCCGCCCACTGCCGGGGCGCCTGGGCGAACACCGCCCCCGCCAGTAGCAGGGCCGCCGGGTTGGTGGTCAGGTGGAAGCTCTGGCATTCCATATAGGCGTACAGCAGCATGACCAGCAGACAGCACACCTCCACCCGGCCGCTCCGGCGGGCAAAGCCCCACAGGGCCGCGGCGATGACCGCCGCCAGCAGCAGGGCCATCACCGGGCCGAACTGGTAGAGGGAAAACACAAAGCTGTTGTCCAGGGCCGGCCACTCGGGCAGCACCTGTCCGGCGATCTTCACGTCCAGCAGCCGGTAGGCGATCCACACCAGCGCCAGCCGCCCGGTGAGCAGGTCATCCAGGCGGGCGATCCAGGCGGGGCCGAAATCCGACCACCAGGGACCATTTTTCACCATGGGCAGGGGCAGCAGAAAGCTCACCGCCGCCAGGGCGGGGACCACCGCCGCGCACAGGGGCGCCGCCAGCCCGGGCATGGCTTTGTCCCGGCGCAGACGGCACCAGACCAGCAGCACCGCCAGGGCGAAGCAGCACAAAGCCGCTGTGCGGCAGGCCGGCCCCTTGTACAGGAACACCCCCACCGCCGCGACGATCACCGGGTCCGCCCAGCGGGGCCGGCGGGCCCGCAGCATGGCAAAGGCCATTCCCAGCCCAAAGACCAGCCCGCCGAAGGTGTTGGGATGGCCGTAGCCGTAGGTGCCGCGGATCTCATACAGATTGCGTTCCGCCGCCAGACCGGGGGCAGGCGGCAGCATGCCCCCATAGTTGAGTCCCACCACCAGCAGGATGGCCGCCGTCCCGGCCACCAGGAAGGTCCTGAGCGCCTTGTCCAGGGGCAGGTCCTTGGCGGCCAGCACGGCCACCGCAATGCCGATCCACCAGATGTTGTGGCAGTTGAAATAGACCCACCGGGCAATGAAGTACAGCGCTCCGGCCACCCCCAGGCTGCGCCAGGTATACCGGGTGCCGAAGAGGATCTTGGCCCCGAAACAGAGGAATGTCACCCAGTCCAGCACCGGGGACAGCACCCCCTGCACCCAGGGCCATGCGTCCCGGGCCATGCTGTTGCAGAAGGCCACGCTGACCTCATAGGACGCCATGCCCACAGCAAAGCAGACCGCGCCGGCCTTGGGCCGCCAGGATGCCCCCCAGCCGCCGAACAGGTAATGGTCCTGCCGCCACAATACGCCCAGGGTCCGGCGGATCCGGCCGGACCCCGGCCCCTGGGCAAGCCATGCCTGCCCCAGGTCCCACACCGCCGCCGCGAACAACGCCAGCAGCAGTCCGTTTGCAAATCCGAACACCCGGTCCGGCCCCCTTTTCAAAAACATTCTGGGCCTATTATACCCGCCGCCCCACGGTTTGACAAGCCGCCCGGGGGATGGTATCCTTGACCTGTACCTATTATAAAGAGGCTGTGTGCCCTGCCAAATTCCGGAAAGGAGGCTTCCCCATGACCGCAGACCGTTACCGGGCGGTGATCGGCTGGTTCCGCTCCCGCCCCGCCGCCAAACGCCTGCTGCGGGCCGCGTCCCTGGGGGCGGTGACCGCCGTCTACCTGCTGTACGCCGGACTGGCCTTCTGGCTGGCGCTGCAGAGGGACCCGCTGCTGTGGCCCTTTCTGGCGGTGCCCGCCGGGGTGTTTGTGCTGGGCACCCTCCTGCGTCGGACCATCGACCGCCCCCGCCCCTATGAGACGCTGGACTTCCCCCCCCTGTTCCCCAAGGACACCCGGGGGCAGAGCTTTCCCAGCCGTCACTGCTTTTCGGCGGCCTGCATCGCGGTGGCGGCCGTCCGGGTCTCCCCCGTCTGCACCCTGATCCTGGGGGTGCTGGCGCTGCTCATTGCCCTGACCCGGGTGCTGAGCGGGGTGCATTACATCTCCGATGTGCTGGCCGGCCTGGTCTTCGGCGCCGCCGCGGCCGGGGCGGGATACGCCCTCTGGTTCCATTTTGTGGGATAAGGAAAGGATTTTCATGAAACGCAAGATTTTTCTGCCGCTGCTGGCTGCGGGGCTGGCCCTGTCTCTGTGTGCCTGCTCCCCCGCCGATTTCATGGCCTACCTCTATGGCAGCGAGGATGCGGTCAAGGAGGAGCCCGCCTACGTCCAGTACGACGGCTCCAACGGTGTCTCGGTGATCTACGATACCAGCGTGTGGGAAGCCCCCACCGAACCCCAGCCGGACACGGTGAGCCTGATGTGCGGCACCAGCTTCAACTATACGGCGGTGCTGCTGCAGGTCACCGACACCTACACCGATTTCCTGGCCCAGTCCGGGGAGGAGCTGGCCGCCGAGACCACCGCCATTGAGCAGGATGTCTCCTTCACCGTGCCCGATGCCGTCACCCAGGCCGTGGGGTACGACTGCGGCAGCTACCAGGCGGTGTTCGCCCAGATCACCTATGACAGCGGGCTGACGGTGTATGTTTCCGCCATGACCCACTCCGCCGGGACCGACCACATCGTGGCCCTGCTGCAGGGGGTGTTCCCCACCGCGCAGACGCCGGAAAGCGCCGCCGCGCTGCTGGAGCCCGCGGCCTGACAGGCAACGCAAAAGGCCGGGGCACAGGCCCCGGCCTTTGTTCGGTCTCAGCGGATGAAGTTGGTGCGCAGGGTGTTTTCCGCCGTCGGGGGTTCGATGCCCGCGGCGCGGCCCGCCTGGATGCACTTGAGAATCCAGGCCATGTTGTGGCCCAGGTTGCGCATGATCTGCATGCCCTCTTCGTCCTGGGCAGCCTGTTCGGCGTTGCTGCCGTGGACCATGGGCCAGTAGGTGGAGCTGATCAGCGGCATCTGGCAGAACTGGGGCACCTTTTCCAGGGCTTCCAGGGCGCTGGTGGTCCCGGCGCGGCGGGCGCTGGTCACGATGGCCGCCGGCTTGTGGCGCAGGGTGCGTCCGGCGCTGTAGGCCAGACGGTGCATAAAGCCCAGCATCCCCGCGGCGGCGGTGGCATAGTGCACCGGCGCGCCGAAAACAAAGGCGTCGGCCTTCTCAGCCAGGGGCACCACATCGGCCACCGGACCGCCGAAAACGCACTGGCCGGCTTTGGCGCAGCCGCCGCAGCCCACGCAGCCGCCCACCGGAGCCGCTCCGATGTGGAAGATGGTGGTCTCGATGCCGTCGGCGTTCAGCGCCTTGGCCACTTCCTGCAGGGCCGCGTCGGTGCAGCCGTGGGCATGGGGACTGCCGTTGATGAGCAGAACATTCATTGTAAAATCCCTCCGTATATGGCGCCGGTCTTGTGACCGGGCTGCAAATGTTTCCATATCCAGTATATCATATGCGGCAAGCCCCCGCGCAGCCGCCTTTTCTTTTACCTTATATATAAAGGAAGTTGCCCTATGTCCACAAAGACCTGTCCTTTGCAGTCCCGCCAATGCGGGGGCTGTCCGCTGTTGTCTCTGCCCTATGAGCGGCAGCTGGCCCAAAAGCAGCAGAAAGCCCGTTCCCTGCTGGAACGCTACGCCCCCGTGGCGCCCATCCTGGGCCAGCCGGACCCCTGGCATTACCGCAACAAGGCCATTGCCACCTTCACCCAGGGGCGGGGCGGGCTGCAGGCAGGCATCTACGCCGCGGGCACCCACCATGTCCTGCCCATGCCGGAAGCGGGCTGCCTTCTGCAGGACCAGGTCCTCAACCAGACTCTGAAAGCCGCGGTGGATGCCGCCCGCAGCTGCCGCTGGCCCGCCTTTGACGAGGACCGGGGCACAGGTCTTTTGCGCCATGTCCTGGTCCGCCGGGGGGTGCACACCGGCCAGGTGATGGCGGTGCTCATCACCGCCGCCCCCCGCCTGCCCGGGAGCCGCAACTTTGTGGCGGCCCTGCGCAAGGCCGCCCCCTGGGTGACCACGGTGGTGCACAACTGCAATCCCCGCCGCACCAGCGCGGTGCTGGGCCGGGACGTGCGGGTGCTGTACGGGCCGGGGCATATCCTGGACACCCTGTGCGGGCTGCGGTTTTCCATCTCCGCCTCCAGCTTTTACCAGGTGAACCCCGCCCAGACCGAGGTGCTCTACCGCAAGGCCATGGAAGCCGCCGCCCTCACCGGCCGGGAAACGGTGCTGGACGCCTACTGCGGCACCGGTACCATCGGGCTGTGTGCGCTGGCTGCCGGGGCAGGCCGGCTCATGGGGGTGGAGCAGACCCCCGCCGCCGTGAAGGACGCCGTGGCCAACGCCGCCCGCAACGGACAGAAAAATGCCCGCTTTTTCTGCGCCGACGCCACCGCCTGGATCCAGCAGGCCGCCCGGGAAGGCCTGCGCCCCGACGTGGTCTTTCTGGACCCGCCCCGGGCAGGCACCACCCCGGAATTCATCGCCGCCGTCACCGCCATGGCCCCCAAACGCATCGTCTATGTGAGCTGTGACCCCGAAACCCTGGCCCGGGACGTGGGTCTGTTTGCCCGCCGGGGCTGGCAGGCCACGGGCTTCCAGCCTGTGGACCTCTTCCCCCACACCGAACACCTGGAGAC
>CALXHN010000111.1 GCA_944388105.1 uncultured Gemmiger sp. | reverse complement strand
CCGGCAGACTGCCGCTTGCCAAAAAGCAACAAGCAACAAAAATCCCGGCCTTTCCTTTTTTCAGGAAAAGCCGGGATTTTATACATTCATACGATGGGATCCGGAATGCCCACGGTCACCTGCATGTGCAGGATCTGGCTGATGCCGCTCTTTTCGTAACGGCTCAGCAGCCGGTCCCGCACCACCTTGTAGTCGTCGGCGTTCTTCACCGACAGCATCAGCACATACTGGTTGCGGCCGTACCGGGAGAACACATCCCCCTTGCGCAGCATGTTCTTGATGAGCTCCTTCACCGAAAGCATCACCCGGATGCGCTCCTGTTTGGGGGCTTCCTGGGGGGTCAGGGTCACCAGCAGCAGGATCACGTCCTCCGAGTTGCGGGTGGCACTGCGCACCACCATGTGGTACATGTGCTTGAACACCTCATAAGGGCAGAAATACGCCCCCCGGATGGGCCGGTCGTCCCGGGTGATCTCGTCCAGGTCCTTCTGGATGTGGCGGATGTCCTCCATGGGCAGGTCGGCGCCCTCGGAGGCCCAGCGGAAGATCTCCCGGATGGACTCGGGCAGGGGCTCCCCCACCTCGTCAAAGAACATGTTGGCCACCACCGGATAATGGTTCAGTACGGCGGTCTTCATGTCCAGCTTGCGCAGGGCGGTGAAATGGCGCAGCTGCAGCTCCTCGCTCAGGGGTTCCAGCAGCAGGGCCCGGGAACACAGGTTCATGACCTCCTCCGCTCCCGACCGGTCCTCGGACGCCAGGAGCAGGTCGCTCAGATGCAGCACCATGCTCAGGTACCGCTGCCGCAGGGTGCTGGCCCGGGCCATGAGCCAGTACCGGTCACTGAGCGCGGGCAGAAAATCCCCCGCGTACAGGGCCACGGCTTCCCGGCAGCACCGCTCCACCTTTTCCGGCGGGGTGCCCGGGGTCTGCATGGCGGTCTCATACAGCTTGTTGAACCGGTCAACGTCCAGCTCCACCGGCACTTCCGGGTTCCAGGCATACTGCCGGTCCCGGGTGATGATGCACTCCTGCTGCAGGCCGGCCTTGGCCAGCTGACGGCGCAGGGAGTAGGCGGCGTTCTTCAGGGCGCCGGCGGGATTCTCCACCTCATCGTCCCCCCACAATGCCTCCATGATCTGCTCATTGGAGGTCTGCACCCCGATGTTCAGAAGCAGGTACACCAGCAGCTCCATGGGCTTGTTCACACGGCCGCCCTGCTCGACCAGATACTGATCCCCTACATGGATCTGTAATCCGCCGAACATGCTGGCCTGCAGACAGTTGGTTTGTTGCATGGTGGTCCCTCCTTCATGGACGGGTGCGTGGCCGGAGAAAACGGATGCAGCCGGCCCGGGGCCAGGGCAAAGGCACAGCTGTAATGTTTCTCTTAATTGTAGCACGGCCCCCCTGGAAAAGCAAGCCCCCATATCTGGCCGCATTTTTCCGGAAAACCACAAAAAATAGCATGGTACGGTGCGTTTTGCCCAAAAAACGCCGGCGCTTTTCAGCAGTGTTTTGCAGGGTGCCTGCCGTGGAAAAACAAGGCTTTTGTTACAAAATAACCTTTTCCAGCGCCGCCCCGTACCGGCCGCTCCCCGGTTGCCGCAGCAGGGGTTTTGTGTTATGATAAAATGTAAGAAACCATGAAGAAATCTGTCACATACGGCCGCAAAGGAGGAAGCCCGTGCTGCGCATCGCCATTGTGGAAGATGAGGCGCCATGCGCCGAACAGCTGAAGGAATATATTGAGCGCTACGGCCGGGAAAAAGGCCGTACCTTTGAGGTGCTGCGCTTTTCCGACGGCAGCGAGATCCTGCAGGATTACCAGCCCCGGTATGACATCATCCTGCTGGACATCGAGATGCCGAAGGTCACCGGGATGGACGCCGCCAAAGCCATCCGGGAACAGGATGAGAACGTGGTGTTGATGTTCATCACCAACATGGCCCAGTATGCCATCCGGGGATACTCGGTGGGGGCGCTGGACTTTGTGATGAAACCGGTGAGCTACTACACCTTCCAGCTCAAGTTCACCCGGGCCATCGAGCGGGTGGTCAAGCGCCGCAATGAGGAGATCCTGCTGGCCCTGCCCGACCGCCTGCAGCGGGTGGGGGTGCGCAGCATCTGGTATGTGGAGGTGCAGGACCACATGCTCCACTACCACACCGAACAGGGGGAATATGTGCTGCGGGGCACCCTGCAGAGCGCCGAAAAGCAGCTGGCCCCCTACAACTTTGCCAAGTGCAACCACTGGTACATCGTCAACCTGATGCATGTGGAACAGGTGCGCAAGGACACGGTGGTGGTGGCCGGCCATGAGCTGGAGATCAGCCGCCGGGCCCGCAGCGCCTTCCTCAACGCCCTCACCGATTATATGGGAGGCAGCAGCTGATGGGCGGCACCGAACTGATGGTCCAGGCCATGGCGGTGGTGCTCATGCACGGACTGTGTGCCGCCCTGTACACCTGGCCCCTGCGCCACCGGGACAACTACGGCCTGCGCCTGGGTCTGAGCCTGGTCCTGGGTGCGGTGTTGGGCTACGCCTATTGGGCCGCCGGTCTGGCCGCCGAGCACATGCAGTGGTGGCAGCTGGTGGTGGTCTTCGGGTATGTGGCGGGCATGGTGCTGCTGCTGTGCCGGCAGCCGGTGTTCGGCAGCCTGTACTGCGCCACCTGGATGATGATGGCCCAGCAGTTCTTTGTGCAGATCTTCAACACCTGGTTCACCTGGATGAACGTCCGCCACGGCGGTGCACCGGTCCCCTGGCTGTCGGTGGTGGTCTTTGCGGGGGTATGCAGCGCCCTGGTGTATGTCCTTGTGGTGCGGGGCATGGCGGTGGACGGTCAGTTCCGGGTGGGACCCCGGCAGACCATCTCCGCCCTGCTGCTCTTTGTGGTGTTCGAGTTCCTCACCGCTTCCATCGTGGTGGATTTCCGCATCGTCTCCCTGCGGGGCAACTGGGCGGTCATCCTCATGTGTGAGTTCTACTGCCTGACCATCCTGTTTCTGCAGAACGCCCTGTTCCGCAAAAGCGCCATCCAGCATGACCTGGACGCCCTGGACATCCTGTGGCACCGGCAGAAGGAACAGTACCAGCTGGCCCGCAAGAACATCGCCCTCATCAACCGGCGCTGCCATGACCTGAAGGTGCAGATCTACGCTTTGCGGGACATGGCCGACAGCTCCGAGCGCCGCCGCTACCTGGACGAGATCGACGACTCCATCGGCATCTATGATGCCATCGTCAAGACCGGCAGCGAGGTGCTGGACACCATCCTCACCGAAAAGAGCCTGCTGTGCCGGGACAAGGACATCCACATCCAGTGCGTGGCCGACGGCAGCCGCATGGGCTTTCTGGACCCGGCGGATACCTATGCCATCTTCGGCAGCGCCCTGGACAACGCCATCGAGGCGGTGCAGCAGTTTGCCGACAAGGACAAGCGCCAGATCGACGTGCTGGTGCATGTGAAACAGCAGTTCCTGGTCATCAGCATCACCAACCCCCTGGCCCGCCAGCCGGTGTTCCGCAACGGCCTGCCCGTCACCACCAAGACCGGCGGCGACTACCACGGCTTCGGCCTGCGGGGGGTACAGCGGGTGGTGCGCAAGTACGGCGGCCACCTCACCGTCAGCACCGAAAACGACTGCTTTGCCCTGAAGATCCTCATTCCCCTGCCCCAGGCGGAGTGACCCCGCGCCGCCCTTTGCGTCATACCATGGACCCTGTAAGCCCCCCGGATTCCGGGGGTCTTTTTACTTTGTGCAACTTGCTTAAAAAGCATCGTTTATTCCTTGACAAGTTGACGAAGGCGTTTTCCAGATGGTGCACAAAAACGACCACTTCCGTCAAACCCATTGTGAAATAATAATGAACAGGATATGATGAATCCATGAAGAAAATCGATAAATGGGCCCCCTGCCCGGAAAAGAGGTCGTGAACTGATGAGAAGAAGCCTGCTCCTGGACAAGTCCTGGCACTTTTCCCAGCCCGGACAGCCGGATGCCGTTGTGACCCTGCCCCACACCTGGAACAACATCGACGGTCAGGACGGCGGCAACGATTACAAGCGCTGCGCCTGCACCTACCGCACCAACTTTGACGCCCCCGCCTTTGACAAGGCAGCCGAGTGCGTCTACCTCCAGTTCGAGGGGGTCAATGCCTCCGCCCGCGTCAGCCTGAACGGGTCGGAGGTCTGCCGGCACGACGGCGGGTACTCCACCTTCCGCGCCGACATCACCGCCCTGCTCAAGGACACGGACAACGAACTCACCGTGGTGGTGGACAACACCGTCAACGACACCGTCTACCCCCAGAAGGCCGACTTCACCTTCTACGGCGGCATCTACCGGGACGTGAGCTTCGTCATCGTGAACAAGGCCCACTTTGACCTGGACCATTTCGGCGGCACCGGCCTGAAGGTCACCCCCAAGCCGGAAAACAACTACCAGGACGGCAGCGTCCATGTGGAGACCTGGCACAACGCCCATGAGGGCGCCCAGGTCACCGTCACCCTGCTGGATGCCCAGGGCCAGACCGTGGCCGAGGGCAGCGGCACCGACCAGACCCTGACCATCAACGGCGTGCATCTGTGGGACGGCATCGAAAGCCCCTACCTCTACACCGCCGTGGCCACCCTGAACGTCAACGGGCAGGTCGTGGACGAGGTGCGCACCCGCTTCGGCGTGCGGGACTTCAAGGTGGAAGCCAAGACCGGCTTCTGGCTCAACGGCCGGCAGTATCCCCTGCACGGCGTCTCCCGCCACCAGGACCGCAAGGGCCTGGGCAACGCCATCACCAAGGCCATGCACGACGAGGACATGGCCCTCATCAGGGAGATGGGCTGCAACACCGTCCGTCTGGCCCACTACCAGCACGACCAGTACTTCTATAATCTGTGCGATGAGGCCGGCATGGTGGTCTGGGCGGAGATCCCCTACATCTCCGAGCATATGAACAACGGCCGGGAAAACACCATCAGCCAGATGAATGAGCTGATCATCCAGAACTACAACCATCCCTGCATCGTCTGCTGGGGCGTGTCCAACGAGATCACCATCTCCACCAAGGACAAGAAGGACATGCTGGACAACCACCATGAACTCAACGACCTGTGCCACCGCATGGACCCCACCCGCCTGACCACCCTGGCCTGCTACGCCATGTGCGGCCCCTTCAACCCGGTGGCCCACATCACCGACCTGGTCAGCTGGAACCTGTACCTGGGCTGGTATGTGCCCGGGCTCTTCCTCAACGACCTGTGGATGGACTTCTTCCATCTGGTCTACCCCAACCGGCCCCTGGGCTTCAGCGAATACGGCGCCGAGGCCATGCCCAACCTGCACAGCGCCCATCCCCGCCGGGGCGACCACACCGAGGACTACCAGGCCAAGTACCACGAATATATGCTGCGCTGCTTCGACCGCCACAAATGGCTGTGGGCCACCCACGTGTGGAACATGTTCGACTTTGCAGCCGACGCCCGTGACCAGGGCGGCGAACCGGGCATGAACCACAAGGGCCTGGTGACCTTTGACCGCAAAACCAAGAAGGACAGCTTCTATCTGTATAAAGCCTGGTGGAGCAAGGACCCCTTCGTCTACATCGCGGGCCGCCGCTATGCCGACCGTACCGAGTCCACCACCACCGTCACCGTCTACACCAACCAGCCGTCCGTGGCCCTGTACGCCAACGGCCAGAAGGTGGGCGAACAGACCGGCGACAAGGTATTCCGCTTCAAACTGCCCCTGAACGGCCAGGTGGAACTGAAGGCTGTGGCCGGTGACTGCATCGACCAGGCCGCCATCCGCAAGGTGGACACCCCCAACCCCGCCTACAAGCTCAAGAAGGGCAAGAGCAAGAGCGCCAACTGGGTGTGAGCACCCGCTGCCAAGGTTTGTCCCTGCGCGGTTTCCATCCCGCAGGGTGAGATACAGGACGCAGACCCCCCGCCCCGTTTTTCCGCCGGCCATGCGCGCAGCCGGCGGCGGACACAGAGCCCGGGACCCGCGCCCCGCACAGCAGGCTGCGGCGCCGGACCTTCCCCCGAAAGGAAGGACCGCGCCGCGGCAAGACAAACGGAAGAGAGGAAAACAACATGCAGAAAAAGCCCAAAGTTGCGTTGTGGTCCGGCCTGACCGCAGTCAGCGCCGTGCTGACCGCCGCCGCCATGGTGGCTACCTTCGTGGTGGCCCCCATGTACGAGACCACCATCAACGTCGCCACCAATGCGTCCACCTACAAGATCGTCAAGGGTGAGACCACCGAAGACACCAACTATTTCACCAGCGATTTCGCCTCCGACGAGGAGCGGGAAAGCTATGAAGAAGAGCTGTGCGCCACCGTGGAATCCGAAGGCGCCGCTCTGCTGAAGAACGACAACAGCGCCCTGCCCCTGGCTTCCGGCGCCAAGGTCAGCCTGTTCGGCCGCGG
>CALXHN010000110.1 GCA_944388105.1 uncultured Gemmiger sp. | reverse complement strand
TGGGTAGAGACCAAGCCCATGGAAATCAAGCGGGAGTACGATTTCCCCCAGGTGGGCAAAAAGGATATGTACCTGCTCCATCACGAGGAAATCGAAAGTCTGGCCAAGAATGTGCCCGGGGTCAAGCGTATCCGCTTCTTCATGACCTTTGGCCAGAGTTATCTGACCCACATGAAGTGTCTGGAAGATGTGGGCATGCTTTCCACCAGCCCCATCAACTTTGAAGGCCATGAGATTGTTCCCATCCAGTTCCTGAAGGCTCTGCTGCCGGATCCGGCCTCCCTGGGCCCCCGCACGGTGGGCAAGACCAACATCGGCTGCATTTACACCGGTGTGAAGGATGGCAAGGAACGTACCATCTATATCTACAACGTCTGCGATCACCAGGAATGCTACAAGGAACTGGGCAGTCAGGCCATCAGCTACACCACCGGTGTGCCTGCCATGATCGGCACTGCTCTGGTAGCCAATGGACAGTGGCGCAAGCCGGGTGTGTTCAACCTGGAAGAGATGGATCCGGACCCGTTCATGGAAATGCTCAACCAGTACGGGCTGCCCTGGGTGGTGGATGAAGCCCCCGCTACGGTGGAATGATGGAGCGGCTGGCAAGCACGGAGCTGGGGCTGCGTACCCCGGTTTATGTAGTGGACGAAGCGGCACTGGTGCAGAATCTGTCCATCCTGCAAGGTGTACAGCAGCGCACCGGTTGCCATATCCTCCTGGCGCAAAAGGCCTTTTCCATGTTCCGGGTTTACCCGCTCATCGGACAATATCTGGCCGGCGCTACCGCCAGTGGCCTGTACGAGGCACGTCTGGCCCACGAGGAGATGCCCGGGAAGGAAAACCATGTGTTTTGTCCGGCCTATACGCCGGAGGAGATGGAGCAGCTGGTTAAAATCTGCGACCACATCAGCTTCAACTCTCTGGCGCAGCTGGAAGCCCATCGTGCCGTCTGGCAGGGGAGCCATGCCAGCGTTGGGCTGCGGGTCAATCCTGAGCATTCTACCCAGGAAGGCCATGCCATTTATGATCCCTGTGCTCCGGGCAGCCGCCTGGGTATCCGCCGCTGCGATTTTCCAAACACGCTGCCGGAAGGGGTGGAAGGTCTGCACTTTCATACCTTGTGCGAGCAGGATTCCGCCCCGTTGGTGGAAACCTTCCGGGCCTTTGAAGAAACATTCGGCAGCTTCCTGTCAGGCCTGAAATGGCTGAACCTTGGGGGCGGGCACCATATCACCCGCCAGGGGTATGACCTGAAAGCGCTGGAAGACCTGATTCTGTATATTCGGAAAAAGTACGGCGTGGAGGTTTATCTGGAGCCCGGTGAGGCCATTGCTCTGAATGCAGGTTTCCTGATTACCACCGTATTGGATGTGGTGCAGGCCAGTGACATGCCGGTTCTGATTCTGGATGCTTCTGCAGCCTGTCACATGCCGGACGTGCTGGAAATGCCCTACCGCCCACCGCTGTTCGGCGCAGGGGAAGCGGGGGAGAAGCCCTGCACCTGCCGTCTGGCGGCGCGCACATGTCTGGCCGGGGATGTCATCGGCGAGTACAGTTTTGACAAACAGCCCCAGGTGGGGGATCGACTGGTGTTCGGTGATATGGCCATTTATTCCATGGTCAAGAACAACACCTTCAATGGGATGCCGCTGCCGGATATCGCTTTACGCCATACCGACGGCCGCTGCGAGGTGGTCCGCCGCTTCGGTTACGAAGATTTCAAAATGCGCCTTTCCTGAACAATGGCCAGAAACGAGGTTTTTTCATGTCCGATTATCGCATGCCGGCGGAGTACGCCCCTCACCGCGGTACCCTGATGATCTGGCCGGTGCGTCCCGGCAGCTGGGGCAAGAATCCAGCCCGTGCACAAGAAGCCTTTGTGCGGGTATTTGAAGCAATTGCCGAGAGCGAAGAGCTATATATCCTCGCAGGCCCCGATCACCTGGAAGAAGCTCGGAGGGCGGTGGCGCATATCTCACGCGCCACCGTGCTCTGCATCGACAGTGATGATGCCTGGGCCCGGGACGTGGGGCCGACCTTTGTCCGCAGCGCAGAAGGCAGACTTAAAGGCATCAGCTGGCGATTTAACGCCTGGGGCGGTGCGGTGGACGGTTTGTACGCTGATTGGGACAAGGATGATGTGGTGGCTTCGGCTTTTTGCAAGGCGCTGGATCTGCCCTGCGAGGATGCGGCGCCGTTTGTACTGGAAGGCGGAAGCATTCACACCGATGGAGAAGGAACCGCGCTGGTGACTGAAAGCTGCTTGCTTTCCGCCGGACGCAACCCGGATATGTCCCGGCAGGAAATCGAAGAAGAACTGTGCCGTCGTTTGGGGGTACAAAAGGTCCTTTGGCTGCCACGGGGTATCTACAACGATGAGACCAACGAACACGTGGACAATGTCTGTGCCTTTGTGGGGCCCACACAGGTGGTCCTGGCCTGGACTGACAAGGAAAATGATCCGCAGTATGCGCTGTCGGCGGCAGATCTTGCGTATCTGGAAAATGCCACGGACGCCAAGGGACGCTCCCTTACCGTTTACAAGCTGCCCATTCCGGACCATCCGATTTTGTGCAGCGAGGAGGACTGCGCCGCTTATGAGTTTGCACCCGGGGAGGATGTACGTACCCCGGGCGAGCGTTTGGCGGCCAGCTATGTAAACTTTTATTTTACCAACAGCGCTGTGCTGGTACCTCAGTTTGGCGGCGAAAATGCCGAAAGTGATGCTCGGGCACTGCGCATTCTGCAATCCCTTTGCCCTGACCGAAAGGTCGTAGGTCTGCCGGCCCGGGAAATTTTACAGGGCGGGGGGAACATTCATTGCATTACCCAGCAGATTCCACAGTAACTCAGTAAGGAGGAAACCCATGCCTCAAACCATGGTAGCTGCCGTGCAGATGTCCTGCTCGGCTGACCCGGCCGAAAATATCGCCCATGCCGAGGAATTGGTCCGGCAGGCAGCCTCTCAGGGCGCGCAGATCGTGCTTCTGCCGGAACTGTTTGAACGCCCCTACTTCTGCCAGGAACGCCGGTACGACTATTATGCCTACGCCACGCCGCTGGCGGAAAACCCGGCGGTGCAGCGATTCTCCCAGGTTTGCCGGGAACTGGAGATCGTCATGCCTGTCAGCTTTTATGAAGCGGATGGCACCCGCTTGTTCAACAGTGTAGCCATGATCGATGCGGATGGCAGTGTGTTGGGCGTTTACCGCAAAACCCATATTCCGGATGACCATTATTACCAGGAAAAATTCTACTTCACCCCCGGCAACACCGGTTTCCGTGTTTTTGAAACCCGGTACGGCCGGGTAGGCGTCGGCATCTGCTGGGATCAGTGGTTCCCGGAAACCGCCCGCTGTCTGGCACTGGCCGGAGCTGATATTATTCTGTATCCCACGGCCATTGGCAGCGAGCCGATCCTGGATGTGGACAGCGCCGGCCACTGGCAGCGCACCATGCAGGGACATTCGGCAGCCAACGTGGTGCCTGTGGCAGCAGCCAACCGGTATGGAGTGGAGGTTGTCAGCCCCTGTGCGGAAAACGGCGGCCAGCAGAGCGCCCTGCGCTTCTACGGTACCAGTTTCCTGACGGACGAGACCGGTGCGGTTCTGACACAGGCCAGTCGGGAGGGAGACGCTGTTCTGACCGCCTCCTATGACTTTGCGGCAAACCGGCAGGCTCGTCTGGAATGGGGCCTTTTCCGGGACCGGCGTCCTGAGTATTACGGCGCCATCTGTGATCTGGATGAATTCTGATTTGTGATACAAAAGCCCTCATGTGCGGATATCTTCCGTACATGAGGGCTTTTTGCTGTAATACTACTCAGCGATCGGCTCTGGTGGCGCACTGGGGACCGCAGCTGCATTCCTTGATGGTGATGTGCATGGCACTGCAGCGGCTGTGGTCATTGTACCGACAGCCGGCATCATCACATCGGATGGAAGTCTTAGCGGCGGGCGGTACGTTGTCGGTACAGACATTGCCGTAAGCTTCATTGTTGCGGTAACTGCTGCACACCGAATCGGTGGGGCCGGTATGGTGTACGCTCACGCCGTCCAGGCAGCATCCGCCGCCCTTATTATGGCAACAGTCAGACTGGGAACAGTCCAGATAACACATTTTACAATCACCTCCATAAACAGAATGTCCGGACTTTGATTGGATTATGTATGATGCAGTCCGGAAGGAACCTACCAAATCTTCACATGCGCAACAGAAATCTATCACATTTTCCGGCTATGCTGATGAATAAAGCGGGGACTGCCGCCGTATAGCCGCTGCCTTGATCGCGGCGGAAAGTAAAGAGGCAAATGTTTTATGAAAAAATACACATCATTGTTTGGTGTGATGATGGTTTTGATTTTTGCGGCATGCAGTATAGGTTCACTGTCAGATGTCTGGAAAGGAAACAGCACAACATTGACTGGCCAGGTCATTCAACTGGATGCAGATACAGTAACGCTCCGCCTGGGAGAACTGGCCGTGGTGCAGACTTCAGAAAGTGCTGCGATGGAATCTCTGCTGGCAACCAACTTTATTCAGGCAGGACGAAGCTCTTCTCATACAGCACCTGTAGTTCAGACTCCGATGCAAGTCTTTGTGCCGTGGCAAAAAGATGTTGTATTGAATCTTGGCACGGCAAAATGTTTTGTTATGGCGGATGATGGTGCAGTACAGACCGCCAGTTTGGAGAATATAACACCGAAGGCGATTTTGAATGTCACCGTGAGCGGCGATCGTACCCCATTGACAGTGGTGGTTCTGAAGGATATACGGCAAGGAAAGACAGATGCCGCGACGCTGCAGGGAACATCCGCAGCCAGCATAGAAGAAAGTACGACCCGACAGGGTGAAGAATACACCTCCGAGTCCGCTGACGAGAACGCCCTTCGTATTATAGCGGCAAAGGTAGGGCTGCGTTCTGTCCGTGTTGAAAAATCAGATGGCGGCAGCACCAGCACAGCTGCAAGCAATTATTACGGACGGAACGCTGCGCTGCTGGTTACTGGCGGTGCGCAAGTGACCCTTTCAAAAGGCGTTGTCAATTCTTCGGCGTCAGATAGCTGTGGGGTGTTCGGTCATGGAAGCGGTACATCTCTTCGCTTGAATGACACAACGATCACAACAACAGGAGAAAGGGGCACTGGCCTGCAGACGTCCGGAGGGGCTTGTGCGAACGCCAGCAATATGACGATTACCACATCCGGCACTTCCGCTCCGGTTCTCCGAACCGAAAGCGGCTCGCTGAATGTGGAGGGCGGAACCTACACTTCCGGCGGGTACGATGCGCCTGTGATTGATGCCGCGGGGGAGGTCGTCGTTCAAAATGCGGAGTTGACAGCCAACAACTCGGAGGCAATTGTGGTGAGTGATGCAGGTTCTCTTTCATTGGAGAACTGCGATGTCAGCGGTAATCGGAACAGTATGGAAGAAGAGAAAGAACCGTATACAGTGAAAATCGGCGGACAAAGCAGTCCGGCGCCAAAGTCTATTTCTTTTGCTATGTCGGATGGAAGCCTACTTTCCCGAAATGGGGATGTGTTCTATATCGAAGGCGCCGACTGTGAACTTGAACTGAACCGTATAGATCTTCTCAACATGGGTGGAGGAGCTTTATTGCGTATGGCCTCCAAGGGAGAGCGTCAGGAGACGGCTGTCCATCTGAAAGCAAAGCAGCAGACATTGTCCGGCAATTTGATGGTGGACAGTGATTCTACTTTACAGCTTGAGCTGACAGGAACAAGTTTGCTTTCCGGCGCTATTGTTCGCAGTGATGACGAAGCTGGAAACGGGTACATTTCCGTGAAGATAGATCAGAGCAGCACATGGGTACTGACCGGTGACAGCACAGTGGATTCTCTGGATAATAAGGGGACCATCCAATATAACGGACATTGCATCACCTTGGCGGACGGAACTGTCCTCCGTGCATGAGCCGAAAAGAAGCCCTTTTTATATGGGGGCTTCTTTTTTGTATTGTCTATGCTATAATGCGGATAGAATAAATGAATTGGCTAGGAGGGGAAAATTTGTCTTTGACAGGATATGCGGAGTGGGGAGTGCGTTTCTGGCTGCTGCTGGTCAATTTGATCGGGGGAATTCTGATGGCGGCAGACAAGGGGAGAGCCAAACGCGGCGCTTGGCGCATCCCGGAAAAGACCTTCTTTGTAATAGCACTGCTGGGCGGCAGTATCGGATGCTGGGGCGGTATGTACCTGTTCCGCCACAAAACCAGACACTGGTATTTTGTTCTGGGAATGCCGGCGATTCTGGCGGGCCAACTTTTACTTGTCTGGTGGCTGAAAACACACATCTTGTAAAGTCTGTGCAAAATAAGCGTGCATTTCTTGCCTTGCCCAAAGCGGTGTGCTATACTGAATAAAATTGCACACATGTATAATGAGGTGAATCTTTCATGGAATGCATGAATGTACAGCTTTCCCC
>CALXHN010000109.1 GCA_944388105.1 uncultured Gemmiger sp. | reverse complement strand
CCGTCATGGTCATCGGACAGGCCCACGGCAGCGCCGACGGCGAACAGCCAGGCCATGTTGTCGATCAGGGCGCCGCCGGCCTTGATCAGAATAAAACCAACGGTGTAAGCCACACCGGTGGTGGCGCCTTCAGCACCCATGGCAGCCGGAGCCAACGCATAGCCCAGGCCCATCAGGATGCCGCAGATGGGCAGCGCGGCGACAGGCAGCATCAATGCCTTGCCGAGCTTCTGCAAAAACTTCATCATAAAAGCATTCCTCCTAAAATATGGAAGCGTTCCAATCCCGTTCAATGGACACTGGTTCCTGACCACTGAACAGTTTGTTAAATATATATTAACATAATAGTCGCAAAAATGAAAGATGTTTGCCCTGAAATTGGCGGAATGACGAAAAAACGATTTTTGTCCGGAATAAAATTTCCGGCAAAATCCGATGAGATTTCTGAAAATGGAAAAAGTGAAACTTTTTTTCAACCTTTTTCATAAGAAAATCAACTTTTCTTTTCCCGGTGTTTCCCAATGCAAGACGCTAATAAATGAGAAAAAATCCCGATTTGGGCATTTTGCCAAACCGGGATTTTTCAAACGTTAGAACTTTAACGAGATTTGTCCTGTGCAGCGTCCCGCCGCAGCAGGGCTTTTACCTGCGTCCGGTAGGCCGGAGTGCTGCGCAGGCTTTCGCAGATTTTCCGGATGGATTTGTTGTGGGTGAAGTCATCCAGACGATCCTGTTTCAGGTAGGCAAGCCCCAGTTCCGGTTCTTTTACCGCCACAATGCTCACCGCCCAGGCGATCCCCAGCCGGGTGTACAGGGCGGGGCAGGAGGCGGCGGTGCAGGCTTCCAGTGTCAGCCGTCGTCCCTCCGGCGTGGCGGTAAAGTGGTCCAGCAGACAGACGATGGCGAACCGGGCGGAGAATTCTTCTTCCCGGCGGCTCAAAGCCAGCAGCCAGGGCTGCCAGAAATCGGGTGTGCGGGCCATCCATTTACAGGAAACAGCGGTGGAATCACAGATACTCCAGTTGGTCACCCGGGGCAAAAAATCTTCCAGCCGGTCCCGGCGCTGGGTATCGGACATCCGTGCAGCACCGATGAGCATTCCGTGAAGCATGGCCTGCTCCAGATACGGCCCTTCCAGCGCCTGCCACAGTTCAGGGGATGCGGGCAGGGCTTTGGCCAGTTCTCTGGCAAGGGTCCGCAGTTTGGGCAGACGTACCCCCAGAATCGGCGGCGGGGCGGGGATCAGGGTGGCGGAAAAACGGGCATATTCCGGTTCGGCCATGGCCTGCAGGCGGGCCAGGATCTCCTGTTGGGTGTAGGGCATAAAAGGGCAGCTCCTTTCCTTTGCTTTATCCTACCATCGGATGCGGACGGCCGCAAGCCCTGCTCCAAAACAAAACGCCGGTGCGCGGCAAAGCGCATCGGCGTGCAGGCCCTTATATTTATATAAGGAAGGTCAGTCCATCACAAAGAGCTTGGGGGCGGCCTTGTACAGCAGGACCACAGCCACCACGGTCAGGATGGTTTCCGGCAGCATGTAGCTGGCGTTGTAGCCCAGGCTGTAGGTCCAGGCGGGCAGACCGTCGGACAGGTTGCCCCAGATCAGAACGCCGGAGAAGAAGCTGCACAGGAAACGGATGATGCAGACAACCGCGGTGCCCACACCCACACCAACCAGCCGGTTGGAGAAAGGCTTGGCAAAGACGCAGGCCAGACCCAGCAGGCTGAAAGCCAGCACATAGTCCAGCATGATCATGCCGAACAGGGGCAGCAGGCCGGGGGCCGGCGGGGCGTAAAAGCCCAGCAGCATCTGCAGCAGGCTGTTCACAAAGCCGGTGAACAGCCCCCACTTCACGCCGTGACGGAAGGACACCAGGATGAACGGCACCATGCTGAACAGGGTGATGGAACCGCCGTTGGCCAGCTCAAAGATCTTGATGTTGGCCAGCACCGTGCCGAGGGCGATCATCAGGGCGCACTCGACCAGGATGCGGGTCTTGGAGGTGGTTTTGGACATGGGGAACACTCCTCAAAACGATAATAGTCCATAAAAACAAGAAACGCGCCCGACAGGCAAACCTGCGTGCGGGCGCGTGAGCTTCCGTATGATGGGATATCATCCCGTCCACTCCCTACGCCGGCATTACCCGGATCAGGTTAAAGGGTACTCCTTGCGGATCTCAGCCTTGCGGCGCCCCTGTTTCTATGTCCAAAAACAGTATACACATTTTGGTTAAAATGTCAAGATAAGGCGAAAATCGCCCCGCTCATGGGAGGCAGATGCAGGACAAAACGGCCGCCGGACCATTGCAGTGCATTGCCGTCCAAAGGTCCGGCCGCAAACAGCAGGCTGGAGCGCCTTGGGCGGCCCGGGTCGCAGGGGGCGTCCAGAAAATGGTCGCCCAGATTGAAGACGCACAACAGCTTTTCGCTCTCCGTTTCCCGTAGATACCCGAATGCCAGTTTGCCTTCGTCTTGCAGTACCGGGCGATATCCGCCGCGGTGCAGGGCAGGGTGGCGGATATACACCGCCCCCAGCGCCGCCGTATAGCGGTCCAGATTGCGGTGCAGCGGATGCCCCAGGCAAGCCCAGTCCATCTCCTTGTAAGGGTCAAAGGCCAGTGGCTGCCCGAACTCCCCGCCCATAAAGGTCAGGGGGCGTCCCGGCCGGGTGAACTGCAGCAGGTACAGTACCTGCATCTGCCGGAACTTTTCCTCTCCGCTTCCGGGCAGCTGCCACCAGACCGATCCGCTGGCCCAGGCGTTGTCGTCATGACTCAATGCGTTGACGGCGGTGGGGGAGCCGTGGTTTTGCAGCAGGGCGGAAAAACGTCGGCCGCGCTCGGCCGGGAGGGAGAAAAAGGTGAGGACATCCCGCGCCCAGGCACTGTCCCACACCGCATCGAACCCCAGGCCGCCCTGTGCGGTGGGAACGGCGGCATTGAGCGCGCCGGCGGTATCCTCGGCGGCCAGGAACACCGGACCGAACCGGGCGTGCAGCCCTCCGGTCAGGGTCTTGAAAAATTCCGCTGCCGCCAGGGCTTCCCCGGCATCCTGGGGACGGTAGAGGGCATGCCCCACAGCGTCCACCCGCAGGCCATCGCAATGCAGCTCATAGATCCAGAAGGCGGCCGCACTCAGCAGAAAACTCCGTACCGGTCCGCTGGACAGATCAAACCGAAGGCTTCCCCAGTCACTGGGGCCCGCCTCAAACAAAGGGGCTCCGTCCCAGCGGGCCATCCGTTCAGGGTCCGGTGCAAAATGTACCGGTACAAAGTCGGCCAGAACCGCAATGCCGGCTCCGTGCAGCCGGTCGATGAGTTCGGCCACCCCCGCAAACCCGCCCAGGCGGGCGGTGGGGGCAAAGTATCCGCAGCCCTGGTATCCCCAGCTTCCGTCAAAAGGATACTCCGCCAGGGGCATCAGTTCCACACAGGTAAAGTTCCGTTCCCGCAGATAGGGGATCAGCACTTCAGCCAGTTCGCCGCCGGAATAGTACCGTCCGTCCCAATGCCGCCTCCAGCTGGAAGCATGCAGCTCGTAAATGTTCATGGGCATCTGCGGCAGCCAATGCCGCCGGGATATCCATTCCCCATCGGTAAAGTGGTATGCCGGACACAGCAGCCGTCCGGCGGTACCGGGCAGAGCCTCGTACCCGAAGGCAAAGGGGTCCGGTTTCAGCTGCCAGCTGCCATCGGGGCCCAGTATGTTGTATTTGTACAGCTGTCCTTCCCGGGCGTGGGGAACCGTCCCCCGCCACAGCCCGTCCTCGCAGGCAGCCAGTTCGGCGGCGTTCCACAGGTTCCAGCCGTTCCAGTCGCCCACCACCTGGACCCGGCGGGCATGGGGCGCCCAGACGGTGAACCGCCAGCCGCTTCCTGTCGGCTGTGCCCCCAGCAGCCGGTAGGCGTCAAAGCTGATGCCGCTGTAAAAATCCGCCACATCCGGCCGCATAGGCAGTGCTCCCTTCCCGATCAGGTGTTGACCGTTCCTGTTTTTGCTGTTGTAACTTATTGTAGCACGGCTGCCCGCACAAAGGCAAACCCAGGGAATACCACCGGTAGGTCAAAATGCCCGCACAAACGACAAAAATCCCCAAAATATGGAAAGAAACCCAAAAATAGTGACGCCATTACGATGAAATTTTTACATCTTTCCCGGCTGTTGGACTTGCAATTTGCCCCTGTTTTCGTGTATGATTAGAACTGTATCATGATAAAGTGCAGGCATCTGCATGAATACAGCAAAGACGAAGAGGAATCAGAATGGCAAAAAAGAACCCTATGAAGTATTTTTCCGGCAGTACAGTGGCGCGCCTGCCTCTGTACAAGCTCATCGCCGGCGGTACGGCGGTGCTGCTGTGTGCCAGCCTGGGGATCGGTGCCATGGCGGCGGGGCTGAGTGGTGTTGACCTGTCTGCCAGCTCCGCACAACCCACCCCCACGCCGGTGGTGACCCCCACCGCCACGCCGGAAGCGGCTCCCACGGCGACCCCGACCCCCGAGATCCAGATCGAGATGGAGGTGACGGTGGTCCAGCAGGATATCGGTGTGCAGCTGTATGCGGTGAACACCGATACACCGGAAGAGGAAACCACCGACGACCAGACCGCCGGGACCGACAAGAACGAAGAGACCGACCGTACCCCCCTGACCGGCGTTCCCATGAACGTGCTGATCAAGGACAAGGACGGCAACGAGACTACATATGAACTGGATACCACCACCGGCACCGCGCTGGCGGAGGAGGTGGACCCCGGCGAATACACCGTATCCCTGCCGGAGACCGAAGGCTACATCCTGCCCGAGGCCCAGACCGTGACCGTCAACGAGAAGGTCGTCTACAAGGCGGACATCGCGGCGGTCAAGGACAAGATCGTGCAGTCCAGCCAGGTCAATGAAAGCCAGGAAGACTCCGCCTACGGTGACGGCGGCGGTGCTCCCATTGCGGAGGAGATCACCGATACGGTCGCTTACGCCGAAAGCTCGGCCAAGGAGATCGGCACCAAGACCACCTACACCGCCAGCCTGAGCAGTGACGGACACCTGATGCTCAGCGATGGTTCCGTCAGCCGTTACAAGCCCGTGTATGCGGACGGCACCCAGGAACTGACCGGTGCGATCCGCGACAGCGGCACCCGCACTGCATCGGTGGTTCCGGGCAGCGTGTCCATCCTGCCGCTGGGGGTGACCGGCACCACCGAGATCCTGCCTCTGGCCGAAGGGGAGCAGGGGGAGACCGCTCTCCTGAACGAGGAAACCACTACCCCCAATCCCGACGAGACCCAGCAGCCGGACGTGACCGAAACGCCCACCCCGACGCCCGTTGTCACCCCGACGCCCACTCCCACGCCTACGGCTACGCCGACGTCGACGCCCACCCCGACGCCGACCCCCACTCCCACGGCTACGCCCACTCCGGCCCCGACGGCCACGCCCACTCCCACGGCTGCGCCGACCCCCACGCCTTCCCAGGCTCCGGCGGATGCCAACTGGCCTGACCAGATCGAAGCCGGCAAGCTGAAGGAGTACGGCTTCGCGGTGGAAGCCAAGACCGAACCCATTTACGAGTACACCGGCTGGCAGAACATTGACGGCAAGGAGTACTATTACGATCCCGCCACCCATCAGCCGGTCACCGGCACGCAGGTCATCAACGGCAACGTGTACACCTTCAGTGCTTCCGGTGTGCTGGGCCAGAAGGAGCGCGGCATCGACGTTTCCAAGTTCCAGGGCACCATCGACTGGAATGCGGTCAAGTCCGACGGCATCACCTTTGCCATCATCCGTGTGGGCTACCGCGGTTACGGCAGCGGCGCCCTGGTGGAAGACTCCACCTTCCGCCGCAACATCCAGGGCGCCACGGCGGCCGGCATCAAGGTTGGCGTGTACTTCTACAGTCAGGCTGTGAATGAGGCCGAAGCCGTGGAGGAAGCCAGCATGGTGCTGAGCCTGGTCCAGGGGTACGGCCTGCCCTGCGGCGTTTACTATGACACCGAGAAGGTGGCCGGCGATACCGGCCGTGCCGACGGCATCAGCGCCGCCCAGCGCACCGCCTGTGCCGTGGCCTTCTGCGAGACCATCCGCAATGCCGGTTACAGCGCAGGTGTCTACTCCTACGCCAGCTGGTTCTACAACTCCCTGAACTTTGCCAACATCAGCAAGTACCGCATCTGGATCGCCCAGTACCGCGATACGCTGGACTTTGCCTACAGCTACAACATCTGGCAGTACACCAGCACCGGCAAGGTCAAGGGTATCAACGCCAACGTGGATATGAACCTGGGCTGATAGCCTGCAAGGCTCTCATAAACTATAAAAACCACCCGGACGGATTCGTCCGGGTGGTTTTGTTTTGCACAAATTTGGTACTGCTCAGTTGAAACTTCCGTCCCAGAGGGGCAGATCCGTCAGGTATTCCTCCGCAACGGCGGGCACATAGTAGGCCCCATAGGTTTTCAGGCCGGGGTCCTGGTCCGCCGCTTCCGGCACATCGTCCACCTCCACCCAGAAACGGTAGTAGGGCATCCAGTACGCATCCTCAGTGCCGGTGCGGTAAATCAGCTCCACCTTGCGGATAAACTTCTCTCCCGGCATTTCGCAGGGAACGGTGGTCAGGTAGTGTCCTTC
>CALXHN010000108.1 GCA_944388105.1 uncultured Gemmiger sp. | reverse complement strand
TGGCCGCCGCTGGTCTGGGTGCGCAGCACGATGTCCTCGGCCACATAGAAGGTGTCCTGCATATCCCGGGCAGGATGATTCTTGGGCACGTTCAGGCGGGTGAAGTTGTGCTCGTCGTCCTCGATCTCGGGGCCTTCGTAGATTTCAAAGCCCATGCCGGAGAAAACGTCGATGATCTCGTTCTTGACCAGGGTGATGGGATGCAGCCCGCCGGTCAGGTTGCCCTTTCCGGGCAGGGTGATATCCACGGTTTCGGCCTTGTTGCGGGCTTCCAGCTCGGCGGCTTCGATCTCGGCGGACAGGGCCTCATACACGCCCTCGGCCCAGACCTTGCACTCGTTGATGAGCTTGCCGGCGGCGGGGCGGTCTTCCTTGGCCACGTCCCGCAGGCTCTTGGTCAGGCCGGTGACGGCCCCGTTCTTGCTGAGGTATTTCTGCCAGAAGGCGGAAAGTTCCTCCTTGTTGTGCACGGCTGCCCGGTCGGCTTCCAGCTGCGCGCGCACTGCATTGATCTTTTCCTGCATTTCGCACCTCTCCTTTTGTTGCGGTTGCGGGACGAAGCAAACAAAAAAGCTCCGTCCCTGATGTTTGTCAGGGACGAAGCTGTAAAAACTCCGCGGTACCACCCGTGTTCCGCCGGCTGATGCGGCGGCACTCTGCGAGCACAGGTCCTGTGCTCTTCCGCCGTAACGGGGCGGGACCGTTCCGCACTACTGGGCCCCCATTGCAGGGGCTGTTCCCGCGGACCACTCGGGAGCGAACTTCGGTGCCGGACCCGTGGGGCGGCTTTCAGCCGGTGACCGCCCTCTCTTTGCCTGGAATCCCGTGGCGCTTACTTTCTCCGTCAGCGTGTTTTGCAAAATACGCTATCAATTATAGGCGCGGGGATGGGGTTTGTCAAGGGTTGGGACGGCGCAGGCGGTGCACCAGCCGGGTGATGCCAAAGACCAGCCAGCCCAGGGCACAGCCCGACAAAGGCGCCATGCACCAGCCGCCCGCCAGGACCCAGCCCAGGCCCGCCCCGCCGGTGCAGAGCACAAAGACGAGAGCGGGGATCAGGAACAGGGCAAAGGGCAGGGCGAACCGCCAGACGGGGCCTTCCAGCCGGCAGACCAGCAGCTGCAGGAAGAACTGCGGAATGAAGTGGAAGAACATCAAAAGCAGCTGATGCAGGGAGGAAATATTCAGCGGCAGTTCCGCAAAGGCGGAAACGAAGATCACCAGATACACCGCCAGACTGACAAGAAAGCAGCCCAGCAGGATACGGTCGGTCCGGTCCTTTTTCATGGGGAATCTCCTCAGGACAGGGCCGCGATGGACTGCAGGATGCCCTTATGCTTTTCCTGGGCGGCGGCCAGCTTGCTGCGGGTCTCCTCCACCAGAGCGGCGGGAGCCTTTTCCACAAAGCGGGGGTTGTCCAGCTGCTTGCTGAACATGGCCACTTCCTTCTCGTTCTTGGCCAGTTCCTTCTGCAGGCGGGCCAGCTCCTTCTCCCGGTCGATGAGCTCCATCATGGGGATGAAGCCGCGGGCGGCGGGGGTGACCACCGTGACCATGCCTTCGGTGCTGCCCTCATACTTGGGGGTCAGGGTCACGTCGGTGGCAAAGGCGAACCGGGCCAGATAGACGCTGCCCTTTTCAAAGGCGGCAGGCGCGGAAGTCTCGATGATCATGCTGGTCTTTTTGGACGGCGGCACGTTCATATCGCTGCGGGTGGCACGGACGGCCTTGATGTAGGCCATCATGGTCTCAAAGTCGGCGCTCTCCTCCGGCCAGGTGGGCAGGGAGCTGGCGTCCGGCCAGGACTGGGTCATGATGGTCTCGGCGCTGCCCGGAAGGGCCTGGTAGATTTCCTCGGTGATGAAGGGCATGAAGGGATGCAGCAGCCGCAGGGCGTTGTCCAGCACATACACCAGTACCTTGCGGGCGGTGTCGGCCTGGGTTTCGTCCCCGGAGTTCAGGCGGGACTTGCAGATCTCGATATACCAGTCGCAGTAGATCTCCCAGATGAACTTTTCCACCTTGTCGGCGGCCAGACCCAGCTCGTACTTGTCCAGGTTGGCGGTGACCTCGGCGGCCACATTGGCCAGCTCGGAGAGCACCCACTTGTCGCTCATGTCCAGCAGGGATTCATCCGGCATACCGGGCTGGAAACCTTCCGGCAGGTTCATCTGCACAAAGCGGGAAGCGTTCCACAGCTTGTTGGCAAAGTTGCGGCTGGCGGTGACCTTTTCTTCGCTGTACCGCATATCGTTGCCGGCGGTGGAGCCCACCACCAGGGTCATGCGCAGGGCGTCGGCGCCGTACTGGTCGATGACCTCCAGCGGGTCGATGCCGTTGCCCAGGCTCTTGGACATCTTGCGGCCCTGGCTGTCCCGCACCAGACCGTGGATGAGCACGGTGTTGAAGGGGGCCTTGCCGGTATAGGCCAGACCGGAGAAGATCATGCGGGAGACCCAGAAGCCGATGATGTCGTAGCCGGTGACCAGGGCATTGGTGGGATAGAAGAAGTCCAGGTCCTCGGTCTTGTCGGGCCAGCCCAGGGTGGAGAAGGGCCACAGGGCGGAGGAGAACCAGGTATCCAGGGTGTCGGGGTCCTGATCCAGATGGGTGCTGCCGCACTTGGGGCAGACGGCGGGCGCTTCCTTGGCCACGATGGTCTCGCCGCAGTCGGCGCAATACCAGGCCGGGATGCGGTGGCCCCACCACAGCTGGCGGCTGATGCACCAGTCACGGCTGCCCTTCATCCAGTTGATATAGTTCTTGGTGAAGCGTTCGGGCACGAACTTGATGTCGCCCTTTTCCACGGCCTCGATGGCGGGGCCGGCCAGGGGGTCCATCTTGACGAACCACTGCTTGGAGATCATGGGCTCGATGACGGTGTGGCAGCGGTAGCAGGTGCCCACCTCATGGGTCAGGGGCTCGGTCTCCTTCAGATAGCCGCCCTCGGCCAGGTCGGCCAGGATGGCCTTGCGGGCTTCCATGGCGGTCATGCCGGCGTACTTGCCGCAGTCCAGGACCTCGGGCTCATCGGCGCTGGCGCGGCCGCTGGCCCGCAGAGCGTCGGCCTCAGCCTTGTCGGCAGGGCCGGTCATGCGTCCGTCGTAGGTCAGCACCCGGACCATGGGCAGGTTGTGGCGCTTGCCCACCTCAAAGTCGTTGGGGTCGTGGGCGGGGGTGATCTTCACAACGCCGGTGCCCTTTTCCATGTCGGCGTGCTCGTCGCAGACGATGGGGATCTCCTTGTTCAGCAGGGGCAGGATGACATGGCAGCCGTGCAGGTGCTTGTAGCGGGGGTCATCGGTGTTGATGGCCACGGCGGTATCGCCCAGCATGGTCTCGGGACGAGTAGTGGCCAGTTCCAGCATCTCGCCGGTCTCCTTGACCTTGTACAGCAGATGCCAGAAGCTGCCTTCCTTCTCCTCGTATTCCACCTCGGCGTCGGAGATGGAGGTGTTGCAGTGGGGGCACCAGTTGACCATCCGGCTGCCGCGGTAGATCAGGCCCTGGTTGTACAGGTTGACGAAGACATCCAGCACCGCCTTGGAGCAGCCTTCGTCCATGGTGAAGCGTTCCCGCTGCCAGTCGCAGGAGCAGCCCAGCTTCTTCAGCTGGCTGACGATGCGGTTGCCGTACTTGTTCTTCCAGGCCCAGGCCCGTTCCAGGAATCCGTCACGGCCCAGCATCTCCTTGGTCAGGCCCTCTTCCTTCATCTGGGCCACGACCTTGGCCTCGGTGGCGATGGAAGCGTGGTCGGTTCCGGGCACCCACAGGGCGGCGTAGCCCTGCATGCGCTTGTAGCGGATGAGGATATCCTGCCAGGTCTCGTCCATGGCATGGCCCATGTGCAGCTGCCCGGTCACGTTGGGCGGCGGCATCACGATGGTAAAGGGCCGCTTGCTGCGGTCGATCTGCGTGTGGAAATACCCCTTGTCGCACCAGTTCTGATAGACCCGGTCCTCGGTGCCTTTGGGGTCATACTGTTTGGCCAGAGTTTTCTCGGTTTCTGCCATTGGTGTGTCCTCCTTACCTTGTGTGCGGGACGAAAAAATGACCGTCCCGTGAGAGAATCTCATGGGACGGCCATGTCAATACAATAACCGCGGTACCACCCAAATTGCCTTTTTGCAAAGGCCTCTTGAACGCCCGGTAACGGGGGCGAAACGGAAAGCACTACTGGGCAAAAAAGCGGTTCGCACCTTCTGCTTGGGGGCGACAACCGTCGGGCTCCCTTGCCAGGTTTCCACCCTCCCCGGCTTTCTGTCAAAAGGAACTGCCCGCACGGAACTCCCCCGCACTGCATTTGATATCATTCAGTTTAGTGCAAGGGCGGGCGGTTGTCAAGGGGGTTTTGCGGCGTTTGGGCGTGTTTTACTCCTGGGCCCAGGCGGTGTCCATGGCACAGCCGTAGGCATCCAGACGGTGCCCCGCCGTGACCTGTACCCGGGAGGAGAAGTTCATGAAAAAGGTGCAGGTGCGCTTGCCGTCGGTGCGGCGGCGGATCATCAGGTCCTGGGTGTAGGGGATGTCGGCCAGATGCGGGATACCCGTCTCTTTCAGGATGTCGGCGTACAGCTTGCGCAGGAATTTGGCGTCACTGTGGCAGCCCAGGTACCAGGCACAGCCGAAGCCCAGGGGCCGCTTGGTCACGGCAGGCTGGCCGCGGTAGAAGTCCTTCTCATAGGCCGCCAGCATCCGGGCGCCGGTGCGCCGCAGAATATCGCAGCAGAACACCGCCGGGTAGGTCTGGTCATCGTAGGTGAAGCTGTTGGTCTGTCCTGCCAGCAGCGGGTCACAGTCCTCCACCCCCACCCCGAACACGTTGTTCAGACCGATGGGCGGCCAGCCCGGTACAGCGGTACCGTTTTCATCAGTCAGGCCGGAACCGAAGGTGAGCAGGAAATGACCGCCCCGCTGGATATATTCCTCCATCCGCTTGGGCATATCGGGACGGAACACCGCCAGCAGCGGTGCCGCGACCACCTTGTAGCCGGACCAGTCCGCCGACGGGTCCAGCACGTCCACATCCACATAGTTTTCCAAAAGGGCCGCATAGTGGTCCAGGATGACCTTCTGCGGGTCACCGCAGCGATGAGCGGCAGCCAGAGCAGTCAGCCCCGCCGGGGTGCGGCCGTCATACAGAAAAGCCACCGAGGCCCGGGTGCCCATACCGCCCACAAAGGGCAGCTTGAGCAGCACCTGGCCGGCCTCCGCCGTTTCCCGGAACAGACGGGTCTCCGCGCTGCCGTTGCGGCTGACCACCGCCCCGCCGTCCAGACGGCCGGGAAGCTGACGCCACACGGCATGTTCCACCCCGTCCGCCCCACAGGCCACCGCTTGGAGCTGAGAAAGCATGAGCAGCCCGGGACGCAGACATTTGATACCGGACTTCTGCCGCACCACGAAGGGACGTCCGGCACAGCGGGTCCGGTCATAGGCAAAAGCGGCACGCACAGCCTGCTTCCATTCGCTGGAAGAATCCTCTCCGGCACGCCAATCCGGCCGGATCTCGGTCAGGGTCAGGTCCGCCTCTTCCCCGCCCTGTGCAGGCAGCAGATCAGTGATGATGCGGGCCTGCGGACAGCCTTTGCGGATGGCCTCCCCTTCCAGATGAAGCAGTTCCGCCCGCTGGTAGGCGCAGAAGTCATCCCAGTCCATGGCGGCACACAGGTTGCCGCCGTCCGGTCGGGCGGCACTCACCTCCTCCCAGTCGGAGTAAGCGGTGCCGCCTGCTTCATTGAGGGCACCCAGGGTCTCGTATTTTTTGCGCAGCCAGCTTCGGTAGGCTTTCTGGCAGGAGGGGCAGTAGCAGGGCAGGTCCATGCCAGTGACCAGCCAGGCCAGCACCGCCGGGTGGGTCCCGTAGCGGCGGGCCAGCTGTTCGTCCATTTCCCGCACCTTTTTGCGGCGGGCGGTGTGGCTGGGGCAAAGACCGCCGGATGCCCCGGGTACCGGGCGGGTGCCGTCCTCATCGGTGCGGACAGCGCCGGAATAATGACGGGACATCCAGGCAGGGCACACCTGCCCCTGGGCGCACAGAATCACCTTGATCTGATTTTCTTCCAGGGTGGCCAGGGCGTTGTCCAGCCAGTCGAAGGCATACTCCCCTTCCCTGGGTTCCAGCCAGGGCCATGCCCCGGCGGCCAGGGTGACCGTGTTCAGTCCGGCCTTGCGCATCAGTTCCAGGTCACGGCGCAGAATTTCCGGCTGTCCGGCCCAGCGCTGCGGGGCATACACCGCACTGTGCAGCAGCCCCTTCCAGTATCCATCCGACATGGGTACACACCTCCTGCCATCCAAAAAACAAGCGCCGCCCCGGCCGGGGCGGCGCTCCTTCCTGTCTGCATTGTAGCGTGGATGGTCGAACTTTGTCAACGGTTTGTGACCGCGGCGTTGTCCCGGTACAGAAGGACCGTTCCGGCTATGGCTGCCGCCAGCCCCACCAGGGGCAGAAATACCGGCAGAATTTCCACCAGAAGTTCCAGGGCATCTTTGGATGTGATTTCCAGCAGCTGGGGCACCTGGCACAGCACCATAAAGGACAGCCAGAGCACCAGACCGCCCTTCTTGCCAAAGCAGCGTATCACGCCCACTGACAGCGCCGACAGGGCCGCGGGCATCAGCACCAGACAGAGCCAGCCCCAGGCGGGGAGCATCCGGAGAAA
>CALXHN010000107.1 GCA_944388105.1 uncultured Gemmiger sp. | reverse complement strand
GCCTTCAAAAGCGGCAGCAGGCTCCGGAAAAACACGCCTCGCTGCACGAAGATAAGCCCGCTGGCCGCAAGGCGCCAGATCTGCAAAAGTATGCCACTGCTGATGATACACTTCAGAGCGACCACAAACGTCATCTCTGTCTGGTCAGGAGTGAGGAAACCTGATGCATTATGCCAGTGAACGGTCACTTGCAGAGGCAGCGCAATCTGCATCCATATCCCCAGGGCAACAGTCAGCCAGAAAAAGGCGCTGCGGGCCCCGCTCCACAGGATGCGGCCGGGCCGCAGCATGGCCACAAAGTCTTCCAGAGTGTCTTCCGACGGAGGCTCCGGTGTACTGCCCGCGTGCATTAGCTGGGATAAACTCAGCCCTAGAGCATCCGCCAGCGGTTCCAAGGTGTTGATGTCAGGGAACCCGATGCCGCGCTCCCAGCGGCTCACAGCCTTGTCTGTGACATGAATGATATCGGCCAGTTCCGCCTGCGTCATTCCGCGTTCACGCCGCGTGTCGGCCAGAAAAGCTCCGAAAGTCTTTGCGTCCATTTTGCGGCACCTCCTTTGGTATAACCATACCACCCACTGTGCCCAAAAGTAAACCTACGATTCCTTTACCTGCGCAAATACACAAAAACTCCCTCTGACGAAAGCTTGTCAGAGGGAGTTTCATGCTTATTTCAGGGTTCCGTCCAGAACCTGCAGATAATACCAGGGCTTCGGTGCGCGGAATACTTTGCCGGCAAGGGAAGCATACCGCTCATCCTTGATTTGCTTGGGAAATGCCAGCTCCCAGGCACACAGGGCCTGGTACTTCAGCTTGAGCTCCCGGTTGGCGGCATTGTTGCCATATTTGCTGTCACCCAGAATCGGGCAGCCGATGCTGGCCAGGTGTGCCCGGATCTGGTGGGTGCGTCCGGTGACCAGATGTACCCGCAGAAGGGCCAGACGGCCGCTCACAGCAATGGTGTCGTAGGAGGTGATGATTTCCTTGGTGCCGGGTTTCGGCGCATCCAGAACGCGTACCAGACCGCGCTCTGCGTCTTTCATCAAAAAGCCTTTCAGGGTATCGGCGGGCGGCACGGGGCGGCCAAAGGTCACGCACAGGTACGTCTTGCGGATCTGATGTTCCCGGATGGCATCGGTCAGGAACTGCTCCGTTTCGGCGTTTTTAGCCAACAGGATCAAGCCGCTGGTGCCGGTATCCAAGCGATGGCAAAGGCGGATGGAGCTTTCATTCTCCAGGCGCTTTTCCTCATACAATTTGCGCAGAACCCGGGCGCGCAGGGTATCCGCATCGTCCCCGTCCACCGGAATACCGGCAGGCTTCAGCGCTACAATCAGGTCGTCGTTTTCGTAAATCAGTTCAGCTGGCGCCCGACATCCAAGAAACCAGGGGCCGTCCTGTACGGTCAGCCCCAGCTGATCGTCCAGCAGATAAATGCGGATCACATCTCCGTTCTGTACCCGGGTGGACAGGGGCTGCTTTTTGCCGTTCAGCTTGATTTTGTTTTCCCGCAGGGCTTTGTTCAAGCGCCCGGGCCCCAGTACGGGGTACTGCTGCATCAGATACTTGTCCAGCCGTACCGGCAGCAAAGATTTTACTTTCAGTTCTTGCATGGGATCGTCTCCAGTTCCTGCCCCCACAAAACGGTGGCATCTTCAATTTCAAGGGTGACCATCAGCCACCCGGGATCACTGTCGTCTACGGTCAGAATGGGGTACGTCCTGCCGTCGGCGACGATGGCCGCGGCACTTTCCAGCTTGCGGCGGGTAAAGGGCGCGTCCGCAAAGCAAACGGTTTGTTTCGTGCTGTCCAGTACACCCCGGTTCCATAGAGCGTCAGTGTAATCGGCCAGCCGCAGGGGATAGTTTTCATCATAGGGAATACAGGCAGTGTCCAGCCCGCAGTCGGCCATACCGGGAGCAATCACGTACCAGCTGCCATCGGCGCCGTCAATGCGGCCGCACCAGGCACCACTGTTTTTTACAGGCTCCACGGCTTGAAGAAAAGCGCCTTCGTCGGCAAATAAATACAGGGTATCACTGCGCAGTTCTCCTGTTGCCAGTTCCTGGCTGTACACTGTTCTCTGTGCTTCCAGGGCAGAGGCATCATATCGTGCAGCAAAAGGATCGTTGGTTGCCATTCCCAGATCGGCGGTATACAGTGCCAGGTGAAGTGCATCGGTCTGCAGTCCGCTCATGGAGGCGATGGAATTGTATCGTCCGGCTGCCTGCTGCCAGAAATCACTGGTCATGGAGGAGGGAAATGCATCCTGCTTCTGCGCTTCGGCGAAAGCCTGCCGGCGCTGCATCAGCCCTGGCATCAGGTCAATGAGCTGTAAAACAGTCAAAACTGTCAAGCCGGCAAAGACAATATGTCGGCGCTTGAGAAGGCGAGAAAATCCCACACAGACAGCCAGCATAAGCAGATAATACACAGGCCAGAACATTCGGCCGCCAGAACGGAATACGGAAAACACCTTGATCAAAGCTGGTGGCAGAGGTAAAGTGGCCAGAGTGGCTCCATTGGCGGTGATGACGTGACTTATCGCAAAGGCCGTCAGGATAATACTGACAAGACATAAGGCCCAGTGGCGGCAAATCAGTGCCCATAGATTTTTGGGAGCTTTGAATAGCATCCGGATCAGGCATATAAAAAGACCAGCCAGCACGCCAAATCCCAGATAGGCGAAGGCGTCGTAGTTGCCACCCACTTGGTTCTGCTTGGGCAAAAAGAAGCTCCAATCTACGCCATTGACGCCGGCAGGGTTCCACAAGCTGTTCAGATTCATTCCAAAATAGCCGTATAATGCGTCGCTTCCACCAGTGGCTGTTCCGTAAAAAAGTCCGAACATCCATCCGGCTGCAACGGTCAGGGCCAGGTCTGCCAGAAGCCAGAGCGCCGGACTCAGATACCGATGCCGAGATACCGCATACTCCAACAGCAATGCGAAGGTAACGGCATATGTCATGGGAACAAAATAGGGATGTATGGTAATGGTCAGGATATTGAGCGCAAAAAGCCCCCGGAAGCAGTGGCGACCGCTGCGTCGGCCGAGAAAATAAAAGTATAAAGCGGCCAGGATGAAGAAGTGTGCGGCCAGAGAGGTATGGCGAAGTGCACGCTCCCATAGGATTGGGCTGAAAACGAACAGCAGGTCCGCCAGTAAAGGGCCGGTGATTCCATCCAGGAAGAGCCCCAGGAGCCTTGCACCTGCGGCGCCCTGGGCCATCAGACAAAGCAGGGTAAACCACCCGAAATATTGAAAGGTGGCAGGGAGGAGTGGGGACAGAAAACGGAAGAACGCAGCCAAGAGGGGAATGGAGTCGGTATAAGCAACACTCAGTCCTTGCGGGGCGTTGATGTTATCGGTCACGCATAGCGGAAAGGACAAATCACTTTGCCGATAAAAAAGCCAACCGGCATAGTGCTGTTGGATATCCTTTTCAATGTATCCGCCGCGACAAAAACTATCGTTGGTCACATCCAAGGGAGAAAGGCCAAAGATGAGTAAAAAGGCGACCGCCCCCAGAACGGCTCCGCCTAAAAGCAAAAGGCCGTCTCTGCGTTTGTCTGCGGCTGTATGCATCCTGTTCATCCCTCCAAATTTGTTTGCTGGCATAATATCCTCATTTTATCATAAGAAAATATACTTGCGCAACGTTTGCGAAAAGCCTCCGCGAATGATTGTTATACCGGCATCATATAAAGAGGGAACAGCCGGAAAACAGAGTTGCTGGAATGATCTGGGCGTCTTGCGCTGCTGCCAGTATAGCACAGAAGTTTCAGGGACGGTATGCCCTGCGGTAAGAAGAGGACAAGGATCTGCATTGACATTTTGTCACGGGTGCGATACAATTACAAAGTTAAGAATAGGCCGCCATGGTGAAATTGGCAGACACAAAGGACTTAAAATCCTTCGGAAGCGATTCCGTACCGGTTCGACCCCGGTTGGCGGCACCAGGAAAAGCAGACCGCTTTTGTGGTCTGCTTTTTCTTCTTTATTCGTATCGGAAATCATTTGCCGGAGGGGGAAAAGTGGGGCAGGAACTTCATTTTGTTTTGAAAAAAGGCTGAAAAATCACAAAAATGCTTGTATCTTGCGTCAATTTCGTTTATACTTATGTGTTGTATGTTCGGTCACTGTGCCGTACTACATCCCGTCAATAGAGGAAGCACCCGCGGGGTGCTCAAGAACGAGTCTGCAGGAGGGGAAGCATCCATGTCTGATTACCGTAAGATGACCAAAGAAATGCTCCTGGCTGAAAAGGCCAAACTGGAAAAGTCCTATGCCGATTTCAAGGCACTGGGGCTCAAGCTGAATATGGCCCGCGGCAAACCGGGCCCGCACCAGATGGACCTTGCCATGGATCTGCTCAAGATGAGTGATTACACCACCGAGGACGGCACTGATGCCCGCAACTACGGCAACCTGGAAGGCCTGCAGGAAGCCCGTGTTCTGTTTGGCGAAGTTATGGGTGTCAAGCCGGAAAATGTCTTTGTGGGCGGCAATTCCAGCCTGCAGCTGATGTACAATCTGGTGGCCATCGGCTATACCTTTGGTTTCCAGGACTCTCCGTGCCCTTGGTCTGCGGTGGAAAAACCGAAGTTCCTGTGCCCGGTTCCCGGTTATGACCGTCATTTCCGCATCACCGAGGAATTCGGTATTGAGATGATCAATATTCCCATGACCCCCACCGGTCCCGACATGGATATGGTGGAAAAGCTGGTGGCTGAGGACGCTTCCATCAAGGGTATCTGGTGTGTGCCGCAGTATTCCAACCCGGACGGCTACACCTACAGTGATGAGACTGTGCGCCGTTTCGCCAGCATGAAGACGGCAGCTCCCGACTTCAAGATCTTCTGGGACGAGGCCTATATTGTCCATCACCTGACCGATGAGATCATCGAGACGCCGGTCCTGCTGGAGGAGAGCCGTCAGTACGGCAATGAGGACCGCGTCTTCATGTTCACTTCCACCAGCAAAATCACCTTCCCCGGCGCTGGCGTGTCTGCTCTGGCCTGCAGCGAGAACTCCATGAAGTATGTCTGCAAGCGCTTCGAGGTCATGATCATCAGCTATGACAAGATGAACCAGCTGCGCCATGTCCGGTTCCTGAAGAACAAGGCGGGCGTTCTGGCCCATATGCAGAAGCATCGCCGTCGTCTGGTGCCCTGCTTTGATGCCGTCAAGTGCACCTTGGCCCATGAGCTGACCCCCTGCGGCGATATCGCCCACTGGACCAACCCCAAGGGCGGTTACTTCATCAGCCTGTATGTGATGCCCGGTTGCGCCAAGCGTGTGGCGGAGCTGTGCAAGCAGGCCGGTCTGGTGCTGACCGGTGCGGGTGCTGCTTATCCTTATGGCCGCGACCCGGAAGATTCCCACCTGCGCATTGCGCCGACCTATCCCAGCCTGGATGAGGTTGAAAAAGCGTCTTTGCTGCTTACCGTCTGCGTGCGTCTGGCAGTTGTGGAAAAGCTGCTGGCCGAACAGGAGTAAGCTTCGGACCCTGCGGTCCGGCATAGAAGTCCTGCCCGAGCGGGCAAATTTTGGAGGTACCTAATGAACAAAAGAGGGAAGTCATGGCGCTTTTTTGCCATGGCGGCGCTGATCATTGTGTTTTCACTTTCGGCGCTCTTGGGCTTCAGCTATCAGTATGGTGACACCAAGACCACCTACCTGAAAGGTGCTGGCGACATTCGTTTTGGCATTGATATCCGTGGCGGTGTTGATGTCACATTCATGCCTGCGGATGACATCGATGCTACGGATACCCAGATGGAAGCAGCCAAGACGGTTATTGAGGATCGTCTGGTTGGCCTGGGCATCACCGACTACGAAGCCTATGTGGACAACAACAAGGACCGCATCATCGTGCGTTTCCCCTGGAAGAACGACGAGAGCAATTTTGATCCGCAGAGCGCCATTGATGAGATCGGTACCACCGCCCAGATGGTCTTCCGTAAGGGAAGCACCGCGGACGGCGAGGAAATTCTGACCGGTGACGATGTGGATTCTGCTATGGCAGGGTATCTGCAGAACGAAGGAAATGTCGTTCAGCTGAAGTTCACCTCTTCCGGTGCGGAAAAGTTTGCCGATGCCACCACCGAACTGGCTCCCAGCAATGGCACCATCAGCATCTGGCTGGATGATGAAAACATCAGCACTGCATCGGTGGAATCCGCCATCACCAATGGCGAGGCCATTATCAAGGGTAGCTTTACTGCGGATGAGGCTGCCACTCTGGCAAACCAGATCAATTCCGGCGCTTTGCCGTTTGCTCTGTCTGCGGAGAGTTATTCTACGATCAGCCCGACCCTGGGTGCCCGCAGCCTGGAAGTTATGGTTCTGGCCGGCGTCATCGCTTTTATTGCGGTAGCATTGATCATGATCATCCGGTACCGCCTGCCCGGTACCATTGCGGCCCTGTCTTTGTTTGGACAGGTTGCTGCCACTCTGGCAGTGGTTTCCGGCTACTTCCCGGTCTTCTCCGGTTCTACCCTGACTTTGCCCGGTATTGCCGGTATCATTCTGGGCATTGGTATGGGCGTTGACGCCAACGTCATTACCGCCGAGCGTATCCGTGAGGAACTGGGCAAGAAGAAGACTCTGGATGGCGCCCTCACCAACGGCTTCAAGATGGGTCTGACCCCCATTATTGACGGAAACGTGACCATTGTGATCGTGGCCGCTATCCTGATGGGCGCCTTCGGCCCCACCGACGGTTTCTGGGCCAAGGTCTTTACTCCGGTGTTTGGTTGGTT
>CALXHN010000106.1 GCA_944388105.1 uncultured Gemmiger sp. | reverse complement strand
TCTGCCGACCTGAAACAGCTGGGCGGCTACCACTTCAAGCCGGACTTTGCCCCCGACTACCTGCGGGGGTGCAACTTCATCACTCATCTGGCCGTGTTTTCCCGCCCGCTGCTGGACGCGGCCGGTGCTGCCGAGTACAAGGAATTCGACGGTGCCCAGGACCATGATCTGTTGCTGCGCCTGACCGAGAAGGCCGCCCGCATCGAGCATATCAAGAAGGTGCTGTATATCTGGCGGGGCCACGCCGGGTCCACTGCTGCGGGCATGGAGGCCAAACCCTATGCCCTGGAGGCGGGGGTGCGGGCCATCGACGCCCAGCTCCAGCGGCTGAACCTGCCCGGTAAGGCGGAACTGGTGCCCGGTGCGCCCGGGGCTTTCCAGGTGCGGTATGAGCTCACCGGCCACCCGCTGGTCTCGGTGCTCATCCCCAACAAGGACCACACCGACGACCTGGAACGCTGCCTGTCCAGCCTGTACCGGAACGCCGGGTATGACAACTTTGAGGTGCTGGTCATCGAGAACAACTCCACCGATCCCGCCACCGAGGAATACTACAAGACCCTGCCCGACCGGTACAAAAACTGCCGGGTGGTGCGGTACCAGGGGCCCTTCAACTTTTCTGCCATCAACAACTTCGGCGCGGAACAGGCCAGGGGCGAACACCTGCTGCTGCTCAACAACGATATTGAGGTTCTCTCTCTCGATTTCCTGCGGGAGCTGCTCAGCTACAGCCAGCGGGCGGACGTGGGGGCGGTGGGCGCCAAGCTCTATTACCCCGACGACACCATCCAGCACGCCGGGGTCATCATGGGCATCAACGGCTCGGCGGGGCACAGCCACAAGAGCTACCCCCGCAAGGCGGTGGGGGACCTGTACCGTCTGGTCACCACCCAGGACTATATGGCCGTCACCGGCGCCTGCCTCATGACCAAGGCCAGCCTCTACCGGGCGGCGGGCGGTCTGGACGAAGAAAACTTCGCCGTGGCCTACAACGATGTGGACTACTGCCTGAAACTGTGGCAGCAGGGCCTGCTCAACGTCTTTACCCCCCGGGCGGAGGCCTACCACTACGAGAGCAAGAGCCGGGGGCTGGATACCCTTTCGGAGAACGCCCGCCGGTATGAGCGGGAGAAAGCGGCCTTTTACGCCAAGTACAAGGCCTATATTGATAATTACGATCCGTATTATAATCCGCATTTCAACAATCTGTTTGAAAACTTCGGCCTGAAGTGAGGAGCACCGCCATGAATCTGCAAGCCAAGCGCATGAAGGAACTCTTCGGCTACGCTGCCACCCTGACCAAAGAGCAGGGGCCCGTCGTCATGGCGGGTCGGGCCGCGGGCTTTTTCAAGCGGCGGTTTCTGGGCAAGCGGGCCCGGTATCTGCCTTCCTCCAAGGCCCTGGCCGCCCAGCGGGCGGCGGATACCTCCGGCTTCCCGGTCATCAGCATCCTGACCCCCCTGTACAACACCCCCAAACCTTTTCTGGAACAGTTTCTGGACAGCGTGCAGAACCAGACCAGCCCCCGCTGGCAGCTCTGCCTGGTGGATGCCTCGGATGAAGCCCACCCGGAGGTAGGCCAGCTGGTGCAGGCCCGGGCGGCCAAGGACCCCCGCATTGTGTATCAGAAAATCGAGAACGGGGGCATTGCGGCCAACACCAACGCCGCCGCCAGACTGGCCACCGGGGAGTATCTGGCCCTGGCTGACCATGACGACATGCTGGCGCCCCATGCCATCTACTGCATGGGCAAAGCCCTGGCCCATACCGAGGCGGACTTTGCATACAGTGACGAAGCCCTCTTCCGCAAGACCCCGGCGGGGGCCCATGTGGCCCATTTCAAGCCGGATTACGCTCCCGAATACCTCATGTCGGTGAATTACATCTGCCATCTGGCGGTGTTCCGCCGCAGCCTGTTCGAGGCGGTGGGCAGGGAGCGCCCCGAATGTGACGGCGCCCAGGACCACGATCTGTTCCTGCGCCTCATCGACGAGATGCAGCGCACCGACCCCAAGGCCAAGCCCCTGCATCTGGCCCAGGTGCTCTATTACTGGCGGGTGCATGCGGCGTCCACCAGCGGCGGCACCGGGGCCAAGCCCTATGTGCTGGCAGCGGCCCGCAAGGCGGTGGCCGACCATCTGGCCGCCACCGGACGGCAGGGCAGGGTGGAGGACGGTCTCTTCCCCGGTACCTGCCATGTGGTCTGGGACCTGCCCGACCCGGCGCCTCTGGTGTCCATCCTTATCCCCAACAAGGACCACACCGACGACCTGGAAAAGTGCCTGCACAGCCTGTATGCCAAGACCTTCTACGAGAATTTCGAGGTCATCATCATCGAGAACAACTCCACCGACCCCGCCACCACCGCCTATTACAAGACCCTGCCCCAGCGGTACGACCGCTGCCGGGTGGTGGGCTTCAACGGCAGCTTCAACTTCAGCCGCATCAACAATTTCGGCCGCAAGTTCGCCCAGGGCAAGTTCCTGCTCCTGCTCAACAATGACATTGAGGTCATCCGGGGGGACTGGCTCACCCAGATGGTGGCCGAAGCCTCCCAGCCCGGGGTGGGTGCCTGTGGTGCCATGCTCTATTATCCCGACGATACCATCCAGCACGCCGGCATCATCACCGGCCTGGGCGGCTACGCCGGACACAGCCACAAATACCACAAGCGGGGCGGCAGCGGCTATATGTTCCGTCTGGCCACCGTGCAGGACTTTTCCGCCGTCACGGCGGCCTGCCTGCTGGTGCGCACCGCGGTGTTTGATGCGGTGGGCGGCATGGATGAGGCCTTCACCGTGGCTTTCAACGACGTGGACTTCTGCCTGCGGGTGCGGGATGCCGGCTGGCGCATCGTCTGGACGCCCTACGCCGAACTCTACCACCACGAGAGCAAATCCCGGGGCTCCGATGAGGAGGACCCGGCCAAGAAGGCCCGTTTCGCCAAGGAGCAGGCCCGCTTGTATGAGGTCCACGGACGGGACAACATCCTCCGCGACCCCTACTATAACCCCTGCCTGTCCCTGGATTATGAGGACTTCCGGGAAAGCGGCGACCTGCGCCGTCTGAAAAATCCGGACTGAACACAAAAACAACCCGCCCCCGCAAAGCAGCTGCCTTGCGGGGGCGGGTTTTCGGTTTTATGGGATTGCCGGTCAGCGGGCCACGCTGGTGCGCACCAGGGCGCGTTTCAGGCGGGCCTGGGCCATTTCCAGTTCCCGGGCATCCAGCTCCTTGCGGGCCAGGATCTCCTCGGCACGCTGGCGGCTGGCCTCGGCCCGGGCCTTGTCGATCTCCTCAGCCCACTCCCAGGTGGTGGCCACCAGACGGGCGGCACCCTTGGTCACGGCCAGCAGACCGCCGATGCAGGCGGCCCGACGCACCGTGCCGTCCTCCAGGGTCAGACGGGCTTCGCCCATGCCCAGTGCGGTCATATAATCGCAGTGGCGGGCCAGGATGCACACGTCCCCGGCGATGGTGCGGCAGAACAGCCGTTCGGCCTGACCGTCAAAGATCAGGCCGTCGGGCGTCACGATCTGAATGGGAAAGGTCATCATTCATCACCCTTCTTGGCGCGGGCCACCACATCGTCGATGGTGCCGGCAAAGAGGAAGGCGCTTTCGGGCACGTCGTCGTGCTTGCCTTCCAGAATCTCCTTGAAGCCGCGGATGGTCTCTTTCAGCGGCACATACTGGCCGGGCATACCGGTGAACTGTTCGGCCACCGTGAAGCTCTGGCTCAGGAAGCGCTGGACCTTGCGGGCGCGGTTGACGGTGAGCTTGTCCTCCTCGCTCAGTTCGTCCATACCCATGATGGCGATGATATCCTGCAGTTCCTTGTAGCGCTGCAGCACCTTCTGGACGCTGCGGGCCACTTCGTAGTGCTCGGTGCCCACCACGTCGGGGGACAGGATGCGGCTGGAAGATTCCAGCGGGTCCACGGCGGGGTAGATGCCCTGGGACGAGATGGCACGGCTCAACACCGTGGTGGCGTCCAGATGGGCGAAGGTGGTGGCCGGGGCGGGGTCGGTCAGGTCGTCGGCGGGCACGTAGACGGCCTGCACACTGGTGATGGAGCCCCGCTTGGTGGAGGTGATGCGCTCCTGCAGGGCGCCCATCTCGGTGGCCAGGGTGGGCTGGTAGCCCACGGCGGAGGGCATACGGCCCAGCAGAGCCGAAACCTCACTGCCGGCCTGGGTAAAGCGGAAGATGTTGTCGATGAACAGCAGCACGTCCTGGTTCTGCACATCGCGGAAATACTCCGCCATGGTCAGGCCGCTCAGGGCCACCCGCATACGGGCTCCCGGGGGCTCGTTCATCTGGCCGTAGACCAGGGCGGTCTTGTTGATAACGCCGCTCTCGCTCATTTCGCCGTACAGGTCGTTGCCCTCACGGGTACGTTCGCCCACGCCGGTAAAGACCGAGTAGCCGCCGTGCTGGGTGGCCACGTTGTTGATCAGTTCCTGGATCAGAACCGTCTTGCCCACGCCGGCGCCGCCGAACAGGCCGATCTTGCCGCCCTTGGCGTAGGGGCAGATCAGGTCCACAACCTTGATGCCGGTTTCCAGGATCTCGGTGGTGGTCTCCTGCTCGTCATAGCTGGGCGGGTCGCGGTGAATGGGCCAGCGCTCCATCCCTTCGGGGGCGGGCTTGTTGTCGATGGCGTCGCCCAGCAGGTTGAACACACGGCCCAGGCAGGCATCGCCCACCGGTACGGTGATGGGGCCGCCGGTGTCCACGGCTTCGGCGCCGCGCACCAGGCCGTCGGTACTGCTCATGGCAATGCAGCGGGCCACATTGTCGCCAATGTGCTGTGCCACCTCCACCACCAGACGCTGGCCGTTGTTGTCCAGCTCAATGGCGTTGCGAAGGTTGGGCAGCTGCCCGTCCGCAAAGCGAATGTCCAGTACCGGCCCGATCACCTGGACCACGGTTCCCACATTTTTATTGGACATGGTAGTCTCTCCTTCATTTTAGTATCCCGGCACAAAGCGTTACGCTTCGCCGCCCGCCACGATCTCGGTGATCTCCTGCGTGATCGCGGCCTGACGGGCCCGGTTGTAATGCAGGCTGAGGGTCTCGATCATCTCGCCCGCGTTCTTGCTGGCGGCGTCCATGGCGGTACGCCGTGCACCCATCTCGCTGGCCACGCTCTCGCACAAGGCACCGTACACCAGCCCTGCCAGATATTCCGGCACAATGGCATTGTATACCGATTCGCAGTCCGGCTCATACAGGATGAGCTGGTGCGGCCCGGGTTCGGGGCGCTTGGGGGCGTTCAGCGGCAGCAGCCGCAGCACAGCCGGGGTCTGGGTCAGCATGGAAACAAAATTGGTGTACACCACATAGACTTCGTCGTATTCGCCGTCCAAAAATCCCTTGGCCAGCATCCGCGCCATGGTGAAGCAGTGCCCCACCGAAACATCCTCCGCCTCGTGGAACTCCTTGCTCAGGATCTCCACATTCTGGCGCTGGTAGTGTTCCAGGGCCTTTTTGCCCACCGGCAGCACGCAGCAGTCCCGCCCCTGCATGTGGGCGGCGGCCGCCTTGAATACGTTGGCGTTGTAGCCGCCGGCCAGACCGCGGTCACCGGCAATGACCACATAGCAGGTGCGTTTCACCGGCCGGACCACCGTGTAGACCGAGGAAAAATCCGTGTTGCTGGCAGCGATGTCAGCCAGTGTCTGGTGCAGCACCTCAAAGCAGGGGCGGCTTTTTTCCACCCGCAGTTTGGCGTGCCGCAGCTTGGAGGAAGCCACCAGCTCCATGGCCTTGGTGATCTGCATGGTGCTCTCTACGCTTTTGATGCGCAGTTTGATGTCTTTCATGGAACCAGCCATGCGTTTGTCCCTCCTTTACACTCAATGGGACCGCACGAACTGGTCGGTGTACGCCTTCAGGGCGCTGTTCAGGGTCTCCTCGTCGGCGGATTCCAGCTTGCCGGTCTCCCGGATGGAGCGCAGCAGGGCGTCGTTGTTGGTATCCAGATACTCATACAGCCCCTGCTCGTACTCCTTGACCTGCTCCACTTCGATCTCCTGCAGGTACTTGTGGGTGACGGCGTAGATGATGCACACCTGCTTTTCCACCGGCACGGGGGCATTGCGGTCCTGCTTGAGGATCTCCACAATGCGCTGGCCCTGGGCCAGACGGAACTTGGTGTCGTCGTCCAGGTCGCTGCCGAACTGGGCGAAGCTCTGCAGTTCCAGGTACTGGCTGTAGATCAGCTTCAGGGTGCCGGAGACCTTCTTCATGGCCTTGATCTGGGCGTTGCCGCCCACACGGGACACCGAGATACCGGGGTTGACCGCGGGCATGACGCCGGAATGGAACAGTTCGCTTTCCAGGAAGATCTGGCCGTCGGTGATGGAGATGACGTTGGTGGGAATATACGCCGAAACGTCACCGGCCTGGGTCTCGATGATGGGCAGGGCGGTCAGACTGCCGCCGCCCTTTTCGTCGCTCATGCGGGCCGCGCGTTCCAAAAGACGGCTGTGCAGGTAGAAGACGTCGCCGGGGTAGGCTTCACGTCCCGGCGGACGGCGGATCAGCAGGCTCAGGGCACGGTAAGCCACGGCGTGCTTGGACAGGTCGTCGTAGATGACCAGCACGTCCTTGCCCTTCTGCATGAAGTATTCGCCCATGGCGCAGCCCGCGTACGGTGCGATGTACTGTACGGGGGACAGCTCGCTGGCGGTGGCGCTGACCACGATGGTGTAGTCCATGGCGCCGCCCCGCTCCAGGGTGTTCACCAGCTGGGCCACGGTGCTCTGCTTCTGGCCGATGGCCACATAGATGCAGATGACGCCGGTGC
>CALXHN010000105.1 GCA_944388105.1 uncultured Gemmiger sp. | reverse complement strand
CACAGGCACTTCACCCACCCGGAAACCGGCCAGACAGGCAGCCAGGTTGGATTCCGGTTCCGGGTAATCCGCTGCATAATTCCGGGCAAAATATTCGGTCATGGCCCGTCCGGTGGCGCGGAACCCGCTGGTCACGTCCAGAAGGCGCTGGCCGCACAGCAGAAAAATCATGCCGCTGAGAAACCGGATACCCACCCGGCGCATGAAGCTGGTCTGGAAGCCTTCATGACGGATGAACCGACTGCCGATGCACATGTCCAGTTCGCCGTTCAATACCGGCTCCACAATATGCATCAGATAAGCGGGGTCGTGCTGACCGTCTCCGTCCATCTGCACGGTCACATCGTAGTTGTTGGCATTGGCATACACATACCCGCACTGAATACCGCCGCCGATGCCCAGGTTCACCGGCAGGTCCAGGTATTCATATCCGTGCTCTTTCAGCAGGGCGGCGCTGCGGTCAGTGGAGCAGTCGTTGATGACCAGATAGTCCACATCGGGGCAGAGCTCCCGCAGGCGTTCCACAGTCTTGACGATGTTGGCCTCCTCATTGTAGCAGGGGATCAACACCAGAATCTTGGCCTTGGTTTGCAAAACAACACCTCATAGTTATCGGGCACGCTGCCGCAGGCAGGGTCCGGAATCACGATTTACACCGTCTGGGTCAGGATAAAATCTTCCAGCCGGCGCAGCAGCTGGGCCCGACGATAATGGGCCAGGTAATACTCTTTAGCCTTCGCGCCCATGGCGCCTCGTTCTTCGGCGCTCAGGGCGTACAACCGGTTCAGGTTGGCAGCCAGGGCCGGCGCGTTGCAGGCCGGACTGGAAAGCCCGCCCGCCGCCTGCACAGCGGCGAACCCGGCACCGTCCATGCTGGCCAGCACCGGCTTGCCTGCGGCCATGTAACTGGCTACCTTGGCGGGGACGGTCAGACCCAGGTCGGGAGAGTCAGACAAAGAAACAATCAGACCATCCGCCAGTTCGGTAAAGCGGGGAATATCTGCTGCCGGCACGCTGCCATAAAATGTAACGTAGTCCTGGGCATCATGGTCATGCACAAAGCGTTCCAGGGCCGTCCGGCTCATGCCGTCGCCCACCAGCAGCAGATGCAGTTTGTCCGCACCGTTTTGGCGGGCAAGTCCCACGGCTTCAATCACCGTTTCCAGGCTCTGGGCTGGGGTAAAGGTGCCGGTGAATACCAGATTGAACTGTCCGTCGAATTGTTCATGTAGGTCCTCGTCGTACAGAGGGTGCGCATAAAAATCTTCGCAGTACTGAGGGATCACCGCGACTTGTTCGGGATTTTTGCCGGTACGCTGAATCAGCCGCTGCTGCAAAAGATCGCTCATGGCAATCAGCCGGTCACAGCGCTTGTACAGCCAGTCGCTGACGCCTTGGGCAATGCCACGCAGCAATTTGTTTCGGACCGGAAGAACACTGTACAGGTTCTCCGGCCAGATGTCCAGCACATAGTTGGTCAGCGGAATATGATGGCGTTTAGCATACCGGATGGCCGGCCAGCACATGAGCACCGGGCTGGTGTTGAAGCAGAACACCGCATCATACCCGCCGGGCAGCCGGTGCAGGTTGCCCGCTGCATACAGCGGCCAGCTCACATAATTGAGGAAGATGTTCACGCTGGTGTTGCCCCGGCGGGGAATCTCTCTGGCCCGGAAAACCTGGGCGGTGCGAAAATATTCCTCAAAAGGACCGTTGGGACCATAGCCGTCGAACCATTCCCCCTTGGGGTAGTTGGGCAGGCCACACAGCACATCCACCTCCAGCCCGTCATCCAGAAATCCTTCCACAATATCATTGATGCGGAAATTCTCCGGCCAGAAGTGCTGGGTCACAACCAGAATTCGCTTTTTCGGCATCGGGGATGCCCACGCCCTTTCCTTACTGTTTGCGCCACACCATCTTGTTCACAACGCCGGTGTAGCTCTGAATGATCTTGACGACCTTGTTGGAAACATCCTCGGTGTAATAGGGAACAGGAATGCCATTGTCACCGTTGGCATTCATGGCCACAGCGGTGGCAACCGCCTGTTCCACGCCGCCTTCCCGGATACCGGCCAGCACAAAGCATCCCTTGTCCAGAGCTTCGGGACGCTCGGTGGAGGTGCGGATGCAGACGGCAGGGAAGGGGTGCCCCACGCTCAGGAAGAAGCTGGATTCCTCCGGCAGAGTGCCGGAATCGCTCACCACGCAAAAAGCATTCATCTGCAGATGGTTGTAGTCGTGGAAGCCCAGGGGTTCATGCAGTTTGACCCGGGGATCCAGAGAAAATCCCATAGCATCCAGACGCTTGCGGCTGCGGGGATGGCAGGAATACAGGATGGGCATATCGTAGGTTTCGGCCAGATGGTTGATGGAGGTGAACAGGTCGATGAAGTTCTGATCGGTGTCGATGTTTTCCTCCCGGTGGGCCGAAAGAAGGATGTAATGCTGGGGCTCCAGGCCCAGGCGCTCCAGCACATCGGAAGCTTCGATGCGTTCCAGGTTAGCGTGCAGCACTTCGGCCATGGGGCTGCCGGTGACGAAGGTCCGTTCCTTGGCGGTGCCCTCGGCGTTCAGATACCGGCGGGCATGCTCGGAATAGCACATGTTCACATCCGCAATGTGGTCCACAATGCGGCGGTTGGTCTCCTCGGGCAGGCACTCGTCAAAGCAGCGGTTGCCGGCTTCCATGTGGAAGATGGGGATATGCAGCCGCTTGGCACCGATGGCGGACAGACAGCTGTTGGTGTCGCCCAGAATCAGCAGGGCGTCCGGCTTTTGCTCCACCATCAGGGCGTAGCTCTTGGCAATGATGTTGCCGATGGTCTCGCCCAGGTCCTTGCCCACGGCGTCCAGATAGAAATCCGGCGCCCGGAGGCCCAGGTCCTCAAAGAAGATCTGGTTCAGGGTGTAGTCGTAGTTCTGCCCCGTGTGCACCAGGATCTGGTCAAAGTATTTATCACACTTCTTGATGACGGCACTCAGCCGGATGATCTCCGGCCGGGTGCCGATGATGGTCATCAGCTTCAGTTTGTTCATATAAAACATCCTTCTATCGTAAAGTAAGCCGCTCACACCTGCATGGCAAAGGTGTCCGGATGTGCCGGATCGAAGGCTTCATTGGCCCACATCACGGTGACCATCTCGCCTTCGCCCACATTTTCAATGTTGTGGGTATAACCGCAGGGAATGTCCACCACCTGCAGTTTTTCGCCGCTGACATGGTACTCGATGACCTCGTCGGAGAAAATCTGCCGGAACCGGATCACGCCTTCGCCCTTTACCACCAGAAACTTTTCATTCTTGGTGTGGTGCCAGTGGTTGCCCTTGACGATGCCTGGTTTGGAGATGTTTACGCTGACCTGACCGCGCTCCGGCGTGCGCAGAAACTCGGTAAAGCTGCCGCGGTTATCGCAGTGCATGTTCAGATCGTAGGCAAAGTCGTCGGCAGGCAGATAGGACAGGTAGGTGGAGTACAGCTTCTTGGTAAAGCTGTCTGCGGTCAGGTCGGGAACTTCCAGGGTAGGCAGACCATCGGTCCCCAGAGCCAGGGCAGCCTTGCCGCCCCGGGCCTTGGCAAACCCCTGGATGGTCTCGGCCAGCTGGCCCAGGGTGACGGTATGCACCGGATGAATCCGGCAGATGCCCGTTTCATCCCGGACCGCTTCGCCCTTTTCCATGGCGTCCAGAATGCAGGCCACCACATCGTCAATGTAGACCAGCGGCAGGGAATAGGCGGGGTCCCGCACCTGGATAGGCAGGCCGTGGGCCACATTGTGGCAGAAGGTTGCCACCACGCTGTTGTAGTTGGGGCGGCACCACTTGCCGAACACCCCTTCCATCCGGAAGACAAACACCGGCGCACCGGTGCGCTGACCATGAGCAAAGATGGCCTGTTCAGCCTGCAGCTTGCTCTTGCCGTAGTCGTTGTCCAGGGAGGCCTGGATGCTGGAAGTCACCAGCACCGGGGCACGGCTGCCGGCTTCTTCCAGCAAAGACAGCATGATGTCGGTGAGGCCTGCGTTGCCGGAATAAAACTCGCTGGGATCCTTGGGACGGTTGATGCCGGCCAGGTGCACCACAAAGGCGGCCCGACGGCAATAATCTGCCAGTGTCTCGGGGGTGTCGTCCTTCTCGAACAGCATCAGGTCGGTGTAGCCACGGGTCTTCAGGGTGGCCACCAGGTTGCGGCCCACAAAGCCGCCGGACCCGGTGATCAGAATGGGGGACTGCTTGTCGAACTCAGCACTTGCCATCTTTGGCCAGCTCCTCTTTGATATAATCGGTGGTCTTGATCTTGGCGATGGTCTCTTCCACGTTCAGGCGACGGGTGTTGTGGCTGGTGTAATCCTCATCCGCCTGGGTGTGCACTTCGCCCTTGATGAAATACTTGTCGTAGTTCAGGTCACGGTTGTCGGCCGAAACACGGAAGTAGCCGCCCATATCCTCGCTGCGGGTACGTTCCTCCTTGGTCATCAGGGTCTCGTACAGCTTTTCGCCGTGGCGGGTGCCGATGATGCGGGTGCCGGTATCGCCGAACAGGGTCTGAACTGCCTTGGCCAGGTCGCCGATGGTGGAGGCGTCGGACTTCTGGATGAACAGATCGCCGGGGCGGGCGTGCTCAAAGGCAAACATGACCAGGTCCACCGCCTCGTCCAGATTCATCAGGAAACGGGTCATGTTGGGGTCGGTGATGGTGATGGGATTGCCGGAACGGATCTGTTCCACAAAGAGGGGAATGACCGAACCGCGGCTGGCCATGACGTTGCCGTACCGGGTGCAGCAGATGACCGGGCCGCCCCGCTGGGCGGATACCCGGGCATTGGCGGTGATGACGTGTTCCATCATAGCCTTGGAGATGCCCATGGCGTTGATGGGATATGCGGCCTTATCGGTGGACAGACAGACGACCCGCTCCACGTTGGACTCAATGGCGGCATGCAGCATATTGTCGGTGCCTTCGATGTTGGTGCGCACCGCTTCCATGGGGAAGAACTCGCAGGAAGGCACCTGCTTGAGGGCGGCGGCGTGGAAGATATAGTTGACACCCGGCATCACGTCCCGCAGGCTCTGGATGTTGCGCACATCGCCGATATAGAACTTGACCTTTTCATAATGTTCGGGATAATGGGCCTGCAGTTCATGGCGCATGTCATCCTGCTTCTTCTCGTCGCGGGAGAAGATGCGGATCTCACCGATGTCGGTGGTCAGAAAATGCTTGAGGACGGTGTGTCCGAAGCTGCCCGTACCACCGGTGATCAACAGAGTCTTGCCCTTAAAAATCGTGTCTGCCATGATAGGCCTCCTGTAATATTGTTGGATTTATCATTGCCATACGGCATAAATCGCCTTTATAATCTTCATAATTCTAACATAAAAGTATCAGCTTGAAAAGGCCCCCGTCTTGGAAAATGATTCTTTTTGTGCTACAATGGCAGCGGCTTAGAAAGTACAAGAATAAAGGAGATATCGTTTATGCGTGCTTATGAACGCTTCCTGCGCTATGCGCAGGTGTATACCACCTCCGATCCGGACAGCACCAGCCATCCCACCACTGCCCGTCAGCTGGACCTGGCCAACATTCTGAAGCAGGAACTGCTGGACCTGGGTCTTGCCGATGCCCGTGTGGATGAACATGGCTATGTGTATGCCACGCTGCCCGCCACGGCCGGCTATGAACAGGCGCCCGGGCTGGGCTTCATCGCTCATATGGATACTGCCCCGGACGCTTCTGGTGAGAACGTCCACCCCCAGCTGCATGAAAACTACGATGGGGGAGATGTGGTTCTGCCCGCCACCGGAGCCGTGATGCAGGTCAGCGAGTTCCCCTTCCTGGCTTCCATGAAGGGCCAGACCCTCATCACGGCCGACGGCACCACCCTGCTGGGAGCCGACGACAAGGCAGGCGTTGCCGAGATCATGACCATGGTGGAACGCCTGCAGAGCGAAAAACGTCCCCACGGTAAGATCTGCATTGCGTTCACGCCCGATGAGGAGGTGGGCCAGGGCGCCGACCTGTTCGATGTGCAGGGCTTCGGCGCTGCCTGGGCATATACTGTGGACGGCGACGACGTGGGGGAAATCAATTACGAAAACTTCAACGCCGCCGGTGCGGTGGTGACGGTGCACGGCTTCTCGGTTCACCCCGGCAGTGCCAAGAACACCATGCGCAACGCCCAGAACATTGCGATTGAGTATCACAGCGCCCTGCCGGCCTTCTCCCGCCCGGAACATACCGAAGGGTATGAAGGCTTCTTCCACCTGTGCAGCATGGTGGGCGATGTGACCGAGGCCAAGCTGGGGTACATCGTGCGTGACCATGACGCCGCCCGCTTTGAAGCCCGCAAGTCCCAGATGCAGCATATCGCCGACTGCCTGAACGAAAAGTACGGTGCCGGCACGGTGGAACTGGACCTGAAGGACAGCTACCGCAATATGGTGGAACAGATCAAGCCCCACTTCCACCTGATCGAAAATGCCCGCAAGGCCATCCGTGCCGCCGGTCTGGAACCGGTGGAGGCTCCGGTGCGCGGCGGTACAGACGGTGCGACCCTGTCCTACAAGGGCCTGCCCTGTCCGAACCTGGGCACCGGCGGGTTCAACTTCCATGGCCCCTTCGAGTGCATCACGGTGGAGAAGATGGACCAGGCCACCGAAGTGCTGGTCAATCTGGCCGAACTGTACAAGGACCGCACCTGATTCCTGCTGGGCATAGCTTGACAAAACCGCATCGGTTTGCTATAATCAGACTTACCGATGCGGGATTAGCTCATCCGGTAGAGTGACTGCTTCCCAAGCAGTAGGTGGCGAGTTCGAGACTCGTATCCCG
>CALXHN010000104.1 GCA_944388105.1 uncultured Gemmiger sp. | reverse complement strand
GTGCTGCGCTTGAAACGGCGCAGGGCGCTCTCCAGGGATTCGCCCTCCTTGACACGGATCTCCGACATCTTTATCCCTCCCTTGGTCTTTAGACAGGAGTTTGCCGGTCAAAAATTTCTAATCAACCAGTAAACAAAAGTATACTATATGGAAAGGCCGCCTGTCAACCACGTTTTCGCCGCTTCGGCGAAATTCGCACAAAGTTTACAAATTAAATAAGATCCACAGCCCGCCGTACAGCACCGGCTGGTGCAGCATGTAGACAAGCAGGCTGTGCCGCCCCGCAAAACACAGGGGACGCAGCACCGCCGGGGCCCTGCCTTTGGGCAGGGGCAGCTGCATGCGCCCCACAAAATACCCGCACAGGAACAAAAACAGCCAGGGCAGCAGGGGGAAATAATCGGCGGAGGAAAATCTTGTCAGGTCCGGCAGGCCCAGCCAGAACAGATTGGCCCGGTAAAGGGATGCCGGCAGCGGGCACAGGTGCCAGCCCTCCAACCCCAGATACCCCGAAGGCAGCTGGTTGGTGAGGCAAAACACCGCCGCCGACTCCAGCAGCCCCGGCAGGGGCGGCACTTTTTCCAGCAGCGGCCGGACGGCGCAGCAGAGCAGGATGGCACACCCCACCAGATGCAGCACCCCGAACCAGATGGCCTCCGCGGGCAGAAAGACCACCGTCACGGCGGTGAGCACCAGCGCACACCCGGCCACAAGAAGCCCGTTTTTCACCGGGCGGCGGGAAAGGTTGAAACTGTACCCCGCCAGCAGAAGAAAACTCCAGCAGATGTACTGCTGCCACACATGGCAGCCGGGGGAGAAGATATCGTACCAGGAGGACTTCTGCCCGAAGACATACACCCAGTCATACATGCCGTGGTACACCACCATGTTCACCATGGCCAGCCCCCGCAGCCCGTCCAGGGGCCACAGCCGGACGGCGGACGGTTTTTTCACCCCGCACCCCTCCTTTGTCTGTGGCAACAGTGTAACACAGCAAGGCCAAAAAACGCAAGGGGACCGGTTGCAAACCGACGAATTTTGCGGTACAATCTTTGTGGAAATTGACAAAGAATACCACCCGCGCCTTCCGGGGCGCGGACACCCGCAAGGAGGCAGCATCATGCAGGACATCCGCCTGATCGCGCTGGATTTGGACGGCACGGTCTTTGACGACCAGAAACACATCAGCCCCCGCACCCTGGCAGCCATCCGCGCCGCCCTGGACGCAGGCATCGACGTGATCCCCGCCACCGGGCGGTCGGTGACCGGCGTGCCCAAAGAATTCCTGCATATGCCGGGGGTGCGCTACGCCCTGACTTCCAACGGGGCCAGCGTGGTGGAACTGGCCACCGGCAAGGCCATTGTGACCCTGCCCTTTGAGACCGACATGGCCCTGCAGCTGCTGGAAGTGGTGCAGAAGTTTCCCTGCTCCCTGAGCCTGTTCGTGAACGGGGAATGCTACACCGACCCCGCCAGCGCCGCCCGGGTGGAAGCCTGCTGCCCGCCGGAACTGCTGTCCTATGTGCGGGACAGCCGGGTGGTGGTGGAGGACCTGGCCGGTCTCATCCGCAGCCGCCCCGGCGAGGTGGAAAAGTTCAGCATCATGTATGAGAACACCCAGGTCCGGGACGCCGCCCGGGAGGCCGTGCTGGCCGTATGCCCCGATGTGGACGCCACCAGCAGCGTGAAGGACAACCTGGAACTGAACGCCCCCGGTGTGAACAAGGGCCGGGGCCTCATGGCCCTGGCCGAGACCCTGGGCCTGCGCAAAGACCAGGTGATGGCCTGCGGGGACAGCGGCAACGACCTGGAAATGATCCGGATGGCCGGACTGGGCGTGGCCATGGCCAACGCTTTTCCCGAAGTGAAGGCCGCGGCCGACGTCATCACCCTGGACAACAACCACGACGGGGTGGCCGCCGCCATCGAGACCTATGCCCTGGGGCATCCGGTGGTGTAAAAGGCTTGCCTTTTCGGGATTTGTCGCATACAATGTAAAATAGAAATTTATGTGCAAATCTATGTGCAAGTTTTTACGCACAAAATCAATCCAAAGAAGGTGAAAGACTTATGGCGTATAATCTTCTCGTCGGGCAGTCGGGCGGACCGACCGCCGTCATCAACTCCAGTCTGGCCGGCGTGTTTGAGAGCGCCCGCGCGTTCGGCGCGCCCCATGTGTACGGCATGCAGTATGGCATTGAAGGTCTTCTGGAAGGCCGCATCGTGGACCTGAACGACCAGCTGGGCGATAAAATGGCCATCGAACTGCTCAAACGTACCCCCTCCAGTTTCCTGGGCAGCTGCCGCCACAAGCTTCCGGATTTTGCCGTGAACGACAAGCCCTACAAGACCCTCTTCGAGCTGTTCAAACAGTATTCCATCGGAGCGGTGCTGTACATCGGCGGCAACGATTCCATGGACACCATCGCCAAGCTGGCGGCCTACGGTGCCGCCGTCAACAGCGAGATCCGGTTCATCGGGGTGCCCAAGACCATCGACAACGACCTGATGGGCACCGACCACACCCCGGGCTACGGCAGCGCGGCCAAGTACATTGCCACCATCCTGAAGGAGGTCATCTGCGATTCCGGCGTCTACGACCTGCGCAGCGTGACGGTGGCCGAGATCATGGGCCGCCACACCGGCTGGCTGGCCGGGGCCGCCTCTCTGGCGGCGGGCAGCGACAGCGCCGGACCGGACATCATCCTGCTGCCCGAGCGCACCTTTGACGAGGAAGTGTTCCTGAAGCGGGTGGCCGCCCTGACCGCCGACAAGAAAAACGTCATCATCGCCGCCAGCGAGGGCGTGAAGAACAAGGACGGGGTCTTCCTGTGCGACCTGGTGAGCACCGCCGGTCAGCTGGATGCCTTCGGCCACAAGGCCATTCTGTCCGGCACCAGCCGGTATCTGGCCGACCTGATCCGGGTGCGGCTGGGCTGCAAGACCCGGGCCATCGAGTTCTCCACCCTGCAGCGGTGTGCCTCTCATCTGGCCAGCCGCACCGACATCACCGAGGCCTACCAGGTGGGCGGCGCCGCGGTGGAGGCCGCCTTTGCGGGCCAGACCGGCAAGATGTGCGGCATCGTGCGGCTGTCCGACACGCCCTACCGCACCGAGACCACCACGGTGGACGTGGCCGCCGTGGCCAACCAGGAAAAGTGCGTGCCCGCCGACTGGATCACCCCCGACGGCATGCATGTGAACGAAAAATTCGAGACCTACGCCCGCCCGCTGATCCAGGCGGAGCTGACGCCTATCTATATCAACGGCGTGCCCCAGCACATTCACCTGCAGGGCTGATTGGTCTTTTCCACGGACGTCTGAACTTTCGCACGGGCAGAGAGCGCCCCCAGGGCCTTTTCTGTCCGTGCGTTTTTTTGGTATGGGAGAGATTTGTTATGGGTAACCCCTCCGTGCGGGCCCGCAACGTGGGCTTTGCGGCGTTTTTCCTCAGCGGCATCTGTGCCATCAGCAGCGGCGTCATCGTCAGTCTGCTGCAGCAGCGGTATGGTCTGGCCTACGGCATCTCCGGGTCCCTGATCTCGGTGATGAGCGTGGGCAACCTGGTGGCGGGATTCCTGGCCGGGGTCCTGCCCGGACGTCTGGGCCTGAAAACCACCACCCTGATCCTGGGCACCGGATACACCCTGGGCTATGCCCTGATGGGGGTATCGGGGCAGGTATGGCTTCTTACCGCCGCCTTTGCCCTGGTGGGTCTGGCCAAGGGCGGGTCCATCAACGCCTGCACCATCCTGGTGGGCGACAACGTCCCCGACCGCACCCGGGGCATGAACACCATGCACAGCTGCTACGCCTGCGGCGCGCTGCTCTGCCCCTTTGTGGCGGCGGGCGCGGCGGCGGCCTTCGGGGTGAATGGCCCCACGGCCGTGCTGGCGGTGTGCGGCGCCGCGCTGTTCCTGGCCTTTGCCATGGCCCCCGCCTCCCTGACCGGGCGCAGGCAGGGCGCCGCCCGCCCGGACTGGAGTTTCTGCCGCAGCCCCAAGTTCTGGCTGCTCACGGCCCTGCTCTTCTGCCAGAACGGCGCCGAGACCAGCGTCACCGGCTGGCTGGTGACCTACTTCAAGGACCAGGGGATCCTGAGCGGCACCGTCAGCCCCTACACCGTGACCCTGCTGTGGGGCGCCACCATGGCGGGGCGGCTGTATCTGGCCTTTGTGCATCCGCCCAGGAACCCTTACCGGGCCATGATCTTCATGGGGCTGGGCTGCACCGTCTTTTACGGCGGGCTGATGCTGGCCCGCACCCAGGTGCCGGCTTTGCTGCTGCTGTTTTTGTTTGCCCTGTCCATTGCGGGCATGAACCCCACCGCCGTGGCCTGCGCCGGCCGGATGACCAGCGTGACCAGCATGGGGGTCATGCTGCCGGTGGCGGGGCTGGGTGCCATCCTCATGCCCTGGATCATCGGGCTGGTGGCCGACACTGCCGGACTGCTGCCCGGTATGGCCTGCAACGTCATCCCCTGCGCCGGGATGCTGCTGTTTGCCGCCCTGGTGGGCCGGGAAGCGGCAAAAGAAAAGGCGTGATCCCTTCCGACATACAAAACACCCCGTTTCCGGGTCCGCTTATGCGGCAGACCGGAAACGGGGTGTTTGTTTGTATGGTTGTTTACTCCCAGGCGTCGGGGCAGGACACCGCCACCCGGATGTAGGCACAGTCGTACTCGCCGTATTCCTCCTCCGGGTAGGTGTAGTAGTCGGTGCTGACGGTCACGCCGTCGGCTTCCTCCTGCCAGGAATAGGTATTTTCATAAGGGTAGACCCCGGGCATTTTGTCTGTAAACTCGGCGGGCAGCAGTTCGGGGGCGAAGAGGTCGCCGCTCTTGGTGGGGATCTCAATGTTCCGCAGCACTTCCCTGCCCTGTTCCAGCTGGGTGCGGGCCCGGTCCAGATTTTCTTCCAGGCTTTTCTCGATATCCACCCCCACGATATAGTCCACTTCGATGAGCTGGCCGTGGTTGTCCACCACCGCCGACAGCTTCACGTCCTCGGGGCCGATGAACACCTCTTCCCCGCCCTGGAGATACCCGGAAACGGTATACCCGTACTCGGCGTAAAAGTCGCTGGGGTCGCTGTACCACACGTCGGTGCAGCCCCCGTCCTCCAGGGTCTCGGCCACCGATTCCAGTCCGGCCGTGGCCAGCTCTTTGTTTTCCTCGATGGTCCGGGCGCCGGCCCGGTACCGGGGCAGAAACACCGACAGCAGCACCGCCGCCGGCAGCAGGATCACCCCCACCGACACCGCCCGCACCGGCGGGGTGGGCATCTCCCAGAAATGGGCCACCGTACCGGGGGGCAGGTCCGGTCCGGCGCCGGGGGCAAAGGGTCCGGCCTGGATGGTGCGGGCGCACAGGTCCAGCCATTCGGGGTCCAGGTCACGGCGGCGGGCCAGCACCAGGCAGACGACCGCCCACGTTCCCAGGAGCACCGCCATGACAAAGCCCAGCACCGTACCGGGCAGGTAGGCGTCCCGCTGGCGGAAAAAGACCGCATCTGCGGCGGGCAGGGCCACGCTGAGCACCAGCAGCAGAACACAGGAAACCATGCCGTCCCGGGCCAGCAGGGGCAGCAGGGTGTACTTCTGCACTAAGAATTGGTCACGGGGTTCCGGCATGGGGGTCCTCCTTTCCGGGTTGGGCGGGGGATTGTGCGGCCGCAGCAGGCGCCGGGGCTTTTTGTACCATCAGCCGGAGCAGACCGCCGATGGCCGCCGCCCCCGCCGGGGCAAAGGCGAAATTCCACAGCATGGGAATCAGATGGGGGTGGGGTTCACAGTGGGCGGGGGCCAGGACCATCCAGCTGATGGGGGCCGCCAGACCCAGCAGGAAGAGGGCCGCCAACCCGGCATAAGCCGGGGGCAGGGCGCGGCGGCGGACCGCCAGCACCACCGCCGCCAGCACAAAGAAGGCGGCGCAGATGCCCAGCCACACCGGCGGGGTGATGCCCACCGGGCCCAGCTGCAGCACGGCTTCCCCCTGCACAAAGTACCGGTCCAGCATGGCCGCCGCGGTGGCGGTGCCGCCGGTGGTATGGCGCAGGGCCGCCGACACCACGTTGTCCCAGGCGCCGGCCCAGGTGCCGAAATACAGGTAACTCTGCACCAGCCAGACGGCCAGGGCCGCCGCCACCCCGGCCAGGGCGGCAAAGCCGGTGCGGACCATGCGGAAAAACCAGCCCCGGGCGGGGCGTTTCTGGCCCAGGGCCAGCACCCAGCAGAGGAAGAGGGGCACTTCCGCCAGGATGAGGAAGGCGGAGATGAACTCAAACCCGCACATGCACCGGACGCACACGGCGGCAAAGACCAGGAAATAGGCCCAGGAAGGGGTGGTATGCCGCTTTTTGGTGGCGGCGCAGAGGATGAGCCCCGCCAGAGCGGGGAGCAGCCAGGTCCACAGGCACCAGTACAGGTCCTTCATCCCCCGCTGCACCCAGGGGGAGAGCAGCACCGCCGCCATCCAGCCCATGGCCGCCGGGGCGCCGAAGGTCCGCCACAGCCCGATGCACAGGCAGAGGGACACGGCGTAGAACAAAATACTGTTGGCGGCGTAGAGCATCCGTTCCCGGGCTTCGCCGTTGTCCTGCCAGACCGAGAACACCTTGTTGAGCACCCCGAACCCCAGCCCCTGCAGCCCCGACTGGTGGGTGTAGCTCAGGTACTGGTCGGGGGTGACGGGGGTGTTTTCCCGGTAGAGGTAGCGGTTCTGGGTATCGCCGAACTGGCCGGTGTAGCTGCCCAGGAACCCGCCGGGGGCGCTCTGGTCCTGCTGCATCTGCAGAATGCGGGCAAAGACCAGGGACTGGGAGTAATCGTCCCAGAAGCCGGTGCGGAAGGTATCCTGGTTGTGCATCAGAAA